>NC_018027.1:2481654-2791861 GCF_000266905.1 Mycolicibacterium chubuense NBB4 | reverse complement strand
AGCGGCTGACCGGGCCCATGTCGCGGTGCAGTAGCTTGTACCAGGCCTTGGCGAACGCCTCGTTGAGCTCCTCGGGATGGTCCAGCCAGCGGCGGGTGATCTCGCCGTAGATCGGATCGAGCCGCATCGAGAGGTCGGTGACGAGCATCGTGGGCTTGCGCGGCGCACCACCGAACGGATCCGGGATGATGGCCTCGGCGTCCTTGGCCTCGAACTGCCAGGCGCCGCCCGGGCTCTTGGTCAGCTCCCACTCGTAGCCGTAGAGCAGTTCCAGGTACGCGTTGCTCCACTTGGTCGGCGTCGGAGTCCACACCACCTCCAGGCCGCTGGTGATGGTGTCGCCCGCCTTGCCGGAGGCGAACGCGCACTTCCAGCCCAGGCCCTGCTGCTCGATCGGGGCGCCCTCGGGCTCCGGTCCGACCAGATCGCCGTCGCCGGCGCCGTGGGTCTTGCCCAGGGTGTGACCGCCGACGATCAACGCCGCGGTCTCTTCGTCGTTCATCGCCATCCGGCCGAAGGTCACGCGGATGTCGTGGGCGGCGGCCAGCGGGTCCGGCTTGCCCTCGGGGCCTTCGGGGTTGACGTAGATGAGGCCCATCGTGGTGGCGCCGTAGCGCTCCTCGAGATCCCGGGCGCTGTCGTTGGTGCCGCTGTAGCGCTTATCGGTGCCGAGCCACTCTTCTTCCTCGCCGAAGATCACCTCTTCGGGCTCCCAGAAATCGGGCCGGCCGAAGCCGAAGCCGAACGTCTGGAAGCCGGCCGACTCGAGCGCCACGTTGCCCGCGTATGCCAGCAGGTCGGACCACGAGATCTTGTTGCCGTACTTCTTCTTCACCGGCCACAGCAGCCGCCGTGCCTTGTCCAGATTGGCATTGTCCGGCCAGCTGTTGATCGGGGCGAAACGCTGCATGCCCTGTCCGGTGCCGCCGCGGCCGTCGTAGATGCGGTAGGTGCCGGCGGCGTGCCAGCTCATCCGGATGAACAGGCCGGCGTAGCTGCCGTAGTCGGCGGGCCACCAGTCCTGGGAGGTGGTGATCACCGACATCACGTCGGCCTTGAGGGCCTCGGGGTCGAGCTTGGCGAACTCCGCGGCGTAGTCGAAGTCCTCGCCGAACGGGTTGCCCTTGGAGGAGTGCGCGTGCAGCTTCGACACGTCGATCTGCTCGGGCCACCAGTCCTGGTTGGTCAGGGGGCGGTGCGCCGTCGGCTCCGGCGTCCGGATGGCCGGGTTCTCGCTCTCGCTTCCGCTGCTCTGGGTCGACGCCCCGGCGGCAGGCGGCTTGGCGTCGGATGTATCAGATGACACAGTGTTCCCTTCCATTTCTTGGTGATGGGGCTGTCAGATCACTGGTGTGATCGTGAGGAGGTTTGCGCGGCGGAGCAGTCGGGGCAGAGCCCCCAGTAGGTGACCTCCGCTTCGTCGATCTCGAAGCCCGCCAGGGCGCCGTCGGCGTCGGAGGCCGTCAGGCACGGCGCTTCGCCGACGGCGCAGTCGACGTCGGCGATGGCGCCGCAGGAGCGGCACACCATGTGGTGGTGGTTGTCGCCGACGCGGGTTTCGTAGCGGGCCACCGAGCCCGCCGGCTGGATCCGGCGCACCAGTCCGGTGGCGGCCAGCGCGTTGAGCGCGTCGTACACGGTCTGGCGGGAGATGTCGGGCAGGTACTGACGGGATGCGGTGATGATGAGCTCGGTGTCGGCGTGCGGATGTTGTTCGACCGCACGCATGACCGCCATCCGCGGCCGCGTGACGCGCAGCGCCACAGACCGCAGCGCCTTCGCGTAGTCGGGATCATCGAACATCCTCATGATCTTGGCCCGCTTTCTGGACGGAATCAAGTTTTTTCTCGAAATCCGTTGGAACGTAACCGGAATTCTTTCCCCGTTGTAAACGAATGTCCACATATCGATCACCGTTCGCACCGAATTCACCCCGGTGCCTTCCGGGCGGTGACGCCCGACGGCGTGCTGGCGACGAGCCGCGCTGCGCCGCCGGCTGCGAGGAACACCCCGAGTGCGGTCCAGCCAGCCGGTGCGTCCAGTCCAGACCTCGCCAGAAGGACCAGCGCCACGCCCGCCACGCAGATGAGCACCCCGGCCGCCGACGCGCGGCTGCCGCCGGCCCTCACCGGTCCGTCCCACCACGGCAACCGGCGGTGCTCGAGCGGTGCGAGGACCACGAGCAGGACAAGCATCACCGGCGTGAACACCACCGCCCGCAGCGCCAGGAGCCACCAGAAGTCGGGCGCGGCCACGTCGTAGGCGTCCAGGCCCACGGCGTGCAGACCGAATGCGGTGATCGCGATCGCGGGGATGTGCCACAGGTAGAGCGTCATCGCGCCGCGATTCCCCGCGACGACCGCGGGCCAGAGCCGCGATCGGCCGGCCCACCGGGCCACCCGGGGCGCCAGCACCACGAAGGCGCAGGCCATCCACGTGCAGTGCAGAGCCAGCAGCGCAGTGGGCGGAGCGACATTCGAGACGCGCTCGGCGCCGGTGACGACCAATGACACGTCGTAGGGGCCGAAGACGGCCAGCGCGATCTGCGCCGCCAGCGCCGAGGATCCGATTGCCGCGGCCAGCCGGGGCCCGAGCAACCGGCGCGCATACGCCACGCCGATCACCACCGGGATGAGCCACACGATCACGAAGTTCGGCGCACCGGCGCCGGGATCACCGGTGTCGAAGCGAAGGGCGTCCATCACCGCGGCCGCGACGATCAGGCAGCCGAGTACCGTGGCAACGCCGCGCACCGAGCGCAACCGGGTCAGTGCGGGCACGAACGCCAGCGTGACCAGGTACACGCCGAGAAACCACAGCAGCGCCACGCTCTCGCCACCCAGACCGGCCGCCGACTCCTCTCCCAGGGTCAGTCGAACCGCGAGCAGGCCGGCCGACCATGCCGCGAGGTAGAAGAACGCCGGCCGACACAGGCGCTGCGCGCGAACGAAAAGCCAACTGCCCCAGGTTTTTTCGGACCGATAGCTGTAGGATCCCGCCGCTCCGCCGGCGACGAAGAACAGCGGCATGACCTGCGCGACCCAGGTCAGCGGCGCCACGGCCGGCACGGCACCGATCAGGTTGGCGATGTGAACACCACCGCTGTCGATGGTGGCCAGCAGCAGGACGCAGTGGCCGAACACGACGACGAGCAGCGCACCGAGCCGCGCGACGTCGACGGCGCGATCACGAACCGCCGTCGGCTCGGGAAAGGGCTCGGGAGTCGGCGCGGCCATGTGCCCAGCATGCCCAGCGGCGGCGCTCAGCGGGTGGGGAGCGTCTGGGGAACGATCAGGGCAGCGCGCCCAGGAAGGCGCTCAACGGGCCGTTCGACTGGGTGGGCGCTGCCGGGGCGGGGGGCGCCGGCGCCACCACTGGGGATGCCGGCGTGAAGGCCTGGGACGCCGGCGCCAGGGCCGGGGACGCCGGCGCGGGGGCGACCACGGCCTGCACCGGCCCTGCCGCCAGTTGGCCGCCGGTGAGGTGCGGTTGGCCGGTCATCATCGTGACGTCGGGCTCGGTGGCCGCCGGCGTCGTCTCGGCCGCGGTGACCATCGTCGGCACGGCCGTCGTGGTCTGCTCGGGCACGGCAACGGCGGCCGGCACGGCTTCTGTGGTCGTGGTGACGTCCTCGGCTTCCGGTTGCTGCGCCGTCACGGCGGGCGCGGAGGTCACCGACGGCGCGGGCTCCGGCGCGGCGACGACCTGCGGAGCGGGCGCGACCGGGACTGCCATGGGTGCGGAATCCGGCGCCGGGGCGGCCGGCGGCGGCGCGGGCGCGGCGGGGTGGGCGGCGACGGCGGGAGTGGGCGTCTCCGAAGGCGCCCCGCTCAGCACCGCGTAGAGGCCGACGGCTGCCACCGTGACCACGCCGGCGGCACCGGCGATCGCCAACGGCGCGCGGGCAGTCAGGCGCTGGAGCATGGTCCGGTGGTCGTCGTGCAGGTCGGCCCGCGCGGCGCCGTACGCCAGCACCAGATGCGGAGCGATGTGGCGGGCGGTCTGATTGCGGGCCTCGCGTGCGGCGTCGGTGGAGACGGTCTCGATGGTGTCGAAGCCGAACAGCCGCAGCTTCGTCCTCAACCGGATCGCGTGCGCAGCGGCGTCGTCGGACCACGTCATCCGCACCCCGTCGATGTCCCGCTCACTCTGCAGGGCGAACGACTGAACGCTGCGAGCAGCTGCGCGGGCGATCTCGTTCGGGGCGTCCAGCGCGACGACTTCGTCGGCGATGATGGTGCCGTCACTGGTGTCGACGAGGGTCCACACCGCACTCGTCGCGGTGAGCGACAGACCTAAAACCACGCGCATGGCAACTCCAGACGACGGCCCGTTGATGGCTGTTTATCGGCGCATCATCCTGGGATGTTACGCCCGCCACCAGGCAATTCGTCCCGTCGTGTCAAAACCCGAATTGACCTCGGTGGCGAACACTCAGCGGGGTGCCGCCAGAGCGGGCTACCCCTGGGCCGACTCTAGCGCGGCGTTCAGCGTCTTGCTCGGGCGCATCACCTCGGTGGTCTTGTCCCGGTCCGGGTAGTAATAGCCGCCGATGTCCACGGACTCGCCCTGCACCTCGTTGAGCTCGCCCACGATGGTGTCCTCGTTCTCGGCCAACGTCTTGGCCAGCGCCGCGAAGTGGTCCGCCAGCTCCTTGTCGTCGGTCTGGTCGGCGAGTTCGCGCGCCCAGTACAGGGCCAGATAGAACTGGCTGCCGCGATTGTCGAGCTCACCGGTCTTGCGCGACGGGCTCTTGTCGTTCTCGAGCAGCTTGCCGATCGCCGCGTCGAGGGTCTTGCCCAGCAGCACGGCCCGCTTGTTGTCGGTCTTGCGGCCGATGTCCTCGAAGCACGCGCCGAGCGCGAGGAACTCGCCCAGCGAATCCCAGCGCAGATGGTTCTCCTCGACGAGCTGGTGGACGTGCTTGGGGGCCGAACCGCCGGCGCCGGTCTCGTACATGCCACCGCCGGCCATCAGCGGGACGATGGACAGCATCTTGGCGCTGGTGCCCAGCTCGAGGATCGGGAACAGGTCGGTCAGGTAGTCGCGCAGGATGTTGCCGGTGACGGCGATGGTGTCCTGCCCCCGGATCACGCGCTCCAGCGTGTACCGCATCGCCCACACCTGCGGCATGATCTGGATGTGCAGGCCCTCGGTGTCCTCGTCCTTGAGGTACTCCTTGACCTTCTTGCGTAGCTCGGCCTCGTGCGGGCGCTCGGTGTCGAGCCAGAACAGCGCGGTCATGCCTGAGGCGCGTGCCCGGGTGACGGCGAGTTTGACCCAGTCGCGGATCGCGGCGTCCTTGACGATCGGCATGCGCCAGATGTCGCCGGTCTCCACGTTCTGCGTGAGCAGCACCTCACCGCTGTCGATGTCGACGATGTCGGCGACCCCGTCGGCGGGGATCTCGAACGTCTTGTCGTGGCTGCCGTACTCCTCGGCCTTCTGCGCCATCAGGCCGACGTTGGGCACGGTGCCCATGGTCGTCGGGTCGAACTGGCCGTGGGTCTTACAGAAGTTGACCATCTCCTGGTAGATGCGCGAGAAGGTCGACTCGGGGTTGACGGCCTTGGTGTCCTTGGTGCGGCCGTCGGCGCCGTACATCTTGCCGCCGAGCCGGATCATCGCGGGCATCGAGGCGTCGACGATCACGTCGCTGGGCGAGTGGAAGTTCGTGATCCCGCGGGCCGAGTCGACCATGGCCAGCTCGGGCCGGTGCTCGTGGACGGCGTGGATGTCCTGGATGATCTCCTCGCGCTGCGACGCGGGCAGCGAGGCGATCTTGTCGTAGAGATCGGACATCCCGTTGTTGACGTTGACGCCCAGTTCGTCGAGGACCTTCTGGTGCTTGGCGAACGCCTCCTTGTAGAACACCTTGACCGCGTGGCCGAACACGATGGGGTGCGACACCTTCATCATCGTGGCCTTGACGTGCAGCGAGAACATGACGCCGGTCTTGTAGGCGTCCTCGATCTGCTCTTCGAAGAATTCGCAGAGCGCCTTCTTGCTCATGAACATGCTGTCGATGACGTCGCCCTCGTCGAGGGCGACCTCCGGCTTGAGCACGATGGTCTCGCCGCTCGTGGTCGTGAGCACCATCTTGACCTTGCGCGCCTTGTCCAGCGTCATCGACTTCTCACCGTGGTAGAAGTCGCCTTTCTTCATCGTCGCGACGTGCGTGCGCGACGCCTGCGACCACTCCCCCATGCTGTGCGGGTGCCTGCGGGCGTACTCCTTGACCGCCTTGGGGGCGCGTCGGTCCGAATTTCCTTGACGCAGAACGGGATTGACGGCGCTGCCGAGCACCTTGGCGTAGCGCTCCTTGGTTTCCCGCTCTTCGTCGTTCTTCGGGTCGCCCACCCAGTCCGGAAGGTCGTAGCCCTTGCCCTTGAGTTCCTTGATGGCGGCCAGCAACTGCGGCACGGAGGCGCTGATGTTGGGCAGCTTGATGATGTTGGTGCTCGGGTCGCCGGTGAGTTCGCCGAGCCGGCCGAGGTTGTCGGGCACCTTCTGCTCATCGGTCAGGCGGTCGGAGAACTCGGCGAGGATGCGCGCAGCGACGGAGATGTCAGTGGTCTCGACATCGATGCCGGCGGGTTCGGTGAAGGTCCGGACGATCGGCAGGAAGGCGTAGGTCGCGAGCAGCGGCGCTTCGTCGGTCAGCGTGTAGATGATGGTCGGCTGCTCGTCGCTCATGTGGTGGTCTCCCGGCGCTGTAGTTTCGGTCAGTTGGCAAGAGCTTCGCGGTGTCGGGGTGGTCGCGACTGCGGCATGGCACCCTTTCGGCGCAGCCTACCGAACCGCCCCATCGCCGCGGGCGGTCAGACCCGCCGCCGCGGACACGGAGGCGTCACGGTCGCATAGCGCACCGGCGAGTCGCGGGCGCCCTCGCGGGCCGGCCCCTTACATTCACGCCCGTCGAGCAAAGTTCGGCGTCCACGCGGGGAAGGAAACGACATGGCCGATGGCGGTTTCGCCGCACCACTGCGGTGCGGCATCGCAGCGTTGGCAGTGGCGCTCATCGCCGCGGGATGCTCCGGTGCGCCCGCGCCGCAGGGTTCGGCAAACGCGGCGGGTGACCGGGGCGCCGGGCAGTCGGTGTCGGGTTCTCTCGGTGACTGGCAGAACGCCGTCTGCCGCGACGACGTCGCAACCCCCTCGGGCACCCACCACACCGTCGACGGCAGCACCTGCGTGCCGCAGGACGGCGACGGCATCGTCAACTTCGATCGGTTCGACTCCCCGGCCTCGATGGATTCGATGCTGTCGTGGACTCCGTCGCCGTACGTCGCCAAGACGGTGGTCGACGGCAAGCCGCTGGCCATCTGGACGCCGTCGGGGGAAAGCAGCGACCTCGACCCGCTCAAGGGTTACGGCTTCACCGTCGCCTCGTTCCAGTCGGCGGCCCTGACCCAGCCCGCGGCAGACCCGGCGGCGGTGGTGCCGACCGGTGAGGTGGTGACGCTCGCGCCGAACCAGTTCGGCTATGTCGCCGTGCAGTCGAGCACCGGGGACACGCAGTGCATCGTGGACTCGGCCTTCGTGGGCTGCCAGACGAACGCCACGAACTGGCAGCAGCACGCCGACGGCACCGGCCCCTACCACGGGGTGCGGATCAACGTGGACGGCACGGGATCCTGGGTCGACGGCAATCTCGGTGCCGCCGCCCCGACGACGTTGGCGGACAAGACCTATCGCGCGATGGGATGGACCGTCGTCGCCACGCCGTCCGGCTTGCGGTTCACCAACGACAGCACGGGGCACGGCGCTGTGGTGAGCACGGCACAGGTGCAGCCGTTCTGACGCCGCACCCCGGTGGGTTGACGACGGTGCGGTGAGCGCATGGAATGGCAGTCATGCAAAAGGTGTCGATCGAAGCGCTTGCCCGTCAGCAACTGGAACGGGCGACGGCCAGCGGCCGCAACGCCGCCGACACCGTCGTCGGGGGGCATGAGCGCGTCCTGCGCCAGACCGTGATCGGGATGCTGGCCGGGGCCGAACTCGGTGAGCACGAGAACCCCGGTGAGGCGTCGGTCTACGTGCTCAAAGGCTCGGTCCGATTGGTGGCCGGCGACGAGGAGTGGGACGCCCGCACCGGCGATCTGCTGCGGATCCCCGATGTACGTCACTCGCTTGTCGCGCTGGCGGATTCGGCGGTACTGCTGACGGTCGCCAAACGGCCCTAGCGTAGGTGCGCGGTGGCCGAGGTGGTGGTGCTGGGCGCCGGGTTCGCGGGTCTGTGGGCCGCGCTGGCCGCCGCGCGGCGGGTCGACGAACTGGGTTCGGCTGCCGGTGCGGTGCGCGTCACCGTGATCAGCTCTCTGCCGTACCACGACATTCGCGTGCGCAACTACGAAGCCGACCTTCGACCATGCCGAATTCCGTTGCGCGAGTTGCTCGATCCGGTAGGGGTCGAACACGTCGCCGCCGATGTGACGGGCATCGATCCGGAGTCGCGCACCGTGACCACCAGCCAGGGGGTGCGCTCGTATGACCGGCTGGTGATGGCGCTCGGCAGCCGGGTGGTCCGGCCGGCCGTGCCCGGCCTGCTCGAGCACGGCTTCGACGTCGACACGTTCGACGCTGCCGCAGCGCTGCAGCGGCACCTGGCCGCCCTCGCCGAGCGCCCTCCCACCTCGGCGTCGACGACCGTCGTCGTGGTGGGCGCAGGGCTGACCGGCATCGAGACGGCGTGCGAGATGCCGGCGCGGCTCGCACAGGGGTTCGCGGGCAGCGCGTGCCGGGTCGTCCTGGTGGACCGCAATCGGCATGTCGGCTCGGACATGGGTGCTTCGGCGCGGCCGGTCATCGAGGCGGCGCTGGCGGCGAACGGCGTCGAGACAAGGCTCGACACCGGCGTCGCCGCGCTGACCGCCGACGCGGTGACGCTGTCGACGGGCGAGACCCTGGCCGCCTCGACGGTGGTGTGGTGCGCCGGCATGCGCGCCAACCCGCTCACCGCCGATCTCGGTGTCGAACTCGACCACCTTGGCCGGGTCGCCGTCGACGACTACCTCCGCGTCGACGGATGCGGCGGTGTCTTCGCCGCGGGCGACGTCGCGGCGGCGCGGATGGACGACCGTCATCTGTCGGTGATGTCGTGCCAGCACGGCAGGCCGATGGGCCGCTACGCCGGCTACAACGTCGTCAGCGACCTGCTGTCCGAACCGATGCTGCCGCTTCGGATTCCGTGGTACGTGACCGTTCTGGACCTCGGCCCTGCCGGGGCGGTGTACACCGAGGGCTGGGACCGGCAGGTGGTCGCCTCCGGCGCCGAGGCCAAGGCCATCAAGCGCACCATCAACGGCACGCGGATCTATCCGCCTCCCGGCGGAAGTCGGGAGCAACTCCTCGCCGCCGCCGCGCCGGCGCTGCAGTCGCGACCCACCGCAGAGCGCTGAGGTGAAACCGCGGGGCCGGGCGACCGACACGGAGATCGCCAAGATTGCCCGGACCGCCTCCACGCAGCGCTACAGTGCCCCTCGTGAGCAGGAACCTGTTAGCCAACGGCCGCGGTCGCTGGCTGGCTGTCGGTGTTTCGCTCATCGTCTCCGCCGGCATGGTCTACGCCCAGGGCGCCGAACATCGCGCTCCCGCGGGGCACCCGCCCGCGGTTCCCTCAGCCCAGGCGGTCAAGCCGGCCGCGCCACCGTCGACCGCCGCTCCGGCCGAGGCGGAACTGCTCGCCGCCAGTGCGCCCGTCGATCCCGGCGTTTTCGACCTCGCGCTTCCGAAAGGCGTTGCGCCCGAAGGGGGCCTGCAGGTCAAGACGATCTGGGCCGCCCGTGCGGTCAGCATGATGTTCCCCCAGATCACCACGATCGGCGGCTACCGGCAGGATCCGCTGAAGTGGCACCCCAACGGGTTGGCGATCGACGTGATGATCCCGAACTACCACTCGCAGGAGGGCATCGCGCTCGGCAACCAGATCGCGGGCTTCGCCTTGGCCAATGCGAAGCGGTGGGGTGTGCTGCACGTCATCTGGCGGCAGGGCCTCTATCCCGGGATCGGCGCGCCGAGTTGGACGGCGGACTACGGCAACGAGACCGCCAACCACTTCGACCACGTCCACATCGCCACCGACGGCGGCGGCTACCCGACCGGGCACGAGAAGTACTACATCGGATCCATGCGGCCCTAGCGGTCCGACCGCCCGAGTTGCTCCAGCAGGAGCCGGACCTGTTGTTCGATGGCGTCGCGAACCGGACGCACCCTGGCGAGGTCCATACCGGCCGGATCCGGCAGTTCCCACGTCTCGTAGCGCTTTCCGGGGTGGACCGGACAGGCGTCGCCGCACCCCATCGTCACCACGACGTCGGCGGCGCGCACCCCGTCGTCGGTCCACCGTTTCGGGACCTCCCGGCCGATGTCGATGCTCACCTCGGCCATCGCCTCGACCGCAGCGGGGTTGACCCGCTCTGCCGGCTCCGACCCACCCGAGTAGGCCACTGCGCGCCCGGCGGCGAGATGGTTGAAGAAGCCGAGCGCCAGCTGGGATCGGCCCGCGTTGTGCGTGCACAGGAACAACACGGTCGGTGTGTCATCCACGGGTGCGGAACCTTCCGCGCAGCGCCAGCGACACGTAGACGAGCGCGACGAGCACCGGGACTTCGATCAGCGGGCCGATGACTCCGGCGAGAGCCTGCCCGGAGGTGGCTCCGAAGGTGGCGATTGTCACCGCGATGGCGAGCTCGAAGTTGTTTCCCGCCGCGGTGAAGGCGAGGGTGGCGGTGCGCTGGTAGCCCAGCCCGAGCGCGGCGCCGACACCGTACCCGCCGAGCCACATGATCGCGAAGTACGCCAGAAGCGGTACCGCGATTCGTGCGACATCCCATGGGCGGGAGGTGATCTCGGCGCCCTGGAGCGCGAACAGCACCACGATGGTGTCGTGTGCATCTCCTCCTCGGTGAAGACTCCCTCGGCCGAGAGCCGGCCGATCTCGGCGTGAACGGCCTCGCTGGAACCCACCTCCACACCGAGGTGGTTGATCGAGCCGCCCTTGCCGGGGTTCTCCATGAGGACTGGCTTCAGCGGCGGGTCGGCCACCGCGAAGTTGGGCGTACCCGGGTTTCACCTTCGCCGGCATACCCGCCCCACCACACGGGCAGCGTCACCGTCGATGCGCAGTTGTGCCGCAACGGTCGCGTCGACGTGAGCGTCGCCGACAGCGGCCACCGGAAAACCGCTGCCGCCGACGAGAGGCGGGGTCGCGGACTGCCCATCGCCCAGATGCTCCTGCCCGACCTCCGAATCCGCCGCGAGCAGAACGGCACCACCGTCGACGCCACCCACAAGCTCTCCCGCCTCGCCCACGTCATCGCCGACCCGAAGACCGCCCCCCGCACCGCCGCCCTGCTGGCGAGACCGTTCGACCTGGGCGTGTTCGACGGTTGCGCTGGGGTGACCGGTGATGTCGACACGCGCGCCGCCCCCGTCCTCGCCGGCTTCCTGACCCGACAGAGCCGGGCCGGAACCCGGCCCATCCGAGTCGATCTGAGCGCGGTCACCCATCTCGGGTCGGCCGCACTGAGCGTGCTGGCCGATGCCTGCCGACTGGCCGAGCGGCAGAACAGCACCTGCGCGTTGATCGCACCGCCGGGAGGCACCGCACACCACGTGCTGTCGTTGGTGGGCCTCCCGACAGCGACGGACGGACCTGCAGGGGCGGCGATCCCCCGGACCGGCGCCGGCCCTCAGCCTCCGCCGCGGCCGGGCCTGCCTCCGCCGTCCCTTGGTCTGACGGGTCTTTCGATCACGAAGGTCAGACCCCAGCCGCCGTTGTCGCACCACCAGCACCAATACGGGTTGTTGGGCGTGGCTCCGCCCGGGCCGTGACCGGTGTTCGCGCCGCGCACGTCCCCCTGGGAACACACGGTCGTCCCGGCCGAACTGGTGCAGTCGGCGAAAGCCGGTGGAGCGACGGTGAATTGCGCAGCGATCGCCACCGGGACGACAACCAAGTATGCAAGCCGCATCTCGGCCTCCTACATACGGTCGCCGACACCATGTCGCGAACCCGTACCAGTCGATGGTAGGCCGGTGGCCTGCACAAATCCGGCTCGTGTGACGGTTCGCGCGGTCAGTGCCGACCCTCGCCGGTGACTGCGCCTCCCGTGGGCGCGGGTGTCACGGCGCGGACGTCGTATTCGGTGATCCAGCGGGCGGCCAGCAGGCCCGAGAGTGCGGTGAGGACTGCCGCGGCGACGACGGTGGCGTTGAGGTTCAGCGCGTCGGCGATGACACCGGCGATCAGGGCCCCGGCCGCGTAACCCATGTCGCGCCAGAACCGGTACGTGCCGAGGGCGTTGGCCCGCCAGGACGGGTGGGCGTGGTCGGAGATGGACGCGATCAGCGCGGGATACACCATGGCCGTGCCGATACCCAGCGCTATCGCCGAGGAGATGCCGGCGAGCAGGGGCCAGCGCAGGAGAACCAGCGCGAGGACGAATCCGAACGCCTGCACCAACATGCCGCCGACGATCAGGGGTTTGCGGCCGATCCGGTCGGCAAGGTGCCCGGTGGAGATCTGCCCGAGCCCCCACAACAGGGGGTAGAGGCCTTTGATCAGACCGACGGCGACCAGACCGAGACCGTGCTGGGTGAACAGCAGCGGGAACACTCCCCAGGTCAGGCCGTCGTTCAGGTTGTTCACCAACCCGGCCTGGCTGGCCCCCCGCAGGCTGCGGTTGCGCCACGATGTGCGGGTGAACGTCGCCGCGAACCCGGACTCCTCCCGCGACTGAGGGGCCGGGTGTTGCGACAGTTCCAGCGCGAGGTGCGCAGCCGTGTCGCGCACCACCAGCGACAGGCCCAGGCCGGCGACGACGAAGACGATCCCGATCGCCTCCGGAACCGGCCGCAGTCCGTACGCGGTGGCCAGGTAGCCGGTGAGCAGCGCCGTCGCGCCGACCGCGACGTATCCGGCGGCCTCGTTGAGGCCGGTGGCCAGGCCGCGCCGCTGGGGGCCCACCAGGTCGATCTTCATGTTGACCGTCATCGACCAGGTGAGGCCCTGGTTGAGGCCGAGCAGGACGTTGGCGGCGATGATCCACCACCAGGACGGTGCCCAGGCCAGGACGAACGGCACCGGCACCCCGAGTACCCAGCCGGTCAGGAGCAGTTGTCTGCGGGTGAAGCGTGCGGTCAATGCGCCGGCGGCGAGGTTGGTCAGCGCTTTGGTGACCCCGAACGCGATGATGAACGCGAACACGGCCAGGTCGCTGGTGAGGCCGAACACCTGGGTGCCGATCAGCGGCACGGTGGTGCGTTCCAACCCGACCAGGGCGCCGACGCAGACATTGACGACGACGAGAAGTGAGAACTGCAGCCAGTTTTCGCGTAGGCCCAACCGCACTGCGGGCATCGCCGCGGTGCGGTCGGGCAGTCGTCGCGCACGACGCTGTCGATGCAGTCGCGGCGGCTTGGCGTCCATGTGACTACAGTAATCCATGGAAAGGTGGAATATGGAGATCGCGGAGAGGTCGGCTGCCAAAGCCCGGCTGTACGAGACATTCGCCACCGGCGGCAAAGCGCTGGCCCACGCCAGCCGACTCGAGCTCCTGGATCTGCTGGCCCAGGGTGAGCGGACGGTGCACGCGCTGGCCAAGGCCGCGGGCCTGAACCTGACCACCGCCTCCGCCCATCTGCAGACATTGAAGCTGGCCGGGTTCGTGGCCACTCGTCGTGACGGAGTACGGATCTACTACCGCCTCGCCGGCGACGATGTGGCCCGGGTGTTCGCTCTGCTGCGCAAGGTGACCGAAGCTCACCAGGCCGAAGTGCCCGCCGCGCGGGACGGGTACCTCCTGGCGGGCGGACCGGCACCTGCCGAGATGCCCGCCGACGAACTGGCCGCCCGGCTCGGCCACGACACGACCCTGGTGCTCGACGTCCGTCCCCGGCCGGAGTACGCCGCCGGCCACATTCCCGGCGCGGTCTCGATCCCCGTGGGCGAGCTCGCCGGGCGGATCAGCGAGCTGCCCGAGGACACCGAGATCGTCGTGTACTGCCGAGGCGAATACTGCGTATTCGCCTACGACGCCGTGCGACTGCTCGCCAGCCACGGCCGCCGCGCGATCCGCCTGAGCGACGGGATGCTCGAGTGGCGCCTCGCCGAGCGGCCGGTGGCCGTCGGCGACAGCACCTGAAATCCGTCACCCTCTCTCCTGAGGGCGGGCGAGCAAGCCGCGGGCCACGAGCTCCCCCACCACCGCCACGCCGCACACCTGCGCCAGCAGAAGCGAGACGAGCACCAGAACCTGCACCGCGCCGGCCTGTGCGGCCGACCCCGTCGCCAGGAGCACGCCGACGAATGCGCCCGGAAGCGTGACCAACCCCGCGGTGCGCGCCTGATCGAGGTTGGGCAGCAAGGCATCCGAGAGAGGCCGCTCGATCACCATCATCGTCGAAAAACGTTCGGAGAGACCGAGACTGAGCGCCGCCTCGACCTCACCCCTGCGTGAGGTCAGTGCATCGAGCGCGCGGCGGGCAGCCACCGCGGCAGCGGTCATCGTGCCGCCCAGCACGATGCCGAACACCGGAACCAGCGCGACGCCTTTCAGGGGCACGACACCGGTCAGCAGCAGCAGAGGAATCACAGCGATCATCCCCGCGGCCAGCGCGACGGCCAACCACATCGCACCCCGCCGCGCCTCACTGCGTCGCGCGGCGGTGATCGACGCCACCGTGAACATCACCGCGAGCACGAGGACCGACGACCACAGCCGTTGCAGGGCGACCGCCAGAACGGTCGCCACCGCGGCCAGTTGAACAGACGCGCGGAGCGCGGCTCCCGGTGCGGCGAACGGCGATCCGCCCAGCGCGAAGCGGTTGACGGCGGCAGCCGCAAGGGCCATGACCACGCAGACGATGACCAGTGTGGGACTCAGCAGCGGTTGAGCAGTGTTCACCCGTCGAGTGTCCATGGCCGGGTGCGCGCCGACCCTCGGCGGGCTGCGCGGATTCGTCAGCTCCGCAAGACGCGCCGAGCGTGAGGCCAGAACGGCAGACCGGCGACGAAGGTGCCACCGGAAGCAACGACGATGACGGCCGCGTCGACGCTGGTTCTCCCCTCCCGTGCCCAGTAGACATCTTTGAGATCCATCAGCAGCGCCAGTTCGTCGACGATCAGCGCCAGAGCCGATCCGTAGGCGATGGCCGTTACCGGGTGGCGCCGATGCCGCTCTTCGCCCCGCACCGCCACCGCACCGATCGCGGCGAGCAGCCCGATTCCGATGTTGTAGTGGTGAAAATGTTTGCCGTTCAACGAGATTCCGCCACCAGAGGGGCCATGCCCGTCGCGGATCCAGTGCGTCAGCGCGCGGACGCCGGCGAAGGTCGCGGTGAACGAGGACCAGGCGATGACGACCGCCTGTTCACCGGGCTCCAACCGTCGGCCCCATTCATCTTTCAATCGCGTCCAGCGGGTCTTCGGCACACCGGCCTTCTCCTCGGGCATCACAGGCTCCTCGGGCATCACACGCACTGTAGATCCGAATGCCACTGGTCGACGGCCGCCCGGGCTGAGGATCCGCTGTGGATGCCTACCGGATGAGGTTCGCTGTGCGTTGGCTGGGATCTCGGTGTAGTGGTGTGCCCGTCGTGGTGCCCTGTGCGAAAGTTCGGCCATGTCCATGCCGCCTGGCCAGTATGTGATGCGCAAGCTGCCTCACATCACCGCGCTGTTCTGGGCGATCAAGATCCTGGCCACCACACTGGGCGAGACGGCCGGCGACTACTTCGCCCAGACGCTGGGACTGGGCACCTTGCTCTCCGCGATCCTGCTGCTCGCCGTCTTCCTCGTCGCCGTGACAATCCAGTTGCGCGCCAGCCGGTTCCACCCGGCACTGTTCTGGACGGTGGTGGTCCTCACCAGCACCGCGGGCACCACGATCTCCGACTTCATCAACTACACGTCCCACTTGGGGCAGGCGACCGGAGCGCTGATCCTCGGCACTGGCCTGGCCGTCGTCCTGGTGATCTGGTGGCGCAGCGGCCAGACCCTCGACGTCGAGAACGTCGCCACCCTCACCGGAGAGGTGCTGTTCTGGACGGCGGTGGTGTTCTCCAACAGCCTGGGCACGTCCACCGGCGATTACCTGGCCGGCGGGCTGGGGATGGGGCTGCGGCCCGCCGCGTTGCTGCTGACCGCCGCGATGCTCGTTCTGTTGGGCGCGCACTACTTCACCGGCATCAACAGCACGGTGCTGTTCTGGATCGCGTTCATCCTCACCCGCCCCTGGGGCGCAGTGGTGGGCAACATTCTGAGCAAGAGCCGCGATCACGGCGGACTCGACTGGGGAAACGCCGGTGCCTCCGCGGTTCTCGTCGCCGCGCTCGTCGTCCTGGTGGGCTATCAGACGCTCGATACGTACCGAAATCCGCTAGAGCCGTTGCCGGTGCCGCTGAACCGCCACACCGGGCGGCCCCAGCGGCCCAACGGTGACCTCATCACCGTGACGCCGGCCTGACAGTCGGCGGTATGCCGCGAAACACCCTGCCTCACCGCACTTTTCCTCGACCTAGCTGGTCGAGCTCCGAGAGCCGACGGGCCAGAAACCGGCGCTCGGGTTCGGTGGCCGCCAGCTGCCGGGCGCGCCCGTACGCCTCGCGGGCCTCGTCGGTGCGACCGAGGCGGCGCAGCAACTCGGCGCGGGTGGAGTGGAGGTAGCGGTAGCCGTCGAGATCGAGCGCGTCGACCAGATCGAGCGCGTGCTCGGGTGCGCCCCGTTCTGCGATGGCGACCGCCCGGTTGAGCGTGACGACGGGCGAGCCGGTGAGACGTTCGAGCGTCTCGTAGAGCATCTCGACCTCGTGCCAGTCGATGTCGTCCTCGACTTGCAGCGACGCGATCGCGGCCTGGAGGACGAACGGACCGCCGGTGGAGCGCATCGCCAGCGCTCGGTCCAGCGCGGAGCGGCCGTCGGCGATCTTCGCCCGGTCGTGACGGGAACGGTCCTGCTCGGCGAGCGGGATCAGCTCGCCGTCGACGACTCGTGCGTCGCGGCGTGACTCGTGGAGCAGCATGAGGGCGAGCAGGCCGTGGGCCTCCGGCTCGTCGGGCATCAGCTCCACCAGCAGTCGACCCAGCCGGATCGCCTCGGCCGCGAGGTCCACGCGCTCGGTGTAGCCCTCGGTAAAAATCAGGTAGATCACCGCCAGCACCGCCGCGAGGCGGTCGGGCAGCAGCCGGTCGCTGGGTACCGCGAACGGGATGGCCGTCGCCTTGATCTTGGCCTTCGCCCGGGTGAGGCGGCGCTTCATCGTCTCTTCGGACACGACGAAGGCACGCGCGATCTCGCCCGTGGACAACCCGCCCAGTGCCCGCAGGGTCAGGGCCACCTGCGCCTCGACCGCCAGAGCCGGATGACAGCAGGTGAAGATCAACTCCAACCGCTCGTCGCTGATCGTGCTGTCGTCGAAATCGATGTCGTCCATGCGCGAAGCCACCTGATCGCCGAGGAGCATTCGGTGCTTACTGGTCAGCGTGCGCTCGCGCCGCAGACGGTCGACGGCCCGGTTTCGCCCCGTGGTCACCAGCCACGCCACCGGGTGCTGCGGCACGCCCTCGCGGGGCCACCGCTCCGCCGCGGTAGCGAACGCCTCCTGAGCGGCTTCCTCGGCGAGATCGACGTCGCCGAGGAAGCCGACCAGGGACGCCAGGACGCGGCCCCACTCGTGGCGGAAAACCTCCTCGATCAGAACGCATCCTCCGTGGGAACGTCCACGAGGGGCCGGATCTCAACCGCGCCGCCGAGGCGGATGGCGGGGATGCCTTGCGCGAACTCCAGGGCATCGTCGAGGTCGGACGCCTCGAGTACGTAGTAGCCGCCGAGGACCTCTCGCGTGTCGGCGAAGGGGCCGTCGGTGATCAGCGCCCCTCGCTGATCCTGACGGACCGTCGTCGCCGTCTCGGCGGGCTGTAGGTGCGCTCCCCCAATGCATCTCGGGTCGTCCCGCAAACCCAGGTAAGCGGCGTTCACCGGGGCGTACTCCTCGGGACTGAGCGCCTCGTGGCTGCCCGGCTTCGGGTAGATGAGCAATGCGTACTTCATCGGTTCCTCCTTCGGTCGATCATCTCCTGCCTAGGAGACGAACGGGGAGCATCCGAGGGGACAGCGACCGCGGAACTTCCTTCAGGACTGGCCAGGTGTGCCGGAAAACCGGTTGGCGGGCGACGGCGAGCGCTGCTACGTTTCGCCCAGACCGTGCGAGAGGACGAGGAGGTGGTACCCGTGAACACATCGACGTGGGTGCTTCCCCTCGGGGTCACGGTCGGGCGATAGGTCGCCGGGGAGCGCCGTCCACCGCGCACTCCCCCGAAAGGCACGACATGCGCTTCATTTCCGAACAACGCTTCGACAACGGCTGCCTCGAACGCGAATTCACCCTCGGTGACATCCCGGGCATCCTGTGGACGCCCAGTTCCTCACCATCGCCGCTGATCCTGCTCGGCCACCCGGGCGGCATGAACACCATGTATCCACGGCTGGCGAGCCGAGCCCGGCGCTGCGCGCAGAACGGTATCGCCGCGGCCACCATCGAACTCCCGGGAAGGGGTGAGCGTCCGCGGTCGGCCGGCGCAGAGCGGGCCCGCGCCGATCTGCGCCGGGCGCTGGCGGCCGGAGAGCCGGTCGACGAGATCGTCGACCGGCTGGTCATCCCGCTGGTCGACAGGGCGGTCCCGGAATGGCGGTCGGCGCTCGACGCACTGCTTTCGCTGCCCGACGTGCGGGGCCCGGTCGGGTACTCGGGCGGGCTGATCGCCCTTGGTATCCGGCTGGCCGTCATCGAACCGCGGATCGCTGCCGCCGGTCTCTTCGCCGGGAGTTTCGTGCCCCGCTGCATGTTTCACGAGGCCCGTCGGATCACGATCCCGCTGCATGTCCTGTTGCAGTGGGACGACGAGGCGAACGACCGGCAATCGGCCCTGGATCTGTTCGACGCGTTCGGCTCCCGGGAGAAGACGTTGCACGCCAACATGGGCGGGCACATGGGTGTGCCGGAGTTCGCGGGCGACGACGCGGCGCGATTCTTCGCCCGGCACCTGACGTGAGCAGGAAACCTGCCAGAGCGGGGACCCCACGATCTAGTCGGGCCAGAGGCCTTCGAGCAGGACCATGGGCGCTGCGTCCGGCCCGTCCCTGAAACACACACTGCGGCCGGTCAGCTTCCAGATCCATCGCCCGTTGGGTGCATGAAGGGTCACGTGCTGGCCGTCGAAACTCAATCCGACGTCGGGTTCACCGCGACTGGCCTCGAGGACGTGGCGAGCGAACCACATGACGGGCGTCGCCTCGTCGACGTACAGCTGGTCGCCCTCGCGTCGAAACCGCACTCGCCCTTGTGGTCGGGGTGCCTTCGTCGGTGTCGAGGTGCTCACACGTGGTATTCGTCGCAACGGCCACCACGGATTGCCCCCGCGGCGGCTGGTGAGTTGATCGCTGGTGCTCCGGGTTCACCGGCGAACCGTGGTCGGCGCCAGGCGGGCCACGCCGCGCAGGAGCCACGGTGTGCGCCGGGCCATCGCGGCCACGGCACGGTCCGAGCGACGCATCGCGGTCCGAGGACCGGGGGTCGGTGCCGACACCAGCTTCGCCTCGGGCGACCCCGCCTGCGCGCCGTGGCGTTCGACCGCGAGCAGTTGCCAGGTCCCGGGTACGCCCCGCAACTCGACGCTTGCGCGGTCCTCGAAGCCGGTCCCCGAGCCGACGACGAGGTCGCACACGGTACGCGAGACGAGGATCTCACCCGCGCGAGCCTGGTCGACGATCCGCGCCGCGATGTGGACGGCGATCCCGCCGATGTCGTCGTCGCGGAGTTCGCACTCGCCGGTGTGAATGCCGGCTCGGATCTCGATACCCAGCGACTCGGCATCCGCGCGCAAGGCCTCGGCGCAGCGGATCGCCTGCGTCGGGCCGTCGAACGTGATCAGGTGGCCGTCGCCGGTGCTCTCCACCACCGTGCCGCCGAATCGTTGTGTGAGGTCTGCGGTGATCTCACCGAAGCGGTCCAGCACCGCACGCCACCGCTCGTCCCCGGTCGATGCCGCGTGTTGCGTCGATGCCACGATGTCGGTGAACAACACCGTGCGCAGGGCGCGACGCGCGGGCGGAGGCGCCCCCTGGCTGCCGGTGAGGAACTCCTCGACCGCGGTCAGGATCCTGTCCGGATCGGAGAGCCAGGGAGAGTGATCCCTGCCTTCGACTTCCAACATCCGCGCACCGGGGATGTGGTCGGCGAGGTACCGGCCCTCCTGTACCGGTATGACTTCGTCGCGGGCATGGATGACCAGGGTGGGAACGCTGATCGTCGGCAGGATCGGTCGCACGTCGACCCGGAACACCGCTTCCAGCGCCACGCGCGCCATCCCTGGACTCGCGCTCATCCGCTCCACCATCCCGAGCTGGCGTGTCCACCGGACCGACGGCAGCAGAGCTTTGGTCGCTTCACCGCTGCCCCACGCCGAGCCGGCGGCCCGGGCCCAAGCCTGCCAGCGGGCGAGCCGCTCCACCGGGGGCGTGTAGCGCTCGCCCAGCGCGGACACGAGGCGCGCCCGAAGCTCAGCCGGATCGATCTCGAGGTCGTCCCAGCCATCGAAGCCGAAGTAGGCGAAGGTACCGGTGAGGATCAACGCCTGCGTTCGGTCGGGTCGGGTAGCCGCGAAGAAGATGGACGACGGGCCGCTCTCGCTCCCTCCGAACAGCACCGCCTGCTTGAAGCCGGCAGCGTCCATGACGGCCTCGATCTCGGCCGCCCGATCATCGAGCGTGCGCACCCGAGGGACCGGATCCGACACGCCGACCCCGGCCTTGTCGAAGAGCAGCACGCGACAGAACGTGGAGAGCCGCTCCATGAAGGCGACGCATTCGGGCACGGTCCAGACCAGTTCCACGTGACTGACGAACGACCCGATGAACACGAGGTCGATCGGGCCGTCCCCGAACACCTGATAGGCCAGGCTGAGACCGCCGCAGGATGCGTACGACGTTTCCGGCACGGCTTGACCATACGTATTCCAGACCACGGATGCCGGCTTTCGTGCAGTTGTGTGCCGCCGAAGCCTGTCACCCAAACCCACTGGAGAGGACCGTATTCGGGCCGCTCGCCTCGATATCGTTAGCCAGTCGGGCTCTGTGCGATCCAACCGCTACGTGTGACAACCTGCCGACTCCGGGAGGGCCCGACTGGCCACTGAACGGTCGCCGTTCGCTGACCGCCACGGCTGCGATCAGCGAGAACGCCCGGACCGCTGCGCAGTAAGCGTCGTCCGCGAGGTGCGTCGCCGATCTATCCGGAGCCGTCTACTGGACACTTCCGGGAGGCGACGCGTGCGCGGAACTCACGGTCGTCCCGATTGCTGGACGCGTGCCGGCGATCGCAGGTGGCACGAAGGTTGGATCAGGTCCGGAAACGGAGCGAATACCTTTCTGCTGCAGCAAATTCGGAGCGCATGAAGCGAGCGGTTTGCCCGAACACCGACGACCTCCACGCCGAGCCGTGGCGACAATTCAATCGTTGTGGGACAGAGCGTCGCGCGCCCGGTCCAGCAGCGCGGCGAACGGTCCGACCATCAGGTTCGCCGTCGCCGACTGCGCTCCTGCATGCGGCCGCGTCGGAGCCAGCTTCTCGGCAGCGCGGACCGTGCGTGGGGTGATAAACGCTGCGGGCCCTCACACCGCTGAAATCAGCGGTTGTACGTGGACGACACGACCTCGCTGATGCGATGGAGTGCGGTGATGAGTTGTGCAATGGATGGTGTTCCGAGCGCGAGTCGCAGGGCGTTGGGCGGGTGCGGTGTCGTGCAGAAGACGTCAGCGGAGGACACCAGGATGCCGTCGTCTGCGAGGAGATGTGCGATGTGGTCGCTGCGTTGATCGTCGCGCAGACGCAGCCAACCGTAGTAGGACACCGGATGCGCCGAGTAGTCACAGGATTTCAGCACACGGCTGGCGACACGTTGGCGGTCTCGGGCGTCGACGCGGCGCTGGGCTTCCCGTCGTGCGACGGTGCCGTCGCTGATCCACGCGGTCACCAGCGCCGAGACGATGCTCGAAGTTCCCCAACTCGAGGTTCGCACCGCGTTTTTCGTGCGCGCGACGAGCCCGTCAGGTGTGACGACGAACCCGAATCGCAGCCCGGTGGCGAGGTTTTTCGACATGCTGGCCACATGGAAGGTGCGTTCGGGCGCCACTGAGTACATCGTGGGCGCGCTGCCGGGATGGAGGAAGGCGTACGTGCCGTCCTCGATCACCGCGCAGTCATGCCGGCGCGCGATCTCCGCGAGCGCCCGGCGCCGTCGCCGTCCGAGGACGTATCCGAGCGGGTTGTGCAGAGTCGGCATGGTATAGATCGCCGCGACGGGCCGGCGTGCACAGAGCGCGGCAAGTGCGTCGAGGTCTGGTCCGTCCGCGTCCGAGGGAAACGGCGCCAGCTCGACCGCGCGGCCGGCTGCGAGCAGTTTGATTCCGGGATAGGTCAATTCGTCCACGGCGACCAACGCTCCCGGACGGGTGAGGACACGAAGAACGATGTCGAGGCCGTGCTGGGCGCCGGCGGTGAGGACGACGTTGTCCGGCGGCACATCGATTCCACGATCGAGCAGATAGGTCGCCACCGCGGCGCGGTCGCGGAATCCTCCGCCGGGGGGATGCTGCGTCAGTACCGAGGTCAAATCCCCACCCCGTCCAAGCGGCGCAACGCCTCGCGCAGATCCTCGCCCTGCTCTGCGCGTACGTATCTGAGCACAACCGGTGGCTGCTCTCGAAACTCGCTCGCTTCGGTTCGGTTGCTGCGGAAAACGAATGCGGCGTCAGCTTCGCGCGCGTCGCCCGCAGATGACCGACGACGCGATACCTGTCAATCGCCCCAACGACCGGGGCCCATCATGCCTGGTCCCCACGGCCCGGGGCCCATCATGCCCGGCCCCCAAGGCCCGGGGCCCATCATGCCCGGTCCCATCCCAGGGTCCCACTGGCCGGGACCCCAGCAGTCGGGGTGCCAGGTGCCGTCTGCGTCCCAACAACCCGGCGGGTCGAGCGGGTACGGAGCCTGTGCCCGATAGGCGCCTATCGACACTGAGGCCGGCGGAGGCGACGTGAGGGCGCTTCCGGTGGTGCCGCCGCTGGGTGCTGACAGAAGCACCGAAGCGGACAGCACAAGGGTTGCCGTGCCGACGGTCGTCCATGTCTTGCTGATCGCCACTGCCTTCCCTCCTTCTTTCCGTGCGAGCGCGCTCGTGAGTGCTACTTGGGCGGACTGACATCGAGTTCGGCATACATACCGGCCCAGTAGTGACCGGTGATGTTGCAGACCAACTCGTACCGACCCGGTGTGAGACTCACGGTGGTCCACCCGCTGGCTCCGGGGGCGATGCCGTCGCTGGAAGCGTTGTCGTCGCCGTGGTCGGCACCGCAAGGCCGCGAGACTTCGCCGAGGCTGCCCGCCTCATCGACCTTGCCGTTCGGACCGATGGCCCGCTGTCCGGGATACTGACCCTTGGCGAGGGGTAGGACCACCAATTCGTGGTTCAGGAGACCGGCATTGGTCACCCGAAAGGACACCTGCCCTGGCGGGACGGTCGCCGGATCGATGAGGATGCGCATCATTCCCACCATCCCCATCGACGGGCTTTGATAGCCGTACCGGCCGGTCCCCATCATTCCCGGGCCTCTCATGCCGCCGGGGCCCATCATGCCGTGCATATCGGTGAGGGTGACATCGACAACGGTGCCCGGCAGTGCCGGTGCCGAACACGACGGGACATCAGCAGGCCGAACCGGCCCCATCATTCCGGGGCCCATGGTCATTCCCGGTCCCCTCGAACCCGGCCGCATCATTCCGGGGCCCGTGCCGAAGCCCGAAGGGTACGTCGGGCCCGTGGCAATCCGGTTATGCCGCAGAGATATTCCGATGCTCAGCGCCACCGCACAGGCGACTGCGACGATCACCGCCCCGAGTGCGATGATCAAATCGCGCGACCTCGGATGTGACTTCATCGGTCACCGGTGTTCGCGGAGCAGCGTCATACGCCGCCGGAACTCGTCTTCGTCGATCTCGCCACGGGCGAAGCGGTCGGCGAGCCGGTCTTCTGCGCGCATCCCCTCGGGCGCCGGCGCACCGCCTCGACGGTGAACGCTGCTGCCCGACAGATAACGGACGGCGAAGATGACCGCCACGACCATCGCGACGACCAGTAACACCATCAGCACGCTCATCACCGCGCCGCCCCAGCCCCAGCCGCTGCCCCATCCGTTACCCCACCCATATCCACACATCGCTGCCTCCCGAACCCCAGCACTCGCCTCGTGCGCTTCCTGAGGTGAGCATGCGCCCGCTACCGCGGCACGGAGTAGGGCCGATGGTCCTGATCGTCGAAGCCCTAGGGGCAGGAGGCCGCCGCCGCGGCCGGCGAGGCGGGACCTTCGGCCCTACTTCCCGCTCGTTTTTGGACACTAGCGTCGAACAGATTCGGCGTCAGCGGGCGCTCCGCCAGTCCCTCAACAGAACAACGTGGGAGCTCGATCATGAAATTCTTGATGTCATGGACATTGCCGCACGGTGATGCCTACCGGGCAGCGGTCAAGCGATTTCTCGAGACCGGCGGTTCCCCACCTGCCGGCGCTCAATTGATCGGCCGCTGGCACGGCTCCAACGGCAAGGGCTTCGCCATCGCCGAGAGCGACGATCCGAAGGCCATCTTCCATTGGATGGCGGAGTGGTATGAGTTCATGGCAATCGAGGCCACTCCCCTTGTCGAGGATGCGGACGGAGCCGCAGTGCTCCAATCGCTGTACGGCTAGACGCGGATGCGGTCCCTTGCAGGGGCCCACAGGCTCCTCAGCGTCGGTCTCCCAACGGTATTGAAGACCAGAGTCGCCATCACCACCAACGGTGGGTTGGCGCTTGAGGTGAGATTCTCACGGACACCTCCGTGGCCGCCGCCGAACCCTGCGACGAAGCGCCGCCCCCGTCAGCAACTACACTGACTCTCCTCACAGGTGAGGACGTTCGACGAGCAGATCACTGTGTTGGCAGCGCGTCATCTCAGAGCCGGGTAGGGAGGGACAATGCGGGTGCAGCGATCAGTCGCTCGCTTCAACCGCCGATTCACCAACCGCTTGGCCATCCGTGTCGTCGGGCGCATGCCCTCGCTGGGAATACTCGAACACGTCGGCCACCGAACTGGAAACCGTTACCGCACACCACTGCTGGTCTTCGATACCGTCGACGGATACGCGCTGCTGATTGGTTATGGTCCTACGACTCACTGGGCGCGCAACGTTCTCGCCCGCGGTTCAGCCACCATCCGGAAGCACGGCCGAACGCATTTGGTCGGCAACCCGCGGTTGCTGAGCAAGGACGAAGCTGCTCGCGAGGTCAAACCGCTGTCCCGACCGCTCTACCATCTGTTCCCCTACGACGAGGCTGTGCTGGTTCTCACCAAGACTGAACGGCCCCGACCAGGGCGATGAATAGCCGGCGGGCACTTTCCGGTTCTTTCATTGCCTGACGTCGATTGAAGAGACGACGCCGCGCGAGTCGCGATCGAATGTGTCGGTACGGGCAAGAGAAAGGCACCTTCCCGGACTGGGAAAGTGCCTCTGACCTGTGTCGGGCTGACAGGATTTGAACCTGCCAGCGGCCATTTTTCAGCAAACCTCTGATCAGCGTATTATGGCTCTGAGCAGCATCGATGTCGAACAGCAGCTACGTCAGGATGGGTCAGTTTGTGTCATGCTGAGTCATAGATAGGGCACGACTAGGGCACGCAGAAATCAGGGCATCACCATCATGACGCGCAGACCACGCCGCAGCTGGGGCAAAATCCGGCGACTCCCCAGCGGTCGCTACCAAGCCAGCTACAGCCACAACCTCAGCCGCCACGTCGCACCGGTCACCTACACCACGAAGATGAGTGCCGAAGCATGGCTGGCCGCTGAACATCGACTGATCGAATACGACGAGTGGACCCCGCCCGCACAACGGAAAAATGCAACCCAGAAACGCGGCACGGTCTTCGGTGACTATGCGCTCGATGTTGTCGGTCAGCGTGATCTCAAACCACGAACCCGTCAGGGTTACCTGGACTTGCTCGACGGCCCACTGGCCAGATTTTCGAAGGTGCCGCTGGCGCAGATCTCCCCCGAGATGATCCGCACCTGGTACGCCGGTTCTGTCCTCGCCAAGACACCGACCCGCCGCGCACACGCCTATCAGTTGCTTCGTACCGTGCTCAATACCGCCGTTACCGATGGACTGCTGACCACCAACCCCTGTGTCGTTCGCAATGCCGGGACCACTCGCCCCAAGCGGGAAGCTTCGACACCGCTGACCTTCGCTGAGACCGAAAAGCTGGCGCTCGGTGTCCCGGTCAACCTCAAAGCATTCGTGTTGCTCGGCGTTTGGTGCGGTCTACGGTTCGGAGAGCTAGCCGCGCTGACCCGTGCTGACATCACTGACGACGGTGCCGACTCAATGGTGATCCATGTCCGTCACAGCGTCACCCACCGCGACGTGTCCGGTAGCAAGACAGGTTGGACGTGCACCGTGGACAGCCCGAAGAATCATGAGACCCACGATGTGCCGGTGCCGCCGCACATCGTGCCTGACATTCGTAGTCACCTCGCCACTTTCTTTGACTCTGAACCGGATTCGGTTGTGTTCAAACCTCCGAAAACCTGCCACCTCAACGAAAAGACGTTTCGGCGTGCCTGGGCATCTGCCCTGAAATCGATTGGCCGCGAGGGCTTTCGCATTCACGACATGAGGCACACCGCAACGAGCTACGCCACCATGGTGGCCAGTCCAGTCGAGGTGCAGGCCCGCATTGGTCACAAGACGGCGCAGGCCAGCCAGCGCTATCAACATCAGATGTCGGACCGGCCCAATGTCATTGCCGCTGACCTGTCCAGGCTGGCCGGTTGGGATGGCTCAGCGCCACGCTGAGCGGTTTTCGTAGTGCCCCGTTGGTGATCGGCCAGCCGGGCACTTTCGTTGCGCCTCAGAGGCGCTGACCAGCCCTTTATCGAAAAGCACTGAGTCATTATGACTCAGTGCCTCGCAGCGCGCTGACCTGCGGCTACCTGGTGTATGCTGGGGTACGCCGAAGAAGCCCACGGATTGGGTCTACGCCTCAAAGGAACCAATCCACCATGGGTAATAAGCTCACCAAAGACCAAGCCGCCGAGCACCTTGGAATCTCCAGGAGCGGTATCGACCGCCTCATTGCATCCGGTGCACTCCGTGCCTATCGAGTCGGGAAAAAGAGCACGCGCATCGATATCGATGACCTCGAATCCGTGTGCAAGCCGATCATCCCGAGTGGTGCAGCGTGAAGCTGGAACTAGTTGCAACTGACGGCTGGTCGAAACGCGCCGATGCAAAGCTGATGCGCCTGTGGGATCAGCATGTCCCAACGGGCGCCACGATCCCGACTCTCACTGTGGTGCAACACATTGCAGACACGATGGGTCGTGACCGATTCGCGGTCTATGACCGGATTCGTTATCTCAAGCAGGCAGGTGTCTATCACCCGCAGCCACTAGTTAGGCCGGTGTCGTGATGACCTACCAGGAAAACGACAACCTAGGCCACATCGACGCTCCCACAACACATGTGGCGCATGTTGCTGCTCAACCTGATGATGGCCTGGTAGCACTGCTGCTACAGGTGCCTGGCATCAATGTGGTCTGGAAAGGTGATCCAACGACGGCGCGCCAACTGGCCGCAGCGTTGCTGAATGAAGCAGACAAGGTATCGGGCCAACTATGACAAATGACAGTGACTCCGAGCCGGGGGCGGTGATACCTGACCTGCCCTCGGCTCGGCAACCAATCACACTGTGCTGCAACTGCCTTCGTAAACCGGCACTGACGAGCCAAGGCTATAAACAATGTAGTGATTGCAGCCCACGCGGGTTAGGTCAGAGGTGACGCTATGGGACGCAGGAAAGTCAACGCAGACCCAACACGCAACTACCCGGCGGTGCGGGTGTGCGGCGCTGAGCACGCCAGCGGTAGTCATTGCACGCGCCTGCCAGGACACGGCGATGACCGACATCGGGCTCTGATCGATGGCCAGATGGTCAACTGGCGGACTCGACCGCCCGAAGGTCAGGCGAGTTAGATTGGCCCACAATGGCATTCCACACTGCGTCGTAAAGGGTTGCGACCTGCGGGTAAAAGTCAAGATGCGAGGGCTGTGCTTGCGTCATTACAAGAAATGGCTGAAGTACGGAGATCCGACAAAGGGCGGCACCTACCGGCACAACGCACCCAAGTGCGAAATCCATGGCTGCCAAGGGAAACCGTACGCTAGGGATATGTGCCACCGGCACTATAAGGCGTGGTGGAAGCGGCAGAAACGTCTGAGTCAAATGACTCAGTGAAACCATAAGGGAGACCACAGTAATGCATGAACAAACAATGTGGATGACCGACGAGGAACTTAGAGCGGAAATGGAAGCGACCGGGCACCCGTTGTCTGAATATGTAAAAACGCTATCCGACAGAGGCTTTCGAGATTTCTGCAACTGGATGATGGACGTTGCAGATCAAGTCTTGGACACGGGCCGTTATGATCTGCCGTCCGAGGGGATTCCGCAGTTTGAAAGACACCGAGTCAAATGACTCAGTGCGACAACAGGGTTGACGCCAAAGGTAAAATCGGATAAACGAAAGCCCCTGGCCATTTGTCAGGTGAACCAGGGGTATTCGCTTTGGATTTTGGTGTGAGCAGCCAAACCCTTCGACCGAAAGGACCGACCAGGACCAACGATCACCATGAATGATATCAAGCCAAGCAATGCCGCGCCAACACGGTTTCTGCGCGTCGAAACACCAGGCCGCTGCGGCACATGCAGTTGGCACGTCGAGACACAAGGACATCACCCGCAATGCACAGGCGGGCAGGTCAAACCCGTAGCACCACCGCTGTTTCTCAAGCCCGGTGAGTACCTGTTGCCATGGGATGACGACGACACCATCAGACGCCATCAGCAATTATGGGAAATACTGAGACCGGTCAAACCACCTGGGCCGCAACGGGTAAAAAGCGAACCGTGGTTCGATGCCACGTTCGACGGTGTGATCGAAGATGTCAGAAAGATTCAGACCCGCCGCAACAGCCGCTTGTTCTGGGCCGCTCGACGCCTGGGCGAACTAGCCCATTACGGACACTGGGACGAATCCGAGTGTGAGCGGGCGCTGATGGATGCGTCGGCTCACTGGGATGACTGCGAGTATTGGCGCAGGCGCAGCCTCGCCACAATCAAATCGGGATGGAAGACGGGCACCAGCGAGCCGAAAGACGCCGGTGCGAAATGACCGACACAGAACGCAGTTGGCAACCCATTGATCTGACCGACCTCCTATCCGGCGAATACGCTCCGCCAAAACCCGTTGTGGGCCAACGCAGCGATGGTGTCGGCCTGTTCTACCCCGGCAAGGTACACACCATCGCGAGTGAATCCGAGGCAGGCAAAACCTGGCTTGCGCTCGCTGCCGCGTTCGATGAGATCAAGGCCGGAAACCATGTCTTGTACATCGATTTCGAGGACAACGAACAGGGCATCGTCGGACGACTACTCGCGTTCCAGTTGGAACCGGAGCTGATCGGCGAATTCTTTCACTACATCAAGCCGATGCAATCGGTCAACTCCCAGCAGAATCTTGCGGACCTCACTGAAACCGTCGTGACACACCAGCCAATACTGGTGATCATCGATGGCGTCACCGAGGCGATGACGGTGCACGGACTGAAACCGAACCTCAACGAAGAGATCGCACTATTTTCAGAGATGTTGCCGCGCAAGCTATCCCGCATGGGTTGCGCCGTAGTGTGCCTCGACCACGTCGTGAAAAGCTTAGACGGGCGCGGACGGTACGCGATAGGTGGCGTTCACAAGCTCAACGGACTCGACGGTGCCGCATACATTTTGGAGTCACGCGAACCGATCAGCATTGGCGTCACCGGTCGCTCTGACATCCTCATCGCCAAAGATAGACCGGGCCAGTTACGCAGGCACGGCATCCGGCGCAAAGATGGGTTGTGTCACTTTGCCGATCTGACCATCGAGTCACACGACGAAAGTTACGCCGAGTTTGAGATCCGGCCAGCGGTGTCGTATGTCGGTGAATTCCGGCCAACACACCTCATGGAGAAGATCAGCCGAGTCTATGAAGAACGGCCCGGTAAAGCTCTGTCACAACGAACGGTTCTCGACATCGTTGGCGGCAAGAGAGCGACGGCGCAGTTGGCGCACAGCCTTCTCCGTGCTGACGGATACCTGACGGAGAAAACGCCACACACGCTGATCCGTCCATACCGTGCAGATCCAGATACCGACGAAATCCGACCATCTCAGGACGCTCCAGATGATGACGTGCTTTGAGGGTGTGACCCCGTGTCCCTGGTGTGTCCCCTACCGTGTCCCCTCAATCAGGGTCACGCAGGTCAGAGTGGGTGTGACCCCGTGACCCCCGTGTATACCTATGGGTACACGGGTCACGGGGTAACGCCACAGACGCGGGACACGGACACAACCGAGTCAGTGCTTCAACCAAAGTTGGAATGAGCTGAATCCGTGAAATACATACGAGCGAGCACACCGTGGGCTGCCAACGACATTTAACGCGGCCACGCTCCTGGCTGCGCTGAACATGGCTGGCCTGCCTGATCTGGCTGGCGCGGCTTGCGTCGGCCAGCACGCGGTTTTCGATGACGCCGCCAACGGTGTGCCTGACGCGACAGCTCAAGCAGAGCGGATCTGCGCTCAATGTCGTTGTATGGATCGCTGCGTTGACTACGCTCAGTCGCTGCCGAAGGCGCTCCGTGAGGGTTTGTTCATCGCAGGTGTAGCGCCGACCAATCCGAACCCCAACGACGGCGCTCAGATGGCCCAGAAAGCCGCTCAGATGGCCGTGGAGCGCCAAAAACCGCCAAGGGCATGGATGATGCCCATGGACGACCTAGGCAGGCCCAGCGGGCACAGATTGAAGCTCAGCGGGCAGCTCGACGTGCGGCCAGGGCGGCAGCGTTGGCAGCGACCGCCGCATGTTGAAGGCTTGGTAGCTCGCATGAACAACATGACAGACGTGATGCTTGGCAAGCAGCTTCGATGCGTTAAAGCCATGTGGTCAAACGTGTCGCGCCGCAGTGCAGTTGAATGGATCGCAAGGGAACCTGCCCACGCGGCAAACTACTGCCCGCTGCCAAGTAAACTTCGGTCGGCCACCGCGTGCCCTTCTGGCCAGCGCCGGCAAACAAATGGCGGACTTGCCGGATTGCAGGTCTAGCAAACGTCGTGCCGAGAAATGGCCTTTATCGGGGAACACAGTACGCCACAGTTTTTTTAGCTAACGTCAATGTTCGGCTGCTCGGCAGCTCAGTTTATCGCCAACAGCCCAAATCGTCGCGCAAGACAGCCTTTACGGGCAGATGTTCTGGCTCCTAGGCAGGTTCTGTGTGTCATTACGATTCGGCAGATTGTAGATACAGTTGCGCTGCAACGGATTTCGGTCTAAGTGAGCTGTTATCATTGATTTACTATGGCTGTCAAGGCGCAGGATCCACATGGGATCACCAAGTATCGCAGCGGTTGTCGCTGTGACGTGTGTCGTGAGGCTGCCCGAATGGCTAAGCGTCGTCAGCGATCAGCCCGACCTGATGGCAACGTGGTGGCCCTCCCACAGCGACCTGCAACCGTCAACCCTGACGAGGATAATGTAGTGGGTCGGATGGAGGCGGCAGTCTTCACCGAATACGGCCACCTGCAAGAGTCCAATCTGCTTACCTTCGAGCGGATGCGAAGGTTGGCGTCGGTAATGGACTGTGACACCTATCGGTCAGATCTGTCGAAGAACGACGCCAGGATGGAAAGCCTGTGCGAAAAACTTCGTGGACCCAAGAAGAAGACCGGTGGTCGCGGCAATCGCTTGATGGATGTTTCAACGATGGCACGCAAAAGAAGGCAAGCATGAATCGCGACGAGATGGAACGCGCCGCCACGATGGCCCTGGCGACGATCGGTGCCTCCGAGACGCCCGAGTGGCTGAGGACGCTGGCGCTTGCCAGCTACGAAGACCTGGCGTGGTCCCTTCAATGGGATAACGATTCTTCGCACGTCAACGAGGCCAAGAGCGGCATGTTGCTGTGGCCTGGGGCCTACGAGTACGCAACCAAGCAGTTCCTCGGCGGGCTAGCCGACGAGGTGAAGGCAGCGTGCCCCGCCGATGTTTTGATCGCTGAACAAGCGGCACAATTCATTGACTACCAGGGGTTTACAGCTGAGTTCCGGCTTGAGTGCTGCGCGACGTTGAAGCGGACGCTTCGTCGGCTGGCCGATTTTGCCGGCGGGGTGCCCGACTACGACTGGATCGAAAACGCGTGTCTACTCGGCCATTTGGAACGCATCGCCGGAGGTGCCGAGGACGACGAAGACGATGACGATGAGCAATTCGAAAGGGGTGTCAACCATGCGCATTCCGAAAAATGATGGCAGTGGAAGCTTTTGGGTTTCGGATCTTCATCCCGAGGACGATGAGCCGAAGCCGAAGCCGAGGCGCGAGAAGGTTATAAATGTGCGGATGCTACTTGACCATGGGGGCCAGATGTGGACCGCTGACGGGCCGCGCCGTGATCTCAAGCGTGGCGATGAGATTCGGATGAGTCAGGAACAAGGCTTGCGCCTCGTTGCCAATGGGCTGGCGACCGAGGATCTGAAAACTGCCGTTGACGATTTACCGACGATGAGGCTGAACCAGACGGCGGAAGCCGTTGCGGCGCAGAAGCATCGGGTCGTTATCGAGGCCAACTCCCGTATGCAGCCGCCGAGGCCCGAGCCGACGCCGGAAGAAATCGAATCCCGCAAAAGGTATATGGAGTACCTGCGACGGCGGCGCGCGCGGCTGTCAGGGTGGGTGTGAATCATGAGGAATCAAACGCAGCCCAAGTACGCTGTTGATGTACTTGTGTTCTCGGCGAACCTTTTACATGAACACATATTTGACGATCCATGCCAGTCGTCTGACATGCGGGAGTACGCCCGTTGGACGGCGAATTACCTACGTTGGTTGGCCGACTATCATAGCCGCGAGTGCACCGCTGTACCGCACGTGTGTGTGGACAGTTCGGAGCGTATGCACCGAATGATGTTGGCACTGGCCGAACATGACGAACCCGGCTACGAGATGATCGTTTCTGAACTCGGCGAATGTCCAAACTGCTGGACGGCTGTGCTGAGGCAGGTAATAAGCAGGCTCACGAGCGACTCCATGCTTATCGTCGGCGGTGCCGACAAGTTGGCTGATGTCATCGTGGGTGAGCTGGAAAGGCTGTTGATGCCATGAACACTAGTGAGACGGAATTGCGCTACTGGCGTTCAGATTTGAAGACACGCAGCGCCGGGACCACCCGCCGGATCGGTGGGTTGGGTGTTCCGTATGGCCAGCGGTCGCACCTTCTGCCGGGAGGCTTCATAGAGGTAGTGGAGCAACGTGCGCTGGCCAAGACTATCGGTGACAAGATCAACGTCGTTAGCCGCATGGAGCATCACCCTGAGTGGCTCCTTGGCGATGTGGAGAGCGGCACGTTACGGCTGACCAATGAGGAGCGCGGCTTGCACTACGAGGTGGACCTGCCGAACACCACTGCCGGTAATGATTGCTACGAGTTGGTTCGCACAGGCCGAATTAGGCACTCCAGCATGGGGTTTCAGTGCTTCGATGACGAATTCCGCCATGAGGGAGCGGTTTTGGTTCGTCACCTGGTATCGGTGCGCTTAACCGAGGTCAGCCCGACAGCCCAGCCCGCCTATGCTGACACCAGTACTGCGATCCGCTCTCTGGCCAATCAGGTGGGCGAAGATCCTAACGAAGTTCTCGCCCTCGCCTCTGCGGGCGAGCTGCGCTCACTGTTCAGCGACCGGAATCAAACCGTGATCGATGTGGGCGGCACCAAGAGCGAGAAGCGCAGCAAGCCGCATCGGGTGCGCGAGCTGGAGTTGCGCCGCAGACTGAACGACGAGCGCGCCAAGCGGCTCGGCACGGAGAAAACCGCCGATCCAGGTCGAAGACTCTTGGAGTTGCACATGAGGCGAAACGCATGGGATGCACCGGCCCCTGAGGTCGACGCTTACCAGCGTGCCGCGCTTTTGCGTGACTAGAACACAGCGCGGGCTATACGCCCGCTGACCGCCAAACAGACACACAGAACGAAGGACAGGAACGAAGGACAGGCCGCAGTGGATCACCCCCCCACCCACGAAAGTCGCTCACGATTGAAGGACGCCATCAAGTGGATGAGACCCGAGCGGTCGATCCGCGCGACGGCCTGGCCCCCGAAGGGCAGCGGGCGCGGCAAGGGCGACGCCGGGGCCCGCAGCGCCAGGCTGCGCCAAAGCCCTCGAAGTCGGCACCTGCCGTCGGCCACGGCGCGCGGGTGTCGTTCACATCTCCAGTGCGTTCGACGCCGAACGCCGCGCCCGCCAAGGCCAGCAGATGCCACCGCAGTGGATGCGCGGACGGATCGGCGGGTAGCGAGCGCTGATCGGGCACTCACTCTTTCGGCAGTCGTCAACCCGGCTCACCGCTGCGCATTCTTACTACGGAGATGAAGCCTCTATGCGCGATCCGTGTGCAATACTAAAGTCGCGTCCCGTTCGATCCACGCTCCCGGACGCGGATATAGGAGACGCCCCGCCATGGTTCCGAATTCGCCCACCGACGCTCTCGGCCCGCACGCGCAAACAGTCCGCGACGTGCTCCTCGGCGTCATACGGTCCCGACACAATCGCTTCGCCGACGCCCATCAGGTCGCGGGCACGCGCTACTCGATGGCCTTCGGCAGTCAATGGCGCGACCTGCTGGACGACACCAACGATGCGCTGACGGGACGCGGCTTCCAGTCGCAGAAGCTCACTCCGGCTGGCTACAAAATCCCGGTGGTGCACGACTGCCTGGTGTACGTGTGGCGGGTCCCCGGTTCGGCGGATGCGGTCAGCTTCTTCGCTTCGAGCCCGACGCGAAAGAACGGCTTCGCCGCGTCTCCCCCGCCGCCGATGCTGTTCGATCCCGTTCTGGTGGATGAGGGCCGGGCTGACGACGACGTTCCTCCGGGCGGCGAACTCGGTCAGACACTTCGGGCGGCGGGCGACAAGATGCCGGTGGTGCTGGTGATGGTTGAATCGTCGCCGTGGCAGTTGCAGTCGATAAGTTGGGGAGTCGCCGTTCTGGACGAGACCACCGGCAAGGTCGAAGTTCGTGGGCTGGAGTCGATCTGGGAGCCCACCTCGGACACCGATCGCGATACGTCGAGTGGGGACTCGTTCGACAGCGGCACGCCAGTCGGCCCCTCGGTGGAGCCGCGGCCGCAGGAGCGCCCGAGCACGGATGACTGATGAACCGCCAAGCTTGTTCGACTGGCCCGAGGCTGGTCAAACGCATGGTCGATTCGACCCAGCGCGGCTGACCCAGGCCCGTGTTCGCCTCTCGATAAGCAAGACGGACCTCGCCGTAGAAGTGGGTGTCTCGCCTGCCGCGATCGGACAGTACGAGGCAGGTGTCAACTCGCCGCGTCCTGATGTCATCGATCGAATGGCGAAGGCCTTGAAGGTGCGACCGGGGTTCTTCGGGGTGGGCCGTCCTCTCGCCCGTATGGATACCGTCCATGCGCATTTTCGGAGCTTGAGATCGGCGCGCGCGAGTGACCGTCAGCGAGCAGTCGCGACGGCAACCCTGATGTGGGAATTGACCTTTGCGCTTGAGAGGTACGTCAAGCTTCCGGTACCGGACTTACCGCAAGTTGAGCCTGGCACCGCGCCTGCGGACGCCGCTGCAATGCTGCGCAGGCACTGGAACATCCCCGATGGGCCAGTGAAGCACCTAGTAGCCAAAGTGGAGTCTCACGGCATCGTGGTGGCGGTGCGCCCGCTCGGCGAGATCGATGCGGTCGACGCCTTCTCGGTGGTGATCGTGGACCGCCCCATCGTCATCACGACGCCCCGCCGCAGCGAAAACGTATTCAGACACCGGTTTTCGATCGCGCACGAAGTCGGCCACTTACTCCTCCACGGAGACTCCGGCGAATCCAGCCAGGCGGTGGAGCGTGAGGCAGACGAGTTTGCGGCCGCGTTTCTAACCCCTGCGGCGTCTATGGACGCGGTACTGCCCGAACGGCTTGATCTGGCGACCCTGCATCGACTGGGCCGCACGTGGGGTGTGTCGCCTCAGTCACTGGTTCGCCGGATGGTAGAGCGACATCGCACCACCGATTCGTCGGCCCGGCGGGCCTACCAGCGGCTGGCCATGACCGACGACCCGGCGGCGGACCCCACCAGCGCGTACCCCGGTGAGGTCGCGACGCTTCTACGAAAGGGCGTTGAGCTTGCCGGTCAGCACGGCGCGGGCGTACCCGTTCTCGCCGACATCCTCAAGATCAGCCCCGGCCAATTGCGTGACCTCCTGGGAGAGGAGGATCCGCGCCCGGTTCTGCGCCTCGTCAAGGACGAGTGACGCCCTAGATGTATCCGGCAGGGACGTTGTTGACGATTCTGCTGTGAGAAGGGAGGACCTCCGGGCTTAGTGGAGATGTCTGACGTCTCTACTCACACACGGAGGTCCTCGTGCCCCACGCTAATGCCCGGTTGACCGTTCATGGCCGACAACTACTCGTTGATCGAGTCCTCGTCGATGGCCGTAAGCCCGCACACGTGGCCGCTGAACTCGGCGTGTCGCGCCAGTGCGCGTATCGATGGGTGCGCCGATACCGGGAGGAGGGCCCAGCCGGCCTGGTGGATCGGTCGTCTCGACCCCGGCGCTGCCCGACCCGAACACCGGCCCATGTCGAGGCCGCGATCGTGGCACTTCGGCTGGACGAGCGGCGCGGCCAACAGTGGATCGGCGATGAGCTCGGACTGTGCGCCCGGACTGTCTCAGCGGTACTTCGGCGCCATCAACTGCCTTACCTGCGTGACTGCGATCCGCTGACCGGTGAGGTCATCCGAGCGTCGAAAGCCACTACTCGGCGCTACGAACGGTCACGACCAGGCGAGCTGATTCACATGGATGTCAAGAAGATTGGCCGCATTCCTGACGGTGGCGGTTGGAAAGCTCATGGCCGACACATGGGTAAGACGTTTGCGCAGAAGAAGGCCCGCATCGGATTTGACTACGTCCATTCAGCCGTCGATGACCACTCACGATTGGCCTACTCAGAGATCCTCGACGACGAGAAAGGGCGGACCTGCGCACAGTTCCTGGCCCGTGCCGCCGCGTACTTCGCAGACCACGGCATCACCACCGTCGAGGCCGTCATCACCGACAACCACTTCAGCTACCGACGCTCCTACGACGTCGCTGCCGTCATCGCCGCGATCGGCGCCAAACACATCTTCATCAAACCGCACTGCCCCTGGCAGAACGGAAAGGTGGAGCGCTACAACAGGACCTTGCAGACCGAGTGGGCCTACCGGCAGGTCTTCGACTCAAACGACGATCGCTGCGCTGCCCTTGCCCCGTGGCTCGAGCACTACAACAATCAACGACGCCACTCAGCCATCGGAAACCAACCTCCGGTCAGCCGACTGTCACCAACCTGACTGCCGGATACACCTAGAGCGTTTCGCCGTGCTACCCCCTCGCCTCCGATAGTTGTCCAATGCCGAACTCCACCTCGTTTAACGGCGCTCGGCCTGGTTCCTTAAGCCGTCATACGTCGCAGCCACGGTGGCCCCTCGGGTGACGTCAGTGGACGGCTTTACAGTGCCTGTCATGGCCTCGACACCGACGCTCGCGTTCGCAACGACTCAGGGGCCGGGCCGTGCAGCCTGAGACGCTCCAGCAGGATCTAGCTGAGTTCATCGCGTACCGGCACAACCTCCTCAAGGGTGACGAGAAGGGCGAGGCTCAGGTCTTCCTGGACCGGCTGTTCAAGGCGTTCGGCAACGGCGGCGTCCGAGAGGCCGGGGCGACCCTGGAGGCGCGTGTGCGAAACACCGAATCTCGGGGCACGTCGTTCGCCGATCTCCTGTGGGAGTCGCGCTGCATCATCGAGATGAAGAAGGCCGGGACCGACCTGTCGAAGCACTTCCGACAGGCGTTCCAGTATTGGATTCAGGTGGTGCCGCACCGCCCGAACTACGTGGTGCTGTGCAACTTCGACGAGTTCTGGGTGTACGACTTCGACCTCCAGCTCGACGCCCCAATGGACGTGTTGAAGCTCGATGATCTGGTCAACCGGCGCGAGGTGCTGGCGTTCCTACTGCCGGAGCCCGAGACGCCGTTGTTCGGCAACGACCTCGTTCAGGTCACGCGCGAGGCGGCGGCGCAGGTCTCCAGCGTGTTCCGCTCGATGAAGGATCGCGGGGTCGAACGACTGGACGCGCAGCACTTCGTTCTCCAGTCGGTCGTGGCCATGTTCGCCGAGGATATTGGCTTGCTACCCGAGAAGTTCTTCACCCGGGTCGTCGAGGAGTCGGGATCGGGTCGTGAGGCCTACGACTTGCTCGGCTCGCTGTTTCGGGAGATGAACACGCCGGGTCGGACAAGGGGTGGCCAGTTCGCCGGAACCCCCTACTTCAATGGCGGCATCTTCCAGAACATCACGCCAATCGAGATGAACCGCGACGAGCTCAATGCGATCCGGTGGGCTTGCACAACCGACTGGGCTGCGGTCCGTCCCGAGATCTTCGGGACGCTGTTCGAGACCTCGATGGACGAGGGCGAGCGTCATGCCTACGGAGCCCACTTCACGTCGCAGGCCGACATCGCCCGTGTGGTGATCCCCTGCATCGTCGACCCGTGGCTTGAGCGAATCGAAGCTGCGAAGACGATCGCCGATCTTGAACAGATTCAGCTCGCGATGGCCAGCTATCGCGTGCTCGACCCGGCATGCGGATCGGGCAACTTCCTCTACGTCGCATATCGCGAGATGCGCCGCCTGGAGGTCGAGGTCAAGAATCGAATCCTCGCGCGACGGAGAGCTCGACAGGGGCAAGCGACGATCTCCTACGTCACGCCCGACCACTTCATGGGGATCGACAACAACGCCTTCGCTGTCGAGGTAGCGAAGGTCACCATGATGATGGCGAAAAAGCTCGCAGCCGACGAGCTAGAGGAGTATGTCGACGCTCTTCCCCTGGACAACCTGGACGACTCGATTCGGTGCCGAGACGCGCTGTTTTCCGAGTGGCCACGCGCCGACGTCATCATTGGCAATCCCCCTTACATGGGCAGGCGGAAGATGGCCGACGAATTGGGCGCTGACTATTGCTCGCGCCTCGATGAGCGGTACCCCGAGCCGGGCGTCAGCGACTTCGTCACCTACTGGTTCCCGCTGGCGCACGATGCTCTACCGGATGGAGGGCGCGCCGGATTCGTCGCGACGCAGGCCATTCGAGCGGGCCACTCGCGGCCAGCGTCGTTGGACTACATCGTCGACAACGACGGAGTGATATTCGAGGCCATTTCATCGCAGCCCTGGTCGGGCGACGCCGCCGTCACCGTGTCGATCGTCAACTGGGTCAAGGGCTCGGCCCACTCACCGGACACGAAAGTGCTCTGGCTGGACAACGGACAACTCCGGTTGCCAGTCGAGGAGATCGCGCCGTCACTGCGACCGACGACCGATGTCCGCAGGGCCGTCTCACTCCCCCAGAACAAGAGGCCAAAGCGGTGCTTCCAAGGCCAGACCGCTGGGCACATCTCAGCGTTCCGTCTAACGCCCGACGAGGCCGCAGAGATCACTAGGCGGCACCCCGGCTCGGGAGCATTCATCCACCCTCTCATCGGCGGCAACGGCCTGCTCCACTCGCTGGGCACTTCGAACATGGTCATCGACTTGCCCCATACCGACGCGGTGAGGGTGGCCACCGAAGCACGCGGCGCGCTGGCGCGATTGCAAACCCTGGTGCTGCCAGCCCGACAACAAGCTGCCGACGAGGAGGCGCGGGACAACGCGGCCATCCTCGAACGGAACCCGCGAGCCTCGGTGCGCTGGCACAATCGCAACTTTCTCAGCAAGTGGTGGCAGCACTCGTATCGCCGGGTTGAGATGCTCAACGCGATCGCGGCCCTCGACCGCTACATCGCCACGTCTCGCGTCGCCACCGAGAGGCGCACGTCCGTGTTCCAGTTCATCGATCCCTCGATCCGACCGGATGATTCGCTGTCGGTGCTCGCGCTCGATGACGACTACTCGCTCGGGATCGTGTCGTCTACGCTCCACCGGGCCTGGCTGGACGAGCGGTGCTCGCGGCTGGAGGCCCGACCGCGCTACACCTCGACCACCGTGTGGGACTCGTTCCCGTGGCCGACGGCTCCGTCCGACTCGGCCGTGGCCGAGGTGGCGCAGGCGATGGCTGCGATCACCAATTACCGCGAGGCTCGACTAGCCGAGGGCATCACGCTCGGGGATCAGTACGACGCGCTGAGGACGCCCGGCAGGGCCGAACTACGCGACCTGCACGACCATCTCGACGCGGCGGTTGTCGCCGCCTATGGGTTCAACCCCGAGGAGGACTTGCTGGCGCAACTTCTCGCGCTGAACCTCGCCGCAGCGGCTGACCCCGCCGTCGCCACGGCTCCAGGTGGTGGCGAGCGGGCCGAGGCCTACACCACCACCTACCGCCTGACAGCCACCACGCCGTGAGGGTCGATCGGTCGCCTACTCGACTTAGATGCTTGTCCGTGGCGGAACTCCCCCACGTCCCCGTCGGCCAACGCGTGGCAGTCAGCTGCAACTGTCATCGACTGGCTGAAGAACACTCTCGTTGCTCCGCTTGTTAGCGGGAGAAGTGCTGTCAGCATGCACCACTCGCCTTCTCTCCGGCTTAGAATTCCGCCGTGCCTGAGATTAAAGGTTTCTCACATGTTCAATTGACGGTCTCGAGCAGTGATCGGGCGAGCCGGTGGTGGCAAGAAGTTATGGGATTCACTGAAGTCATCCGATACAGGCGTGACGCCTGGGAAGCTGTGAGTCTCTTGCACCCCAACGGAATGACAGTTGGGCTCATGGATTACGACGACTCCACCGATGACAGATTCGACGAAAGACGCACTGGACTCGACCACCTCTCGTTCGAGGTCAGCGATCGTGATGAATTAACAAAGTGGGTAACTCATCTCGACACCAAAGGTGTAGAGCACTCGGGCATCAACGACACTGATTTTGGGCCAATTGTGGCATTTCGCGATCCCGATAACATCCAGCTCGAATTCTTTGTGCATCCTCGTGTCGACCAAGTGACTGAGCTCCTCACAGACGGAAATTCGGAGGAGGCCCGGCGGATGTTGGATGAAGCCGAGCTCCGCAGCAAAAGCCAAGGCGAGGCCATCTGAGGTGAAGCCGCTCGCGGGGTCGCATGCGCGGCCGTCTGGTAAACCGCCGAACATCTTGGAGAGATGATGGCCATACAGCAGAACACTCTGGCCCCCTCCCCAATCAAAGGGGCTGGTACCCAGCCGGTTGAACTGTCCGAAAAATGTGCTCACCATGTGCTCACGCCAGCCCGGCGCAGGCCAGCGCGCGGTCAGGGGCAGGACCAGCAAAAGCAAAAAACTCACTGGTCGGTACTAGCGATGACCGCCAGCAACGTTCGAACGCTGGGGCACAGCTAGGGCACGGCACTCGAACCGGCCTACAAAAACATACTCTGACCTGCACGTTCTCAGTCGGGCTGACAGGATTTGAACCTGCGACCACTTGACCCCCAGTCAAGTGCGCTACCAAGCTGCGCCACAGCCCGCGGTGCCTCCGGGATCGCCGGTAGGCGGTCGAAAGCCTACCTCAGAGCCCGCGGCGAATCCCAACCGCGTCGACGGTGCCGGTTTCGGGTACCACCGACGGGTGACCCGCGACGACACTCCCCTGTGGCTCTTCGCCGATCAACTCGGTCCGGCGGTCCACGGTGGTGAGCACGCCCACCGCGAGGTCCTGCTCATCGAGGCCACGTCAGCCCTGACCAAGCGGCGCTACCACCGGCAGAAGCTGCACCTCGTGCTCTCGGCGCTGCGACACGCCGAGCGCGACCTCGGCGACCGCGCCACGCTCCTCAAAGCCGACACCTACACCGCGGCGTTGAAGCGATTCGACCGTCCCGTGCTGGTCCACCAGCCGACGTCGCACGCGGCCGAAAGATTCGTGCACCGTCTCAAGGAGCGGGGCCTCGTCGCCGACATCCTGCCGACGCCGACATTCGCGTTGCCGCGCAAGGACTTCCAGGAGTGGGCCGGCGAGCGGACCCGCTTCCGGATGGAGGACTTCTACCGCGATCAGCGCCGCCGCTTCGACGTGCTGATGAACGGCTCCGACCCCGTCGGCAACCGGTGGAACTACGACGAGGAGAACCGCGAATCCCCGCCGAGGAAGCAGTCCACCCTCGACGTGCCCGCTCCCTACAAACCCCGCGAGGACGACATCGACGACGCGGTGCGCCGCGACCTCGACGGGATGAACCTCGACACCGTCGGCGTCGACGGTCCCCGCCTGTTCGCCGTCACCCCGGCCGAGGCCAAGCGCGCCCTCACCCGGTTCATCGACCACCGCCTGCCCACCTTCGGCCGCTACGAGGACGCCATCATGGGTGACGACTGGGCGATGTCGCACTCGCTGCTGTCGGTCCCCCTCAACCTCGGCGTGCTGCATCCCCTCGACGCAGTCGACGCCGCCGAACGCGCCTACCGGGACAACCGCGCCCCGCTGGCCGCGGTCGAGGGCTTCATCCGGCAGATCCTCGGCTGGCGTGAGTACATGTGGCACCTGTACTGGCACTTCGGCCCCGACTACACCGACAACAACGCGCTGAACGCCCGCACACCGCTCCCGGACTGGTGGGCCGATCTGGACGCCGACTCGGTGACGGCGAATTGCCTGCACCATGCACTGCTGGGTGTCCGGGACCGCGGCTGGACCCATCACATCCAGCGCCTCATGGTGCTCGGCAACCACGCCCTGCAGCGGGGCTACCGGCCCGACCAGCTCACCGAATGGTTCGCCACCGCCTACGTCGACGGCTTTCGCTGGGTGATGCCCACCAACGTCGTCGGCATGAGCCAGCACGCCGACGGCGGTCTGCTGGCCACCAAGCCCTACGCGTCGGGCGGCGCGTACATCAACAAGATGAGCGATCACTGCGGCGACTGCGAATACGACCCGAAGAAGAGACTCGGCGACGACGCCTGTCCGTTCACGGCCGGGTACTGGGCCTTCACCCACCGCCACCGCGACATGCTCGCCAAGAACATGCGCACGCGTCGGGCGGTGTCGTCGATGGAGCGGCTCGAGGACCTCGACGCGGTCCTCGAGCAGGAGTCAGCGCGCGACCGGTTCTGAGCCGACCCCGGTGACGGGAGCGGTCTTCGGTGCGCGCGACACCCGCCAGGCGTAGAACACCAGCGACACCCACACGACGACGATCAGCGAATAGATGGCCGTCGACCACGGCCAGTGGATTCCGAAGAAGTGCACCAGCTTCTGGCTGTTGGTCAGGACGATGACACCGCCGACCGCGCTGCCCAGCAGCGCCGGGCTGATGCGGCTGACCAGCCATGCGGCGATCGGTGCGGCGATCACCCCGCCCACCATCAATCCGACGACCACGGGCCAGTTCTCCAGGAACTCCCGGCGCAGTCCGATCAGGAAGCCCAGCGACGCCGAGACCGACACCAGGAACTCCGACGCGCTCACCGACCCGATGACCGTCCGCGGCGCCGTCTTGCCTTGAGACAACAGCGTGCTCGTGGTGACCGGTCCCCAGCCGCCGCCGCCCGACGCGTCGATGAAGCCGCCGAAAAGGCCAAGCGGTGCAAGGAACTTCGCGCTGTGGCTGGTGCCCTTGGCGCCGAACGTCAGCGGTGTCCGCAGCGAGAAGCGCAACAGCACGTAGAGGCCGATGCCCACCAGGATCGCCGCCATCAGCGGAGCGGCGTGCTCGGTGGACAGCGAGGACAGCACGGTCGCACCGAGGAAGGCGCCGACGGCTCCCGGCGCGCCCAGTTTGGCGACCAGCGGCCAGTCGATGTTCTTGAACTTCCAGTGCGAGAGCCCCGACGCGAACGTGGTGCCGACCTCGGCGAGGTGCACCGCTGCGCTGGCCTGCGCCGCTCCGACGCTGGAGAGCACCAGCAACGTCGTTGCCGTGACGCCGAACGCCATGCCGAGTGCGCCGTCGACGAGCTGGGCGCCGATCCCGACGAGGATGAAGATGAGAAGCGAACGCATGGCTGCTTTCAGGAATCGGGTCGCCGAGGGGCGACCGCGCGGACGATGGGCGCGTCAGGGACGCGGACAACACCATTCGTCGAAGGCCATCAACCGACGGGACGGCCAGAAGGGCTCGAGTGCGGACACCTCGGAGGGCGCCGACGTGACGACCGTGTGGTCAGCCATCAGATGTCCCCCCGGGGTTCAGCCGTACTCAAGAGCTCCGGTCAGACTACACCGTCAGCAACCGGTACAACCCGATCAATCCCACCACGACGATCACCGCGCGCAGCGCGGTCGGCGACAACCTGCGCCCGTAGTGCGCGCCGAGGAACCCGCCGACCAGCGACCCGGCGGCGATCAGCCCCGCGGCCGGCCAGCTGATCCGGTCGAAGGCGACGACGGTGTAGGCGACCGCGGCGACGATGTTGACGAGCAGCGACAGCAGATTCTTCGCGGCGTTCATCCGCTGCATGTCTTCGGGAAGCAGAGCGCCCATCGCGGCGATCAGCAGGATGCCCTGCGCGGCGGTGAAGTAGCCGCCGTACACGCCGACGGCGAAGGTCGCGGCCACCAGCGCCGTCATCCGTGCGCCCGAGACGTGCTCGGCCGAGCGTCCCTCGGCTTCGGCCTGCCGGCGCGCCCACGCCTGGATCCGCGGTCCGATCACCACCAGCGCCAGCGCCAGCACCAGCAGGACGGGCACGACCCGGGTGAAGACCTTCTCCGGCAGATGCAGCAGCAACCACGAGCCACAGCCGGCGCCGACGAGCGACGCGGGTATCTGCCAGCGCAGGCGGTTCCACTGGCCGGCCAGTTCACGGCGGTAGCCCCAGGTGCCCGACACCCCGCCGGCGACCAGGCCGATGGCGTTGGACATCGTCGACGTCACCGGCGGGTAGCCGAGCGCTACCAGGGTCGGGAAGGTGATGAGAGTGCCGGACCCGACGATCGCGTTGATCGCCCCGGCCCCGACGCCCGCCAACGCGATGAGGATCATGTCGACGACGGGCACTCGGCTCACCCTATCGGCGCTTGGCGCCCCTCTTCTCACGGACCCGGACGTTGATCCGGATCGGGCTGCCCTCGAAGCCGAACGTCTCCCGCAGCCGGCGTTCGAGGAACCGGCGGTAACCGGCCTCGAGGAATCCGCTGGTGAACAGGACGAAGGTCGGCGGGCGCGCGGTGGCCTGCGTGGCGAACAGAATCCGGGGCTGTTTACCGCCGCGCACCGGCGGCGGCGTCGCGGCGACGACCTCCTTGAAGAAGGTGTTCAGCCGTCCCGTCGACACCCGGGTGTCCCACGAATGCAGCGCAGTCTCCAGCGCGGGCACCAGTTTCTGCACCGCGCGGCCGGTCTTGGCCGAGATGTTCACCCGCGGCGCCCACTGCACCTGCGCCAGCTGCAGGTCGATCTCGCGGTCCAGCAGATAGCGACGATCCTCGTCGACGAGATCCCACTTGTTGAAGGCCAGCACCAGGGCTCGGCCCGCCTCGATGACCATCGACAGCACGCGCTGGTCCTGCTCGGTCAACGGCTGTGACGCGTCGATGAGCACGATCGCCACCTCGGCGGCGTCGATCGCGCCGTGCGTGCGCACCGACGCGTAGAACTCGTGGCCGCTGGCCTGGCCGACTTTGCGGCGCAATCCCGCGGTGTCGACGAAACGCCAGAGCTTGCCCTCCATCTCGATCAGCGAGTCGACGGGGTCGACGGTGGTGCCCGCGACGTCGTGCACCACCGATCGCTGGTCGCCCGAGAGCCGGTTGAGCAACGACGATTTGCCCACGTTCGGCTTGCCGACCAGCGCCACTCGCCGGGGTCCGCCGCCCCCGGTGGCCACTTCGGACACCGTGGGCAGGGCGTCGACGACGGTGTCGAGCAGGTCGGCCACCCCGCGGCCGTGCATCGCGCTGATCGAGTGCGGCTGGCCCAGCCCCAGGGACCACAGCGCCGCCGCATCCGCCTCTCCGCGGTCGTTGTCGACCTTGTTCGCCGCGAGGAAGACCGGTTTGCCCGAGCGCTGCAGCAGCTTCGCGGCGGCCTCGTCGGCCGAGGTGGCCCCGACGACGGAGTCGACGACGAAGATGATCGCGTCGGCGGTGCGCATCGCCACCGACGCCTGCTCGGCGACGAGCTGTTGCAGCCCCTTGGCGTCGGGCTCCCATCCGCCGGTGTCCTGCACGACGAACCGCTGCCCCGACCAGGTCGCGTCGTAGGACACCCGGTCGCGGGTCACGCCGGGGACGTCCTGGACGACCGCCTCGCGACGGCCCAGGATCCGGTTGACCAGCGTGGACTTGCCGACGTTGGGCCGGCCGACGACGGCGACCACGGGCGGCGGCGCCGACGCCTCCTCGATCGCGCCCGCGATGTCCTCGGCGTCTTCGGCGAAGTGTTCCCAGTCGCTCTCGTCGGCCCACGTGCCGTCGGCGTCGTTCTCGCTCATCGGGATCCTCTGCTCGTCGCGCAAGCGCTCATCGCGCTGCACCCGCCTTCTCCTCGACCAGTTCGGTCAGCGCGGCGATGACCTCGGCCTGCGTCATGTCGCTGGTGTCCACCACCACGGCGTCGTCGGCGGCCCGCAGCGGCGACACCGCACGGGTGGAGTCCAGATGGTCACGGCGCTCGACGTCGGCGAGCACGCCCGCGTAGTCATCCGGCAGGCCGGCGGCGACGTTCTGCTCGTTGCGCCGCCGCGCACGCTCCTCGGCCGAGGCCGTCAAGAAGATCTTCACGTCAGCGTCGGGCAGCACGACGGTGCCGATGTCGCGGCCCTCGACCACCACCCGGCCCGGTCCGTCGGTCAGTGCCCGTTGCAGGGCGACGAGGCGGGTGCGCACCGCCGGGACCGCCGACACCGCCGAGACCGCCTTCGTCACGGCGTCGCCACGGATCTCCGCCGACACGTCCTCCCCCGCCAGGTACGAACGGTCCTCGGCGGGATCGTGACCGACGGCGAGTTCGACCTGCTCCGCCGAAGCGGCGATCGCGGAGGTGTCGCCGAGGTCGACGCCGCGGCGCAGCATGCTCAGCGTCACGATGCGGTACATCGCGCCGGTGTCGAGATACCTCGCACCCAGCGCAGTCGCCAATCCTCTTGCCACCGTTGACTTTCCGGTACCAGCCGGGCCGTCGATGGCGATCACCAGTGATCGGGTCACAAGCCCACCGCCCTGTACAGTTCGCCGATCTCCTTCTGTGTGAGCACCCGGATGCTGCCGGGCCGCTGTTCGCCGAGCGTGACGGCGCCGATGTCGGTGCGCACCAGTTCCTGAACCGGGAAGCCGACTTCGGCCAGCAGCCGGCGCACGATGCGCTTGCGGCCCTCGTGCAGTGTCACCCGCACCAGCGACTTGCCCGGAACGGCGTCGACGACCGCGAAGTCGTCGAGACGCACCGGCCCGTCCTCGAGGTCGATGCCGGCGCGCAGCTTGCGACCGAGGCCGCGAGGCACCGTCCCGACCACGGTCGCGAGGTAGGTCTTGGGCACCTCGTAGGACGGGTGCATCAACCGGTGGGCGAGCTCGCCGTCGTTGGTCAACAGCAACAGCCCTTCGGTGTCGGCGTCCAGCCGGCCGACGTGAAAGAGCTTCTTGTTGCCGCGAACTCGGTGCTCGACCAGATCGCCGACGCACGGGCGCCCGCGATCGTCGGACATCGTGGAGTGCATGCCCTTCGGCTTGTTGATCGCCAGATACACCCGGTCGTCGTCGACGGAGATCCTGGCGCCGTCGACTTTGATCACCGACACCGCGGGGTCCACCCGCGTACCCAGCTCGGTGACCACCATGCCGTCCACCTCGACGCGGCCGTCGCGGATCATCTTCTCGGCCACCCGGCGAGACGCGATCCCGGCCTGGGACAACACCTTCTGCAGGCGTACGCCGTCGTCCTCGGTCATCGTCACTCCCGGTCCACGTCGAACGACGACGGCTCCGGCTGCGGAGCGGCCGCGCCGTTGAGCTTCATGAAACGTGGCTCCTCACTGAGGGTTTCGCTGAGATCGTCGATCACGTCCACGTCGGGCAGCAGCGGCGCGATATCCGGGAGGTCGGTCAACGACGTCAGGCCCAGCCGTTCCAGGAACAGCTCGGTGGTCGCGAACGTGACCGCACCGGAGTCGGCGTCGGTGCCCGCCTCGGTGATCAACCCGCGGGCCAGCAGGGTCCGCATGACGGCGTCGACGTTGACCCCGCGGACCGCGCTGACCCTGGCCCGGGTCACCGGTTGCCGGTAGGCCACCACCGCCAGCGTCTCGAGCGCCGCCCGCGTCAGCTTCGACCTTGCGCCGTCGAGCAGCAGCTTCTCCACGTAGGGCGCATACTTCGAGCGCGTGTACATGCGCCACCCGCCGCCCGCTTCCCGCAGGTCGATGCCGCTGTCGCGGGCCGCCAGCTCCCCGGCCATCGCCGTCAGCCGCTCGGCGACCCGCGCCGGCGACTGCTCGGTGGCGGTGGCCAGCGCGTCGACACCGACCGGGGTATCGACGACGAGCAGCAGCGCCTCGAGGACAGCGTCGAGCTCGGCGTCCTCCAGCGCTGGTGCCGCGTCCTCGGCCTCCGGCGCGGGGCTCAGCTCGGCATCGCTCGAAAAGTTCTCAGTCATACTTTCTATTCCGCGCTATTCGGTGTCCGCGGTTGCCAACTGCTGGCTGGTGGGCCGCTCTCCGGTCCACGAGATCTGGAGCACACCAAGCGGTTCTGGTTGCTCGAATGCTACCGCTCGCGTCCTATACAGTTCGAGCAGCGCCAGGAACCGTCCGACGATCTCCATCGGCATCCGGCAGTCGGCGACCAGATCCGAGAACGAGGCCCACTCGCCGATCCCGCGATCCTCCAGCAGCGTCATCAGATTGGCCGCCTGTTCGGGCACCGACACGGCCACCTGATGGAGGTGTTCGGTGCCCACGGTCGGCACCGGTCGCGGCGTGAACGCCGTCGCAGCGATCTGGGCGAACCGGTCGGCGTCCACCCCCAGCATCACCTCGGGCAACAGCTCCGAGTAACGGTCCTCCAGCGACACCGCGCGCGGGTAGCTGCGCATCGCCGCCGCCTCCAGCTCGGCGAACATCTCGGCGACGTGCTTGAACGCGCGGTACTGCAGCAGGCGGGCGAACAGCAAGTCCCGGACCTCCAGCAGCGCCAGGTCCTCCTCGTCGTGCACCTCGCCGGCAGGCAGCAGCCGCGCCGCCTTCAGGTCCAGCAGCGTCGCGGCGACCACCAGGAACGATGTGGTCTCGTCGAGCCCCAGCTGGGAGCCGATCGCCTTCGTGTAGGCGATGAACTCGTCGGTGACCCGGTGCAGTGCCACCTCGGTGACGTCGAGCCGGTGCGCGAAGATCAGCTGCAGCAGCAGATCGAACGGCCCCTCGAAATTGCTCAGCCGAACCTGGAAGCCAGCGTGGGTCGACTCGTCGGGCGGTGTCTCGCTCACGCGCCGAACCGGTGGATGACCTCACGTGCCAACGCCCGATACGCTTCGGCGCCAGCCGATTTCGGTGCCCACGTGGTGATCGGCTCACCGGCCACACTGGTCTCCGGGAAGCGCACGGTACGGGTGACCACCGTGTCGAACACCAGGTCGCCGAATCGCTCGACCACCCGGGCCATCACCTCGCGCGAGTTGACCGTGCGCGGGTCGTAGCGGGTGATCAGGATGCCGCTGATCGCGAGCTTCGGGTTGAGCCGGTCGTGCACCTTCTCCACCGTGTCGGTCAGCAACGCCAGACCGCGCAGCGAGAAGTACTCGCACTCGGTGGGGATGACGACCCCGTCGCTGCATGCGAGCCCGTTGACCGTGAGCAGGCCCAGCGACGGCTGGCAGTCGATCAGCACGTAGTCGTAGCGGTCGAGCACCGGGTACAGCGCCCGGGCCAGCGACTGCTCGCGACCCACCTCGTTGACCAGCTGGATCTCCGCTGCGGACAGGTCGATGTTGCTCGGTACCAGGTCCAGTCCGGGCACGCGGGTCTTCAGCAGCACCTGGTCGATGGAGATGCGCGGCTCGACGAGCAGGTTGTAGACGGTCTGGTCGAGTTCGTAGTGCGGCACCCCGAGCCCCGCCGACAGCGCGCCCTGCGGATCGAGATCCACCAGCAGCACGCGCCGGCCGTATTCGGCCAGGCTGGCACCGAGGTTGATCGTCGACGTGGTCTTGCCGACGCCGCCCTTCTGGTTGCACATCGCGATGACCTTGGCCGGGCCGTGCGTGGTGCGGGGGGCCGGCTCGGGGATCGGCCGCGGGATGCGACCCGTCAGACCGGGCGTGGGCTCCGGATTCGTCTGGTCGGTGCCGTCGGTCATGCCAGACCGTCGCTGGTCAGGCAACCCTCGGGCGTGGCGGACATCGCGGCAAGTTTAACGGGGTGCGTCGCGCTGGTGAGGCAGACCCGCAGGCAAGATGTCGGCACCTTTTCCGGCGTTCGGCCGCCGAGTGTGAACCCAGGGCGGAAAACGACGCGGAAATTCGCCCTCACTGCACACTGGGCGGGGCGAGAGCTCGCGGCGGAGCACCCGGTCAGCGCGCTCGCGGGTGCGCGCCCGCCCACACCTCGCGCAGCGCGTTCACGGTGACCATCGTGTAGATCTGCGTCGTGGTCACCGAGGCGTGCCCCAGCAGCTCCTGGACGACGCGGACGTCGGCGCCGCCGTCGAGCAGGTGCGTCGCGAACGAGTGCCGCAGCACGTGCGGCGACACGGTCGCGGTGATACCGGCCCGCTCGGCCGCATCCTGCAGCACCTGCCAGGCGCTCTGCCGCGACAGCCGTCCGCCGCGCGCGTTGAGGAAGATCCCCGGCGTTCCCCGGCCGCGGCGGGCCAGGTCGGGCCGTCCGCGCACCAGATAGGCGTCGAGGGCGGCGACGGCCGGCCGCCCGACCGGGATGAGCCTCTGCTTGCCGCCTTTGCCACGCAGCAGCACCGAGCGCGCCTGCGTGTCGATGTCGTCGAGGTCGAGACCCACCGCCTCGGAGATCCGGGCGCCCGTCGAGTAGAGCAGCTCGAGCAGCGCCCGGTTGCGCAGTGTCAGCGGCCCGTCGGTGTCGCTGTCCCCGCCGGCCGCATCGAGCAGGGCCAGCACATCGTCGATGCTCAGGCTCTTGGGCAGTCGGCGGCTGGGCGTCGGCGGCTTGACCTCACGGGCCACGTCGAGGGCGGCGATGCCCTCCGCGGCCGCGAACCGGTGCAGTCCGCGCACGGCGATCAGCGCCCTGGCCGCCGAGACGGCCGACAAGGCGACGACGCCGTTGTCCGGGTCGCCCTGGCGCAGCGACACCAGGAAGTCGCTGACATCGCTCTCCGCGACACCTGCCAGGTCGGTGACACCGCGGCCCGTCAAGTGCTCGGCGTAGCGCTTCAGGTCGCGCCGATACGAGCTCAGCGTGTTCGCCGCCACTCCCCGTTCGATGGCCAGATGATCGAGGTACCCCTGCAACTGGTCGTCGAGGATCGCTCCGGGAGGCAGCGACGTGTCGGTCACATATGCCCCATCCGCTTGGCGAAGGCGGTGGGCCGGTCGGTCCACGGCGCGTCGACGGGCCGCAGCGACGCGACGTCCGACAACGCATGCGCGGCCAGGATGCCGGCCACCGAGATCGAGTTGACGATCTCCCCGGAATACACCTTGGCGACCGCGTCCGCGAGCGGGACGCGCCGAACCTGCAGATCGGCTTCCTCGTCGTGGGCTTCCGGCCGGCCGACATCGTGCAGTCCGGTGGCCAGGAACACGCGCACGCTCTCGTCGCTGAAGCCGGGCGCAGAGTCCAGATCGACCAGCGTGTGCCACGTGTCGGCGGCCAGGCCGGCCTCCTCGGCCAGTTCCCGCGCCGCCGTCACGTGCGGTGGTTCCCCGCCGAAGTCGAGCAGGCCGGCCGGCAGTTCCCACAACCGCCTGCCGAACGGGTGGCGGTACTGGTAGACGAGCGTGATGTCGCCGGCGTCGTCGAGTGCGACCACGGCGACCGCACCGAAGTGCTCGACGATCTCGCGCCGGGCGCTGCCGCCGCCGGGCATGTGCACCTCGTCGGCGCGCAGAGCGAAGATCTTCCCGACGTAGAGCGTCTCTGAGTCGACGACCGCGAAGTTGTGGTCACCCAGCCCGCCGGCGGCCTCCGACCCGCCCTCGTCAGCCACGGACGGGGGCGTCTTCGCGGGTGCGTTCGGCGCCGTTGGCCTCGTGCACCGGAATGTCCACGGGCAGCCGTTCCGCGTTCTTGTAATCCAGCGACGCGCCGACGAACGCGACGAACAGCGGATGCGGACGGGTCGGGCGGCTCTTGAGCTCCGGGTGCGCCTGGGTGCCGACGATGAACGGATGCACCTCCGGCGCGTACTCGACGAACTCGACGAGGTGGCCGTCGGGCGAGGTGCCCGAGAAGCGCAGCCCGCTCTCGGCGATGCGGTCGCGGTAGGCGTTGTTGACCTCGTACCGGTGCCGGTGGCGCTCGGAGACCTCGGTCGCGTCGTAGGCCTTCGCCACGAGGGAACCCTCCTCGAGCACCGCGGGATAGGCGCCCAGGCGCATGGTGCCGCCGAGGTCGGCTTCGCCGGCCACGATCTGCTCCTGGTCGGCCATCGTCGAGATCACCGGGTCCGGGGTGTCGGGATCGAATTCGGCAGAACTCGCCTCGGTCAGGCCGACCGACCGCGCGGCCTCGATCACGATGCACTGCAGACCGAGACACAGCCCCAGTACCGGTAAGCCCCGACGGCGCGCGTAGCGGATGGCGCCGATCTTGCCTTCGATGCCGCGGATGCCGAACCCGCCGGGGATCAGCACGCCGTCGACGTCGGACAGTGCCGCCGCGACGCCGGCGTCGCTCTCGCAGTCGTCGGAGGCCACCCACCGCATCTCCACCTTGGCGTGGTGGGCGAAGCCGCCGGCGCGCAGCGCCTCGGCCACCGACAGGTACGCGTCGGAGAGGTCGATGTACTTGCCCACCAACGCAATTCGCACAGTCTCGCGCGGTTCGTGCACCCGCCGCAGCAGGTCGTTCCACTGCGTCCAGTCGACGTCGCGGAACGGCAGGTTCAGCCGCCGCACCACGTAGGCGTCGAGTTCCTCGCGGTGCAGCACCTTCGGGATGTCGTAGATGGACGGCGCGTCGGGAGTCGAGATGACGCCGTCGATGTCGACGTCGCACATCAGCGCGATCTTGTTCTTCAGCGGTTCGGGCACGTCGCGGTCGCAGCGCAGGATGAGTGCGTCGGGCGTGATGCCGATGCTGCGGAGCGCCGCCACCGAGTGCTGCGTCGGCTTGGTCTTGAGCTCACCCGAGGGCGCCATGAACGGCACCAGGGAGCAGTGCAGGAAGAAGCAGTTCTCGCGGCCCACCTCGTGGCGCACCTGCCGGGCCGCCTCCAGGAACGGCAGCGACTCGATGTCGCCGACGGTGCCACCGATCTCGGTGATCACCACGTCGGGCCTGCCGTCTTCGTCGCCGGCCATCTCCAGGATCCGCTGCTTGATCTCGTCGGTGATGTGCGGAATGACCTGCACCGTGTCGCCGAGATACTCACCGCGGCGCTCCTTGGCGATCACCGACGAATACACCTGGCCGGTGGTCACATTCGCGGAGCCGGACAGGTTGCGATCCAGGAAGCGCTCGTAGTGCCCGACGTCGAGGTCGGTTTCCGCGCCGTCCTCGGTGACGAACACCTCCCCATGCTGGAACGGGTTCATGGTGCCCGGGTCGACGTTGAGATACGGGTCGAGCTTCTGCATCGTCACCTGCAGCCCGCGCGCGGTGAGCAGCTGACCGAGGCTCGACGCCGTGAGCCCCTTGCCGAGCGACGACACCACGCCACCGGTGACGAAGATGTGCTTGGTGGCTGTTTGCGGGTGCTTGCGAAGCGGCTTCGTTTGGCCTGGCACGGAACCCCACCCTAACACCGACCCCGAGACCGCGGCGACGGCGCGCCGACTGTGGCCTACTGGGCCCTACTGGGGCACGGTGACGGCGGTGGCGCCCTGGCCGGTGCCGAACTGACCCGGCTGGCCGCCGTTGACCAGAGCGCTCACGGCGAGCACCGAGGTGATCCGGCCGGATTCGACGTCGACGTCATCGACCGTGCTCACGACGCTGTTCAGCGCCTTGTCCGAGCGCGTCACTGCCACCGCGGAGGTTCCGGTGGCCGAGCCGTCCCGGCCGGCGAGGACCGTGCCGGTGCCGTGCGGGGCGAGACCTGCTGCGAACCGGGCGACGGTGGCGCCCTTGTTTCCCGCGTCGTCGCCGAGCGCCCCTCCGGTGACGACGATCGCGGCGTTGGCGGCCCCGATGCGCTCGTTGCCGTAGGTCACGAAGCCGGTGTCCCGGAGGGCGGCCAGCACGGCGGCGCGCTGGGTGTCGTCGACCGGGGCCGCCTTGGGATCCTTGTTGATCAGCAGCGCGATGCCGAGCAGGTCGCCTGCCTGCGATCCCTGGTCGACGGTTGTCGTGCTCAGCTGTGCCCCCGCGGGCACGATCGGTGAGTTGACCACCGACAGGAGTTTCTCCGCGGAGTTGGCCTCGACGAACTCCTGCGTGAGCCCGACGGTGCCGGTCACCGTGCCGCCGGCCTGCTGGACCGATCGGGTCAGCGCGTCGAGGTCGTCGTCGGAGGCATCGGGAGTGCGGAACATCACGACCGTTTTGCCCTTGAGGCTGTCCCGCAGAATGCGCGGCGCCATCGCGGCATCGAAATCGCCTGCTGCGCTGAGCTTCTCGTTGACCGCATTGCGGTCGTTGGTCAGCGTCTCGATCTGGTTCTGCATCTCGTGCTTGTCGTCGCGCAGGCCGGACAGCACGGTGTTGGACAGCAGCCCCGAACCGAGGGCGATGCCGATGGCCAGCGCCAGGAAGACGGCGGCCAGCGAGATGGCGTGCGAGCGCAGCGAGATCACCGGGAGTCCTTTACGAGACGAGGCCCTGAACCCAGAGCGAGAACTGGTTCCAGTAGTGGGCGATCCACTGCAGCACCGCGGCGTCGGCCCGCGACACCCACAGCGCGGCGATCACCGCGATCAGCATCGCGAGCACCAGCAGCGCGATGGCGCCGCCGGACACGCGGCTGCGGTACAGCGTCGCAACGGCTTTCGCGTCGACCAGCTTCTCGCCCACCTTGAGCCGGGTCAGGAAGGTCGACGGGTTGCTGGCCTGGCGGCTGCGGTCGAAGAACTCCTCGATGCTGGCGGTGTGGCCGACCGTGACGATCAGCGACGCACCGTGGTGGTCGCACAGCAGCAGGGCGAGGTCGGCCGCGGAACCGGCGGCCGGGAACGTCATCGCGCCGACGCCGAGGTCCTGGATGCGCTCGAGGCCCGCGGCGTGTCCGTCGGCGTCGGCGGGCAGCACCACCTGGGCGCCGCAGCGCAGCACCTCGGTGCTGATCTTGTCGGGGTCGCCGACGATCAGCTGCGGACGGTAGCCGGCCTTGCGCAGGATGTCGGCGCCCGTGCCGACTCCGACCAGAACCGGTTGGTATTCCTTGATGAACGGTTTGAGCGCCTTGAGATCGGCGGCGGCATGGGGCTCTTCGGCCACGATCACGACGTGGCGGCGGTTGAGGTCGACGTCGATGTCGGGAATGCCGATACCGTCGATCAGTAGGGGGCTCTCGCTGCGGATGAACTCGATGGTGTTGCCGGCGAACGCCTCCAGGTGCGCGACCAGACCGCCCTTGGCCTCCTGCATGAGCTCGTGGATGTCGGCGTCGGTGCGTTCGGTGCCGAGGATGAGCCTGCGGTCGCCGGAGTACACGCCGCCCTCGTTGATGCGGATGCGTGCGCCGTCCTTGACCTTCTTGAAGACCTCGGGGCCCGTCTCGTCGACCAGCGTGATGCCGTTGGCGACCAGCACCTCGGGCCCGAGATTCGGGTAGCGCCCGGAGATCGACGGGGAGGCGTTGACCACCGCCGCGACGTTGGCCTCCACGAGCGCGTCGGCAGTGACCCGGTCGAGGTCGAGGGCGTCGATGACGACGATGTCGCCGGGGGTGACGCGACGTAACAGCCGGTCGATGTCGCGGTCCACACGGGCAGTGCCGGTGATGCCCGGCCGTGAGCTGGCGTTACGGGAGAGCAGCGCTGACATCTTCATGGGGGGATTCTGGCCAGCAACGCCCGGGATCCGTCGGAGGCGCGCCGTAACATCAGCCCCAGAAGTTTATTCTTTTCACACCAGTCACAGACGGGAGTCTGCCTGCATGGCGTCTTCGGACCCCAACGCCGTCGCTACGTCGCGGGGGTAGGTGCGGCGGGCGACGAGCAGGATGAGAGCCGCGGCCAGCAGCAGCGGGATGAGCATGATCAAAAAGGTGTGAACGAGGCCGACCGCCGTGCTCGCCGCCCCGCTGGTCGGGTTGCCCAAGGTGCTTCCGGCGCCCTCCTGCTGAACACCGGGACCCTGCAGCCGGGTCGAGACGTATCCGAACAGCAGCGGAGCAATCGCCGTCGAGGCCGACCGCAGCACCGTTCGCACAGCCTCGGCCCGCCCCCATAAAGCCGACGGGACGATGTCTAGCCGCGCGGCGTCCAGCGGCGGATTCGATCCGCCCAGACCGATCGCCGCGACGAACGCCAGCGGCACCATCACCGTCAGTGTGTGACTGGCCAGAGCCGGCGCGGCGAAGACGCACGCCGCCAGCATCGCCGTTCCGGCGACCACGATGCGAGCGGTGAAGTGCCCGCGGCCGACGAGCCAGTCGGCCAACCGCCCTGCGCTGAGCACGCCCAGCAGAGCGCCCGTGCCGATCACGCCCACCAGGATGGTCGCGGTGAACTGGCCGAGGTGGAACCGGCCCCGCAGCAGAGCCATCCCGAACGTGCCCAGCCCGGTGAGGAAGAAGTAGCCCAGCGACGACGCGACGATCAGGGCGAGATTCGTCCGGATCGACACGATGTAGCGCATCGCCCACCACAGTGAGCGCTTGCGAGGGTCGTTCTGCAGCACCGACTGCGGATGCGACGGGACGTGTGCGGCCGTCAGTGCGGTGGCCACGGGGTCGCGGTCGCGCGTCTCCGGCTCGTCGCCGTCAGTGAGCGGCTCGGCCGTGCCGTCCCCCGCCGGCGTCACCTCGGTCGCCCCGACCGCGATGCGGCTGCCACCACCGCGTTGCGGTTCCGGCAGAAATTTCGCCACGACGACGGCCAGAACCAGCCCCACCGCTGCCAACCACCAGAATCCGAGTCGCCAGGTGACGCCGGCGATACCGCCGGAGACCACCAATCCCGCTGCCGCCCCCACCATTTCGCCTGCCAGGACGAATCCGTAGATGCGCCCCCGCTCGTGGGCGGCAAAATAGTCGCCGATCAGCGACGCCACCACCGGCCCGGCCACGGCGACGACCAACCCCAGGGCCAACCGGCAGATCAGCAGCCACAGGTAGCCGGTGGCCGCACCGCTGACCGCCATCGCCGCCGACCACGCCAGGATGGCGATCCACAGCATCCGGGTGCGGTTCACCCGGTCGGCCAGGGCCCCGCACGGCACGGTGGCCGCAGTGCCGACGACGGCCGACAGGGTCGCCAACAAGCCGACCTGAGTGTTGGAGATGTGAAACGCCGCCTTGAGCGGCACGACGATTGCACCGATGGTGCCGTTGTTGGCGCTGTCGAGTCCCAGTACGAGCGCCAGCAGTCCGATGACCCGAAACCTGGCGGGACCGCCGACCGCGCCGACGATTCCGTCCTCGACGCGGTGGAACAGCTTGTGTCTCACCGTCGGGACCTCCTCGGCGGAACCGAATGCGACCTACGCATCGTCACGCCGGACTACGCGGCGCCGGCCCGCACCGGCTCGCCGAACCGGTTGGCACGCAGTCGATAGACAGCCGATCCCCGCTCATCGTGGGGAGCTACCCGCCAAATGCGCGGATAACCCTGCAGCGGCGAAATCGGGGGCATGAACGGGCGGTCGGGTCCACCCCGAGGCGGGCTCGAGAGGCGTCTACGGCGGCGGTAGCGGCGATCCGCGGGATCTCGGGATCGTCCGAAATCCGTTGCCGCAGCGCAGAATCCGGTCGATAATCGACTGATTCAGCTGGCCCGGTCGTCCTGCGCGGCCTCGAGCAGTTCACGAGCATGGGCCCGGCCGGTGTCGGACTCGCCCAGCCCCGCGAGCATGCGGGCCAGTTCACCGACGCGCTGCTCGGTGTCCAAGCGACGTACCTCACTGGTCCCGTCGCCGGCGCTGTCGACCACCAGGTGGCTGTCGGCGTAGGCGGCGACCTGGGGCAGGTGGGTGACGACGATGACCTGATGGCTGCGGGCCAGGCGCGCCAGCCGGCGCCCGATCTGCACCGCGGCCCGGCCGCCTACCCCTGCGTCCACTTCGTCGAACACCATCGTGGTGCCCTCGGCCGAGGCTGCCAGCACCACCTCCAGCGCCAGCATGACGCGGGAGAGTTCGCCGCCGGACGCGCTCTTGTTCAACGGCAGCACGTCGGCGCCGCGGTGGGCGGTGAAGCCGAACTCGACCAGGTCGATACCGTCGCCGCCGGCGTGCACCGTGTCCCCGCTCGGCAGCCGCAGCGGTGCGCTGTCCTCGTCGCGGGCCGGCATCGGCGACACCGCCACGGTGAACTGGGCGTGCGTCATCGCCAACCCGCTCAGCTCGGCGGTGATCGCCTTGGCCAGCGCCTTGGCGGCCTTGGTCCGCGCCTTGGACAGCTCGAGCGCCGACGTCGCCACTTGCGCGGCGAGCTCGTCGACTCGGCGCGCCAGGCCGGCCAGTGCGTCCTCGGAGACGTCGAGCTGGGCGAGCCGTTCCCGGGAGTCCTTCGCCCAGGCCAGCACGCCGTCGACGTCGGCCGCGTACTTGCGGGTCAGGCTGCGCAGCTCCGCCTGACGGGCGAGCTTGGTCTCCAGCGCGCTCGCGTCGCCGGGTAGGTCACTCAGGAATTCCCCAAGTTCGCGGGCGACGTCACCGACGACGGTGAGTGTCTCGGCGAGCTGTCGGGCCAGCGCGTCCAGCGCGGGGTCGTCGGTGGACTGCAGCAGCGCTACCGCGCGACCCAAAGTGTCTGTCGCCGAATGTGGTTCGCCCTCGGACAAGTCGTCCACCGACAGGTTGGCGCGGGCGCCGACGACCGCCTCGCGCAGCGCGTCGAGTTCGGAGAGCCGGCGGATCTCGGCCACCAGTGACTCGTCCTCGCCGGGAGCCGGGTCGACGCTCTCGATCTCGGTGAGCGCGAACTTGAGCCGGTCGGCTTCCTGGGCCAGCTCACGCGTGCGGTTGGTCCGATCGACCAGATCGCGGCGGGCCACCAGCCACTGGTCGCGCAACTTCTTGTAGCGCTCGAGTTTCGCATCGACCGCGGCGAAGCGGTCCAGCGCGGCACGTTGTTCCTCGGGGCGCATCAGTCGCAGCTGGTCGTTCTGGCCGTGCAGGGTGAGCAATTCGGCAGTGAAAGTGGTGAGCGACTTGGCCGGCACGCTGCGCCCACCGAGGTAAGCGCGCGAAGGCCCGTCGCGGCTGACCGTGCGCAGGGCGATGATGCTGCCGTCGTCGTCGCGGTCCGCGCCGGAGGAATCGAGGACCTCGTCGATGCGGCCGGCGGTGGCGTCGTCGAGTTCCGCGGTGGCGAACCGGCCTTCGACGACGGCCCGGGGGGCACCCGAGCGCACCCGGGTGGCGTCGGCCCGGGCTCCGCCCAGCAGGTGAAGCCCGGTCACCACCATGGTCTTGCCTGTGCCGGTCTCACCGGTGAGCACGGTGAGGCCACGGTCGAATTCAGCGGTCGCGGCGCTGATCGCGCCGAGCGACTCGATGCGGATCTCGGCTAACACTACTGCCCGCGCCACCCGGTGACCGGCAGCCGGAACTTGCGCACCAGCCGGTCGGTGAACGGCGCGCTGTCCAGCCGTACCCACTTCAGCGGCGTCCCGCAGCGGGTGACCTCGAGGCGGCCGCCGGCGGGCACCACCATCTCCCGGCGCCCGTCACAGAACACCAGCGCGTCGTGTCCGCCGCCCTCGATCTCGATCGCGATCAGCGCGTTCGGGCTGGTCACCATCGGGCGGGAAAACAAAGCGTGGGCGTTGTTCGGTACGACGAGGATCGCTTCCAGGTCCGGCCACAGCACGGGGCCGCCCGCGGAGAACGCGTAGGCCGTCGAGCCGGTCGGCGACGAGACCAGCACACCGTCACACCCGAACGCCGACACGGGACGTCCGTCGACTTCGATGACGACCCCGAGCACGCCCAGGCGGGGTCCTTTCTCCAAGCTGGCCTCGTTGAGCGCCCACCCGCGGTCGAGCAGTTCACCGCCGGCGCGCACCGCCACGTCCAGCGTCATCCGCTCCTCGACGCGGTAGTCACGGCGGACGATGTGGTCGAGGACGGTGTCGATCGAATCCGCCTCCGCCTCGGCCAGGAAGCCGATCTTGCCGAGGTTGACGCCGAGCACCGGGATCTCGACGTTGCGGGCCAATTCGGCGGCCCGCAGGAACGTTCCGTCGCCGCCGAGGACCAGCACGAGCTCGCACCTCGCGGCGGCGTTCTCGTCGGCGTCGACCACCTCGATCTCCACGCCGAGCGCGCGCAGGTCGTCGGGCGCCAGGTGCACCGGACCGCGGTCGACAGCTTCGGCCGAGAGCACCCGTAGCCCGATTCCGTTGGCACTCAACACTTTCTCCACGCGGCGGGCGACTTCGGTGGCCTCTTCGCGACCGGTGTGCACGACGAGGAGGATGGTGCGCTCGCACGTCATCGCGGCCCCTCCTCGACGGCCCGGTGGATAGCGGCGTCGAGGGCGTCACCGTGCAGTGCGCGCTCGGTGCCGGAGCGCAGGTGCAGGAAGTATTCGACGTTGCCGGCCGGGCCGGGCAGGGGGCTGGCCGTGACCGCCACGGGATACCAGTTCAGCTCGGCCGCCCGCCGGGCCACCGACAAGACGGCGTCGGCGCGCAGCACGGGATCGGAGACGACGCCGCCGGCGCCTACCCGCTCCTTGCCGACCTCGAACTGCGGTTTCACCATGGGAACGATATCCGCGTCCGGGGACGCGCACGCGGTCAGCGCGGGAAGCACCGTGGCCAATGAGATGAACGACAGGTCCGCGACGACGAGGTCGACGGGTCCGCCGACGGCGTCGGCGGTGAGCTCGCGGACGTTGGTGCGTTCCCTCACGGTGACCCTCGAATCGGTGCGCAACGGCCAGGCCAATTGCCCGTAGCCGACGTCGACGGCAACCACCTCGCGGGCCCCACGGTCCAGCAGCACTTGAGTGAAGCCGCCGGTGGAGGCGCCGGCATCCAGGCATCGCCGGCCCTCGACCGGGATGCCGAACGCGTCGAGCGCGCCGATGAGCTTGTGCGCGCCGCGCGACACCCACGTCAGCTCGCCGGTGTCCTCGACGGTCAGGTTCGCGCTCACCGGGATCGCGGTCGCCGGTTTGGCAGCACGCATGCCGTCGATGCTGACGCGGCCTGCTCCGATCAGCTCCGCAGCCTGCTGACGGGAGCGGGCCAGGCCGCGCCGGACCAGCTCGGCGTCCACACGAGCGCGCCGCGTCACGCGGATCAGCCCTTCTCGACGGATTCCAGCGCGCGCACCAGGACTTCGTGCGCCTCCTCGAGGCGCGCCGCGACGGAATCGAGCTCGGATGCCGTGGGGTCGGACGCCGACGGGTCGGTCGGCTCGCCCAGCAGCTCGGCGATCTGGGCGCGAATCTGATCGGGATCGTTGCTCATGTCGGTGTTCACGCTAGTCGATCGCGGCTGAGGGCAGCGACCATCGTTCGACGGCCTGTCGGGCGGTGTCGTCACCGGCGGTGATAGTCCCCGAATGGTCGTTCGTGTCGGCCGCCCAGACCGCGGCGGCGATCGCCCGCACCACCGACAGCCGATCCCCCGGGTCATCCCCGGTGGATCGCACGGTGACCGTCGTCCCGTCGACCTCGACGCGCCAGGCCGGGTGCGTCGCCACTCGCAGGGTGTCGGGGTGCTCGGTGAGGGACCGCAGGTCCTCGGCGAGGTAATCGGGTCGCTGCGTGGGCTGCGCCCAGATCGCGTCCTCGGCGGTGTTGACTCCGCACAGCACCATCAGGCTCGGCAGTTCGGCGGCATTGGCGCCGGCGATGTCGGTGTCGAGCCGGTCACCGATGACCAGCGGCGTGTGAAACCGCCCGCGCGACAGGGCATCTGCCATCAGTGCCGGCGCCGGTTTGCCGGCCACCTGCGGGTCGCGGTCGGTGGCGGTGCGCAGCGCGGCGACCATCGAGCCGTTTCCGGGCAGCAGGCCCCGCTCCGACGGAAGCGTCTTGTCGATGTTGGCCGCGATCCACAGCGCGCCGGCCCTGATCGCCAGAGCAGCCTCGGCGAGGTCGGGCCAACCGGTCTGCGGCGAATGCCCCTGAACGACGGCTACCGGCTCCTCCGACCATTGCCGGACCGGGGTCAGGCCGACGCCGCTGACCTCGCCGGCCAGGGCGTCGGTACCGACGACGAGGACCTTCGCCCCGGGCGGCAGTTGGTCGGCCAGCAGACGGGCAGCGCTCTGGGCGCTGGTCACGATGTCGTCGGGCCCCGCGGTGAATCCGAGCTCGCGGAGGTGTTCGGCGACCTGCGCGGCACCACGGGAAGCGTTGTTGGTGACGAACAGAACGCGCGCTTCGATCGCGGCGAGGGCCTCCACGGCGCCCGGCGTCGGCTCGTGTCCGCGGAACACCGTGCCATCGAGGTCGAGCAGCAGACAATCATGCTGCTGCGCAAGGGTAGTCACGTCAGGAGAGCTCCGTGATGCGCTCTTCGGCGTCGGTGACCCCTTCGACGTCGGCGGCCGCGGCATGGAGGAACCACTGCAGCGCGTCCTGCTCACGCCCGAGAGCCAGCAGCGTCTCGGCATAGGCGTAGAAGAGCCGGGCCGCGGTCGGCCCGGTTCTGGCGGGATCGAGTGCAGGGGTGGACAGGATCGCGAGCGCTTGCTCGTGTTGGCCGAGGTCCGAGCGCGCGCCCGCCACGACGATGCGCAATTCGTCGGCGTCGTCACCGGTCAGCTGTGCGGCCTCGTCACTGCGTCCGAGTTCGATGGCCCGCTCGGGTCTGCCGATGCCGCGTTCGCAGTCCGCGATGAGCGCGAGGAGCGGTGAGCGACTGCCCATGCGCCGAGCCGCGCGCAGTTCTGCGAGCGCCTGGGCCCAGTCGCCACACTGATACGCGGCGATGCCGACTGCCTCGCGGACCGCTGCGATCCGGCCGGAACGCGCCCGGGCTGCCCGGGCGTGCGCGAGCGCGGCTTCGGGGTCCTCCTCGAGGAGTTCACCGGCGGCCACGAGATGGCGGGCGACGGCGTCGGCCGTCGAGCGGTCCAGGGTGGTCAGTTCTCCGCGGATCTCGGGCGCGAGCTGTTTGGCTTCGATGTGCGGCGGGATGGGCGGACCGCTGGGACGGATCTCCTCGCTGTCGGTCCTGGGTTGGGCAGAACGAGCCCGGTTCGGACCGGAGGTGCGCGGTGCCGACCGCTGATCGCGACCGGGGCGCTGTCGGTTGGCACCGGAGCCGCGGCTCGGTCGACGGTCACTGCGGCCGCCCTGGTTGTCTTGGGGCACGACCAAAGCGTAATGGTCGCAGACCGCTGTCTCCGATTCGGAGTCCCACCCGCCGGCGGCGGTGCGGCACCGTCCCCGCCGGCTACCGACTCCGCGCACCGATTCGCTTGTCGCTCACTGCGATTGAGTCCGGACTGATGGCCGAACGACGGCGACGTCGTACCCATCCACGGGCGTCGTGACCACCGCTTGAAAAATACATCGCCGACAAGGGCGTGCGCTCCCACTGCGAACAATGCAGTCCTCGAGAAATGCCTGTGGCCCCCAACAGAATTGGGGGCCACAGGGCTTCAATGTGTGTTCGGCGGTGTCCTACTTTTCCACCCGGGTGGGTAGTATCATCGGCGCTGGCAGGCTTAGCTTCCGGGTTCGGGATGGGTCCGGGCGTTTCCCTGCCGCTATGGACCGCCGTAACTTTATTCACTCGTTTTTGAGTGGAAATCTTTGTGTTTTTGGTGGTGGGGTGCAGCTTGTTGTCTGCTGTGGTGTGGTTGCGAGGTTTTGTTGGTGTTGTAAGTTTTCGGCCGGTTAGTGCCAGTTCCCTGAACTTATTGCTAAGTGTGTAGGTCTGGTCTATCGATCCCGTGGTCTGCGGGGGGCCTTATCCCACTGAAATGGGTGAGAAGCCTGGTCTTGGAGGGGGTTTCCCGCTTAGATGCTTTCAGCGGTTATCCTGTCCGAACGTGGCTATCCAGCGGTGCCCCTGGTGGGACAACTGGTGTACCAGAGGTTCGTCCGTCCCGGTCCTCTCGTACTAGGGACAGGTTTCCTCAAGCTTCTGACGCGCGCGGCGGATAGAGACCGAACTGTCTCACGACGTTCTAAACCCAGCTCGCGTGCCGCTTTAATGGGCGAACAGCCCAACCCTTGGGACCTGCTCCAGCCCCAGGATGCGACGAGCCGACATCGAGGTGCCAAACCATCCCGTCGATATGGACTCTTGGGGAAGATCAGCCTGTTATCCCCGGGGTACCTTTTATCCGTTGAGCGACACCCCTTCCACTCAGAGGTGCCGGATCACTAGTCCCGACTTTCGTCCCTGCTCGACATGTCCGTCTCGCAGTCAAGCTCCCTTGTGCACTTACACTCAACACCTGATTGCCGTCCAGGTTGAGGGAACCTTTGGGCGCCTCCGTTACTTTTTAGGAGGCAACCGCCCCAGTTAAACTACCCGCCAGGCACTGTCCCTGAACCCGGTTCAGGGTTCGAGGTTAGAGGCCCAATACGATCAGAGTGGTATTTCAACAACGACTCCACCCACACTGGCGTGTGAGTTTCACAGTCTCCCACCTATCCTACACAAACCGTATCGAGCACCAATACCAAGTTGTAGTGAAGGTCCCGGGGTCTTTTCGTCCTGCCGCGCGTAACGAGCATCTTTACTCGTAATGCAATTTCGCCGAGTCTATGGTTGAGACAGTTGAGAAGTCGTTACGCCATTCGTGCAGGTCGGAACTTACCCGACAAGGAATTTCGCTACCTTAGGATGGTTATAGTTACCACCGCCGTTTACTGGGGCTTAAATTCTCCGCTTCACCCCCGAAAGGGTTAACGGGTCCTCTTAACCTTCCAGCACCGGGCAGGCGTCAGTCCGTATACCTCGTCTTGCGACTTCGCACGGACCTGTGTTTTTAGTAAACAGTCGCTTCTCACTGGTTTGTGCCACCCCCTCCCGCTGCCGGCCGCAAGTGCCATGACGGTATGGGGGTCCCCCTTCTCCCGAAGTTACGGGGGCATTTTGCCGAGTTCCTTAACCATAGTTCACTCGTACGCCTCGGTATTCTCTACCTGACCACCTGTGTTGGTTTGGGGTACGGGCCGTGTGTGCGCTCGCTAGAGGCTTTTCTCGACAGCATAGGATCACCGAATTCGCCTCACTCGGCTATGCATCACCTCTCAGGATATGTGAAACCCGGATTTGCCTAGGTTTCTCCCTACCGGTTTGCCCCAGTATTACCACTGACTGGTACGGCTACCTTCCTGCGTCACCCCATCGCTTGACTACTACCCACCGGGGTCCCGCGCAGCCGGTGATCCTCGCTCCCCGAAGGGATTGATGGACCACCTTTTGGGCGGTTAGCACGATGGATTCATCAGGGACGCTCACACACGGGTACGGGAATATCAACCCGTTGTCCATCGACTACGCCTGTCGGCCTCGCCTTAGGTCCCGACTCACCCTGGGCGGACTGGCCTGGCCCAGGAACCCTTGGTCTTTCGGCGGGCAAGGTTCTCACTTGCCTTATCGCTACTCATGCCTGCATTCTCACTCCCACACCCTCCACAGCTGAATCACTTCGCTGCTTCACCGGATGCAGGACGCTCCCCTACCCAGCACACAAAAGTATGCTGCCGCGGCTTCGGCGGTGTGCTTGAGCCCCGCTACATTATCGGCGCACAATCACTTGACCAGTGAGCTATTACGCACTCTTTCAAGGGTGGCTGCTTCTAAGCCAACCTCCTGGTTGTCTTCGCGACTGCACATCCTTTTCCACTTAGCACACGCTTAGGGGCCTTAGCCGGCGATCTGGGCTGTTTCCCTCTCGACGCACGGAGCTTATCCCCCGCCGTCTCACTGCCGCATTACACCGTGTCGGCATTCGGAGTTTGGCTGACGTCAGTAACCTAGTAGGGCCCATCGGCCATCCAGTAGCTCTACCTCCGACACGAACACTGCGACGCTGCACCTAAATGCATTTCGGGGAGAACCAGCTATCACGGAGTTTGATTGGCCTTTCACCCCTACCCACAACTCATCCCCTCAGTCTTCAACCTAAGTGGGTTCGGGCCTCCACGCGGTCTTACCCGCGCTTCACCCTGGCCATGGGTAGATCACTCCGCTTCGGGTCCAGAACACACCACTACACCACACACTGTTGTGTGGATACGCCCTATTCAGACTCGCTTTCGCTACGGCTACCCCACCCGGGTTAACCTCGCGACATGTCCCTGACTCGCAGGCTCATTCTTCAAAAGGCACGCCATCACCCCACAACAAAGTCGAGGGCTCTGACGGATTGTAAGCGCACGGTTTCAGGTACTCTTTCACTCCCCTCCCGGGGTACTTTTCACCATTCCCTCACGGTACTAATCCGCTATCGGTCACTGAGAAGTATTCAGGCTTACCGGGTGGTCCCGGCAGATTCACAGCAGATTCCACGGGCCCGCTGCTACTCGGGGAAAACATTCCACAGCAGATCATGAGTTTTCGTCGACGGGGCTCTCACCCTCTCCGGCAGACCATCCCAGGCCACTTGGACTAACACACAATTTTCTCACTGCTGCCCAGGCCGGCGGACCTGAGAAGAAACGCCCCACAACACCGCACACACAACCCCCGCCGGGTATCACATGCACACGGTTTAGCCATCCTCCGCGTTCGCTCGCCACTACTAACGGAATCACTTTTGTTTTCTCTTCCTACGGGTACTGAGATGTTTCACTTCCCCGCGTTCCCCCCCGACACCTATGTATTCAGTGCCGGGTGACACGACATCACTCGTGCCGGGTTTCCCCATTCGGACATCCTCGGATCCACGCTCGGTTGACAGCTCCCCGAGGCATATCGCAGCCTCCCACGTCCTTCATCGGCTCCCAGTGCCAAGGCATCCACCATGCGCCCTTAAACACTTACAACACAAAACCAAAAAATGAGTCACCCACACACACCCCTCCAAAAAAGGGACTGCATGCGAGTATCAGAAAAATTTGCATTACAACTGAACACACAAGCCCACCAAGGACTTCCGCGCTCAGATGCTCGCAACCACTATCCACAAATCAAACACCACACCCCACCACCAAAGCAGGGCAACAACAAGAACCCCCACCCGGAACAAACCTCCCGAGCCAAGGGCCGGCACCCACCTCCACCGAGATGAGCCCGCGGGCTTGTTGTCTCAAAGCCCAATAGTGTGCCTGGCAGTTCCCTCACCGCAAACCCGGAAAAACTCCGAACCCGTTGCGGCTCAACGTTTGTTGTGCACCAGACCCCCACCCACTACAGGTGACGGGGCCATCTTCACGAATCGCTCCGAGTCGCGGTGATCCACACGATGTGGGCCGGCTCGAGTCTCGTGGTGCTCCTTAGAAAGGAGGTGATCCAGCCGCACCTTCCGGTACGGCTACCTTGTTACGACTTCGTCCCAATCGCCGATCCCACCTTCGACGGCTCCCTCCCACAAGGGGTTAGGCCACCGGCTTCGGGTGTTACCGACTTTCATGACGTGACGGGCGGTGTGTACAAGGCCCGGGAACGTATTCACCGCAGCGTTGCTGATCTGCGATTACTAGCGACTCCGACTTCACGGGGTCGAGTTGCAGACCCCGATCCGAACTGAGACCGGCTTTGAAAGGATTCGCTCCACCTCACGGCATCGCAGCCCTTTGTACCGGCCATTGTAGCATGTGTGAAGCCCTGGACATAAGGGGCATGATGACTTGACGTCATCCCCACCTTCCTCCGAGTTGACCCCGGCAGTCTCTCACGAGTCCCCACCATAACGTGCTGGCAACATGAGACAAGGGTTGCGCTCGTTGCGGGACTTAACCCAACATCTCACGACACGAGCTGACGACAGCCATGCACCACCTGCACACAGGCCACAAGGGAACCGACATCTCTGCCGGCGTCCTGTGCATGTCAAACCCAGGTAAGGTTCTTCGCGTTGCATCGAATTAATCCACATGCTCCGCCGCTTGTGCGGGCCCCCGTCAATTCCTTTGAGTTTTAGCCTTGCGGCCGTACTCCCCAGGCGGGGTACTTAATGCGTTAGCTACGGCACGGATCCCAAGGAAGGAAACCCACACCTAGTACCCACCGTTTACGGCGTGGACTACCAGGGTATCTAATCCTGTTCGCTCCCCACGCTTTCGCTCCTCAGCGTCAGTTACTGCCCAGAGACCCGCCTTCGCCACCGGTGTTCCTCCTGATATCTGCGCATTCCACCGCTACACCAGGAATTCCAGTCTCCCCTGCAGTACTCCAGTCTGCCCGTATCGCCCGCACGCCCACAGTTAAGCTGTGAGTTTTCACGAACAACGCGACAAACCACCTACGAGCTCTTTACGCCCAGTAATTCCGGACAACGCTCGGACCCTACGTATTACCGCGGCTGCTGGCACGTAGTTGGCCGGTCCTTCTTCTCCAGGTACCGTCACTTGCGCTTCGTCCCTGGCGAAAGAGGTTTACAACCCGAAGGCCGTCATCCCTCACGCGGCGTCGCTGCATCAGGCTTGCGCCCATTGTGCAATATTCCCCACTGCTGCCTCCCGTAGGAGTCTGGGCCGTATCTCAGTCCCAGTGTGGCCGGTCACCCTCTCAGGCCGGCTACCCGTCGTCGCCTTGGTAGGCCATCACCCCACCAACAAGCTGATAGGCCGCGGGCCCATCCCACACCGCAAAAGCTTTCCACCACAGCACATGCATGCCGTGGTCCTATCCGGTATTAGACCCAGTTTCCCAGGCTTATCCCAAAGTGCAGGGCAGATCACCCACGTGTTACTCACCCGTTCGCCACTCGAGCACCCCGAAGGGCCTTTCCGTTCGACTTGCATGTGTTAAGCACGCCGCCAGCGTTCGTCCTGAGCCAGGATCAAACTCTCCAAACAAAAACTCCCAGGCCAAAACCCGGGCAGAATTCGAATCAGAAAAATCCGATCACAAACAACAGACACCAAAAACTGGCATCCAAAAAAACATCCACCCCTAAACGGGAAAAAGAGGCAGACAACAAAACAACAAACAAAAACCACCAAACACACTATTGAGTTCTCAAACAACACACCGCCTGACCGCGCAGGAAGCCCGCGGCTAAAAGCCGCTGTTTCCAGTGCGGGCAGATGAGGACTCTACACCGAAGTGAGTGACCTCTGGGAGTCGGCCGCGCTCTCCGGGCTGGGCCCGTGTCGCAGCGACTCCGATAAGTTACGTCAGGGATAACTCCGAGTCAAATCGCCTGATAGGGCGTGTCTTTCGACCCGAACCGACCGCACGCACCTCGTCGGCGCGTGAACTCACAAGGGCTCAACGCGTGCCGCACGACGTTTGTTCCCGACGGACCGGGGCGTGGGTCGACCAGCATCGTTGTGCCTCGGCTCAGCCAACGCGCTCGATGCCGGCGACATTCCTCTTCCCTCTGCGCAGCACCAGCCACCTGCCGTAGAGGAAGTCGGAATCCTGCGGCACCCAGTCGTCTGTGGCGATCTTCACGTTGTTGACGCTGACTCCGCCCTCGCCGATCGTGCGCCGAGCCGCGCCCTTGCTCGCCGACAGCCCACTCGACACCAGCAGGTCGGTGATGGAGTCGGCTCCCCCGGGCTCGAGTCGAGCGACTTCGTTGTTACTGGCCTCCCGAAGCGCCGCAGCCAGGGTCGCTTCGTCGAGTTCCGACAGTTCCGCGCGGCCGAACAGAGCCTGACTCGCATGCTCGACGGATGCGGTCGCCGCCTCGCCGTGCACGAGCGTGGTGAGTTCCCGGGCCAGGCGCCGCTGTGCGGCGCGCTCGTGCGGACGGTCGGCGGTCGACTGCTCGAGGTCGGCCAGCTCGTCGGCCGACAAGAAGGTGAACCACCGCAGGTAGCGGATCACGTCCGCGTCGGCGGTGTTGATGAAGTACTGGTACCAGGCATAGGGGCTGGTCATCTCCGGGTCCAGCCAGAGACTGCCGCCGCCGGTGGACTTGCCGAACTTCTTGCCTTCGGAGTCGGTCACGAGCGGCGTGGTGAGGGCATGCACCGAGGCGCCGGACTTCTGCCGCACCAACCGCACTCCGGCGATGATGTTGCCCCACTGATCGGACCCGCCGACCTGCAGAGTGCACCCGTAGCGCTCGTGGAGTTCAACGAAATCATTGGCCTGCAACAGCATGTAGCTGAACTCCGTGTAGGAGATGCCCTCGCCCTCGAGTCGGCGGCGCACGGTGTCGCGGTCGAGCATGACGTTGACCGAGAAGTGCTTGCCGATGTCGCGCAGGAATTCGATCGCCGACAGCTCCGACGTCCACGTGAGGTTGTTGGCGTCCACCGCGCCGGTCGGCGAGTCGTCGAAATCGACGAACCGTTCCAGTTGCCCGCGGATGCGCTCCGCCCAGTCGGCGATGATGTCGGCGCTCTGCAGGGTGCGTTCGCCGACGTCTCGGGGGTCGCCGATCATGCCGGTGGCACCGCCGGCGAGCACGATCGGGCGATGCCCGGCCTGCTGGAAGCGCCGCAACGTCAGCAGCGGTATCAGATGACCGGCGTGCAGGCTCGGCGCCGTCGGGTCGAAACCGGAATACACGGTGACCGGGCCGGCGGCCAGCGCTTCGGCCAGTGCGTCACGGTCGGTGGACTGGGCGATCAGCCCGCGCCACTCCAATTCCTTCAGGATGTCGCTACCCACGCAGTCGATCTTCCCGTACTAGTCGCTGCCGCCGGGAGCCGGTGCCCGCGGGCTGCGCCGATAGGCCGACACTTCGGGGTGGCCCGCCAGCCACATGCGCCATGGCCGATCCGCGGCCTTGCTGACCCCGACCCGCGGGCCGGTGCTGCCCACTCGCAACTCGTTCAACGCCAGCCGGACCGGCGACCCGGGATCGAAGAGGTCGGTCCCGTTGTCCTGCATGCCGATACCGAGCGCGGAGCACAGATTGCCGGGACCGCGTGCCAGCGCGACCGGTTTGACCGACGCCCCGCGGCGGGCGGCAGCGATGTCGGAACCCGAGTGGATCACCGCGGCGCGCAGCAGCACGGCGCCGGCCACCCCGTCGGTTGCGCAGGACACGTTCGCGCAGACGTGGATGCCGTGGCTTCGGTAGGTGTAGAGCCTGCCCGCCGGGCCGAACATCACGGAGTTCCGCACGCCCGGCCCGCGGAAGGAATGCGCCGCCGCGTCCGGCCAGGGGCCGTCGGGCGGACCGCCATAGGCCTCCACCTCGACGATCGTCGCGCTTACCCCGCGGCCGGTCAGCACCGAACCCAGCAGGAGGCGGGCTGCGCTCAGCGGGTCGACGGCCAGTTCGTCGGCGGACATCTCAGCGCCCGAGCACGCCGGCGAGCGCCTCGGCGACGATGCGGTAGGCGATGTCCTCCTCCGGATGCACGCCGGGAAAGAAGTAGAACCCGTGTGGCATGCCCTCGGGAAAGTACTCGACCACCTGACCGCCCGCGTCCCGAATGCGGGCGGCGAACTCACGAGCCGAGTCGACGATCGGATCGTGAGTGCCGGCCACCACGACGGCCGGTGGATATCCGGCGAGATCACCCTCGATGGGGCTCACCCACGGGTGGTCCCACGCGGTGGCGCCGACGTAGGCGCCGCGGATGAAGCCCGCGAAGGCCATGTCGTAGACGATCCCGCGGGGAGCCAGCTCCACGAACGACGCCCAGCGCTCGAACCGGAAGTCGGCGAAGGCGCCGAGCATGACGACGCCCTCGGGCGGGCGCACTCCCTCGTCGCGCGCCCGCAGCGGGATCACCGCGGCGAAATTCGATCCCGCCGAATCGCCGGCGACCACGATCCGCGTCGGGTCGGCGTCGAGGTCGGCACCGTGCTCGACGACCCACCGGTAGACGTCGAACGCGTCGTCCAGCGGCACGGGGAACATGAACTCCGGTGCCGAACGGTAGTTGGCCGACACCACCAGCGCGTCGTTGGTGACCGCGAGTTTGCGCGCCAGGAAGTCGCAGTCTTCGGACGAACCGACGGTGAATCCGCCGCCGTGGTAGTAGACGATCACCGGCAGCGCCTGCTCGCCCGAACCCGCGGGACGGTACAGCTGGCACCGCGCCACCCCGTCGCGGACCGGCAGATAGACCTGATCGACCGAGACGCCGGGCACCGCTTCGGCGCCGCTGGGCGGGACGAGCGCCGGATCGGGCTGATGGCCGTCACCGATGTAGCCGGATCGGACCGGCTCGATCATCAGGTCGCGCAGGGCGACCGGCCGGCGATTGTTGGCGATCACCTCATACATCGGCAGCGCCGGGTCGGCCGGATCGATGTAGCTCAACCCGTCGATGGTCACCGGTGCGGTGACATCGACAAGCCCGTCGGGGATGACTCTCAATGACTCTCGCACCACCGCGACATCCTACGGACGCCCTTGACACCCGGTGGCACCGAGCGGATTATTCATCGCATGATGAGTTCATCACGCGATGAATTGATGGCTCCGGCATCGGAGGCGGCCATCGACATCGCGGATCTGCGCGTCAGACGCGGAGGTCGGCCAGCGCTCGACGATGTGAGCCTGCAGGTTGCGCGCGGCGCGATCACCGGCTTGCTCGGCCCCTCGGGCTGCGGGAAGACGACGCTGATGCGCAGCATCGTCGGCACGCAGATCGTGGCCGGCGGAACGGTGACCGTCCTCGGGGAGCCCGCGGGCAGTGCCGGACTGCGCCACCGCATCGGCTACGTCACGCAGGAGCCGACCATCTACCCGGATCTGCGGGTGGTCGACAACATCCGCTATTTCGCCGCCCTGTACGGTGCCGACGCCCAGGACGTCGACGACGCGATCACCGCGGTCGGGCTCGACGACCACCGGAAGGCGTTGGCGGCCAACCTCTCCGGCGGCCAACGGACCAGAGTGTCGCTGGCCTGCGCTCTGGTCGGCCACCCGGAACTCCTCGTCCTCGACGAGCCGACCGTGGGCCTGGACCCCGTCCTGCGGGCGGACCTGTGGGCTCGCTTCGACAGCCTGGCCCGCCACGGAACGACCCTGCTGGTGTCCAGCCATGTGATGGACGAGGCAGACCACTGCCACGACCTGCTGCTCATGCGCGAGGGTCGGATCCTGGCACACACCACACCCACCCGGCTGCGGAAGGACACGGGATGTCAGTCACTGGAGGACGCGTTTCTGTCCATCATCCGCCGCGGCATCGCAGCAGCACCCGCCTGAGCACGCGGGCGTACGCCGCGACCACCCAGCGGATCTTGCGCCAGCTCGCCGGCGACCATCGCAGTGTCGCGATGATCCTGCTCGTGCCGAGCCTGATCATCACCCTCATCTACTTCATGTTCGACGACGTCTCCGGCACGCCCCACCGCCCCGGCGCCCCGTCGCCGTTCAACAACGCCTGCCTGATCATGCTGGGGGTCTTTCCGCTGATCGTGATGTTCCTGATCACCTCGATCACGATGCAGCGGGAACGGGTCTCGGGCACCCTCGAGCGCATCCTGACCACACCGCTGCGCCGGCTCGATCTGCTCGCCGCGTACGGCACCGCCTTCTCGATCGCGGCCGCGGCGCAGGCGACTCTGGCGTGCGTGGTGTCGTTCTGGCTCCTGGGATTCGACACGGCGGGCAGCCCCGCATGGGTGTTCGCGATCGCGATCGTCAACGCGGTCCTCGGCGTCGGACTCGGCCTGCTCTGCAGTGCGTTCGCGCGCACCGAGTTCCAGGCGGTTCAGTTCATGCCGCTGGTGATCGCCCCACAACTGCTGCTGTGCGGCATCATCGTCCCGCGCGCCGCCCTGCCCGAGTGGCTGCAGTGGATCAGCAACGCACTACCGGCCAGCTACGCTCTCGAAGCCCTGCAGGAAGTCGGGGCCCACCCGGCACTGACCTCGGTCACCGTCCGGGACTTCGCGGTGGTCGTCGGATTCGCGGTGCTGGCGATGGCCCTGGCCGCGGCGACCCTACGGCGAAGGACACCCTAGACAGACGTGGCGACCCGATCAGAGCGCAAGCGCCCCGGGCGACCTCCCGGGACCTCCGACACCCGGGAACGGATTCTTGCCAGCGCGCGGGAGCTGTTCGCCCGCAACGGGATCGACAAGACCTCGATTCGTGCGATCGCCGCCGACGCGGACGTCGACCCGGCCCTGGTGCACCACTACTACGGCACCAAGACGCAGCTCTTCGCGGCGGCGATCCAGATCCCGATCGATCCGATGACGATCATCGGGCCCCTCCGCGAGGTGCCCGTCGAGGACATCGGCCGCGTCTTGCCCACGCTGCTGCTGCCGCTGTGGGATTCCGAGCTGGGCAAGGGATTCATCGCCACACTGCGGTCGATCCTGGCCGGCAGCGCCTACGACGCCTCCATCGTCCGGTCGTTCCTTCAGGACGTGATCGCCGCCGAAGTGGGCAGCCGGGTCGACGACCCGCCGGGCAGCGGGCGGCTGCGCGTGCAATACGTCGCGTCCCAGCTGGTCGGCGTCGCGATGGCCCGGTACGTCCTCGAACTCGAACCGTTCAAGTCGTTACCAGTGCAACAGATCGCCGACACGATCGCGCCGAATCTCCAGCGCTATCTGACCGGTGAGCTGCCGGCCCAGGATTAAGACTCGGCCGCCGCGACCAACCGCCGGTGCTCGTCGTCGTCGACGGTGACGGCTTCGTCGACCAGCAGCACCGGGATGCCGTCGTCGATGCGGTACTTGCGCTTGAGCCGCGGGTTGTACAGGCACCCGTCGACGTACAGCAGCGGACCCCGGTCGGCCGGGCAGACCAGGATCGACAGCAGGGTCTCGTCGAGTGTCACCACGCCTGACGACCGGGCATCGGGAAGATCGTGTCGTTCGGGTTCTGGATCATCGGGTTGCCCGGCGCCCAGGAGGGACCCATCGGCGCCTGCGGGATCCCGGGCGTCGCCGGAGGAACCACGGCTGGCTGCTTGACCTGGTTGGCCGCCTGGTTCTTGAGCTTCTTCTGATAGGTCAAGGTGGCCTCGAGCGCAGCGATCAAGGGAGCCTGATTCGGCCGATGGTTCAACGCGTCGACGATTGCGGCCCTGTTGGCGTTCGAGGCCTTGAAACCCTGCTGACGCAGGATCATGACTTCGTGGATGAGATTGGAAAGCTGTCCACCACTGGCGCCGATGTCGTATTCCTTGTCGATCAGCGCGATCGCCTGGTCCGCTGTGATCGTCGGTGGGATGGCCGGGGTGGCCGGGTCGGCCGGCTGTGCCAGCGCCGATGGTGCCGTGAAACCCGCGGCGAGTCCGCCGACCAGCGCGGCCCCTGCGAGCGCAGAAGCCGCAGCGCGGCGCCAGGTCTGTGGTGACATGAACCCTCCCTAGTCGGACAGCGCGAGCCTAACAGCGCCCCGCAGGCCGGGCATCCCTACCGACTCCCGGCGATCTCGGTGCGCACAGCGGCAGTCAACCGCTTGTACCGATTGGTATCGGGGTCGCGGTACCAGGCGTTACGCGACGCCTTGGGCAGGCCTTGTTTCTGCAGCGGCCCGGCGAGCGGTCGGTACGTCGCGGTGAGGGTCATGTCCGCGACGACGTGCACGATGTCGGGTGCGTTGCCCACCGGGAGGTCGGCCAGGGCCTCGGACAGGTCCGCCGACGGGATGCTCCCGCCGGGACACAGCGCCAGGGCGGTCACCGCCACCGTCTGCCCGTCGACGTCCACCTTGTAGGTCACGGCCATGTCCACGGCGCCCAGCCGGCCCACCGCGTCGTTGACGGTCGCTGCGAAGACCGGACCGCGCGCGGTGTGGATCACCGCCGCCCGGTTGTCGACCAGCCAGTAGTCGCCGTCCTCGTCGCGGCGGAACAGGTACTCGGTGGACACCCAGGTGTCCGCGGGGGCGAACACCCCGCGTTTGACCGACGCGAGCGGATCGACCGGTCCCCTGGGATGGGCGAGCAGAACACCGACCTCGTTGGCCTCGGCGCGGCGGATGAACCCGCGCTCGTCCTCGAGGATCAGGTTGTCCTCGGGGTCGTAGGCGGCGAGAGCGACCTCACCGCCGCCCGGCAGCGGTCTGCCCTTGCTGCCGATCTTGGCACCGGAGACGTTGGCCAGCACGGCTTGTCCGTCGGTGGTGGCGAAGAACTCGACGACGTTCGCCGGCTCGAACACCTCAACGACCCGTTTCCACAGCCCCGCCGGCATGCCGGACCCGATGAACAGCCGCACCGGGTGGTTGCCGGTCAGCGAGAATCCGGGATCGTCGATGACCTCCCGCAGCATCGCCCAGGTGTAGGTCACCACGGTCACCCCGTACTGGCGGATCTCCTGGACGAACCGGTCGGGCCGCGGCCCGCGCGACAGCGCGATCCGCGCACCGCCGACGACCGCGCCGCTGAGACTGACCAGAAGCCCCGACTGGTGGTGCAGCGGGGTCAGGCAGTAGACCGTGTCGCTGCGGCTGAGGTTGGCGGCCGACGCGGTCCCGAATGCCGACAGCGCCCATCGGTAGTTGGTGATCTGGCGGGCCACGACGTCACCGCTGACGGTGCTGAACGCGATGAAGGCCAGATCGCGCGCCAGACCGGGATTGGGCCGGTACCAGCCGGGCAGGTCGACGAGATCGGGATCGATCTGCTCCATGTCCACGACATCGGCGTCCTCGGGCAGGTGCAGGTCGCGGGATTCCCCGCCGCCGAGCACCAGGACGCGCATGTCCAGTCTCCGCGCGGCATCCAGGTGGCTGGGGTCGGCGATGATCTCGGTGGCCGCGCCCAGCCGGACCGCGGCGGCCAGGTCGCCGTCGGGCGGCACCAGCACCGCGACGGCTCCCAGCCGCGAGAGTGCCGCGATGGCGACGAGCGCACTGGGGCGGGTCTCCATCAGCACCGCGACCCGGGTGCCCTGCCGCACTCCGACCTCGATCAGGCCGCGCACGACGTTGTTGACACGCCGGTCGACCGCCTCGTAGGTGTGCACCCGACCGTCGAAGAGCAGCGCCTCACCCTTCGGCGCTTCGTGCGCCTGCTCACTCATGATGCGGCCCAACGAGATTCGGGTGTGGTCGTTGACCTGTCCGAGCCGAGCCAGCCTGGGCAGCGTCCGCGCGGTCTCGACGGCCAGCGTGCGCGCCGACCGATTGGCGGTGACGAGGGCTCCGGCCGCCGAGCGGGCGACACTGAGCGCCATCTCGGTGGCTGCGGCGGTGCTGTGCGCCAGCCGCGACGTGATCGACACGCCGCTCTCGGTGTGCTGAGCGGGCTGCAGCGCCATGGGCGTCACCCCCTCGGGCATCGTGCCGCCCCCGTCGAGCCACCGCACCCACTCCGCGACGGTGGGCCATGTCTGAGTGGCGGCCTTCGACCCGACGACCAAGCCGAAATGCCCTGCCCTGATCAGGAACTCGTAGGCATCGGCCCGCGGTGCGGCACGCTTGATGCCCCGGACCGAGGCGGGCTGGCCGATGTCGTCGACCTCGCCGATGACCGCGAGCACCGGGCAGTCGATGTCGGACAGGGTGACGAGGTCCCCGTGGATCGCGAAGCCCCCGGTCATCATCCGGTTGTGGGCGATGAACTGCTTGAGCAGCTCGGAGATCGCCGGCCCGGACCACGCGATCCAGCCCTCGGACGCCAGGAACCGGCGCTGCTGTTCGCGCGGCAGCAGCGCCTCGCGGTCGTGCAGCTGCAGCAGGAACTCGAGTCGCGACTGGGCCGTCTTGATGGGGTCGAGCATCTGGAAGCCGGTGCGCGCGAGCCAGCCCGGAATGTCGATGCGGCTGAAGACGTGGTCGGCCATGAAGTCCGCGGCGGCGGGCGCCAGGCTCGCCGGCAGGTTCATCGGCAGCGCGGCGAGGGTGTCGACCGGCGCGCCGAACGCCACGATGCTGGCCAGGTCTTTGGAACGGCGGTAGGCCGCAGTCTGGTAGGCGAACATGCCGCCCTGCGAGTAGCCCGCGAGGTGGACGTCGCGCCCCGTCACCGTCTTGACCGTGTCGATGGCCTCGCTGAGTGCCACCACGTGGTCGGCCAGCGTGCGCTGCATGCCGCCCTCGATCTTGTCGGGCGAGCCGAAATCGATGACCCAGGGATCGATTCCCGCCTTGTGCAGAATGCCGACCGCACCGTCGTCACGGGTGACATCCCACATGTCGGCCGACATCATCATCGGGTGCACCATCAGCACCGGCGGTCCGGTCGGGGTGGTGCCGCGCCGGGTGTCGGGCGGGAAGTACCGCCGCAGCCGGTACATCGGGACGCTCTCGATGATCTGGAAGGGCGAGGGCACGGCGCCGGTCTCCAGGCCGCCGTACCGCAAGACCTCCAGACCGTTCTGAGCGGTCGCGACCAGCCGCCCCACCGGCCTGGTAATCGCCGAGAGGTCCACCACCGCGCTCCCCTTCACCTGTCTCAGGCCCGAATGCCGTGGTCATCATGGCACAGGCCGCGCCTATCATCGGGCGCTGATGGCAAACCTCATCAACGTCGAAAGAGCAACCGTGAGCTACGGCACACGCACGTTGCTCGACGGTCTCAGCCTCGGGGTCGATGAAGGCGACGCGATCGGAGTGGTCGGTCGCAACGGCGACGGCAAGACCACGCTGCTCAAGATGCTGACCGGCACGCAGGCACCCGACTCCGGCCGCGTCACCCACACCTCGGGCCTCTCGGTCGGTTATCTGCGCCAGGGTGACGACTTCGCGATCGGGTCGACGGTGCGCGACGTGATCGTGGCCGGCCGGCCCGATCACATCTGGGCGGCCGAGCCCGACACCCGGACGGTGGTCGAGCACCTGCTCTCCGGCGTGGACCTCGACGCGAGCGTGACGTCGCTCTCCGGCGGTGAGCGGCGCCGGGTGGCGCTGGCCGAGGTGCTGCTCGCCGGACACGACGTGCTGGTGCTCGACGAACCGACCAACCATCTCGATGTCGAGGTGATCGGCTGGCTGGCCGGACATCTGATCACGCGGCCGGCCCGCGCTCTGATCGTGGTCAGCCACGACCGGTGGTTCCTGGACGCGGTCTGCACGCGCACCTGGGAGGTCCATGACGGCGTCGTCGACGCGTACGACGGTGGGTACGCCGCCTTCGTGCTGGCCCGCGCCGAACGAATGCGGGTGGCCGCAGGCACCGAGGCGCGCCGCCGGAATCTGATGCGCAAGGAACTGGCCTGGCTGCGGCGCGGCCCGCCGGCCCGAACCTCGAAGCCCAGGTTCCGGATCCAGGCGGCCAACGAGCTGATCGCCAACGAGCCTCCGCCGCGGGATTCGCTTGTGCTGCAACGCTTCGCCACCACCCGACTCGGCAAAGACGTCTTCGATCTGCACCGGGTGCGCCTCGAGGTCGGCGACCCGCCGCGGGTGCTGCTCGACGGTATCGACTGGTCCATCGGACCAGGTGCGCGCATCGGGCTGGTCGGCGTGAACGGCACCGGCAAGACGTCGGTGCTGCGGCTGCTCGCAGGAGAACTGCAGCCCTCGGCGGGAACGATCAAGCGCGGCGCGACGCTGCGGATCGGGTTCCTGAGCCAGGCACTGGCCGAAATCGACGGCACGCAGCGGGTGCTCGACGCCGTCGAGAACCGGCGCAGGATCACCGAATTGGCCGGCGGGCGGGAGATCAGCGCGGACACCCTGCTGAAGGATTTCGGGTTCACCGGCGACAAACTGACCACCCGGATCGGGGAGCTCTCGGGTGGGGAGCGGCGGCGCCTGCAGTTCCTGCGGCTACTGCTCGACGAGCCCAACGTGCTGCTCCTCGACGAGCCCACCAACGACCTCGACATCGACACCCTCACCGTCATCGAGGACTATCTGGACGGCTGGCCGGGCACGCTGATCGTCGTCACACACGATCGCTACTTCCTGGAACGGGTCTCGGACGTCACCTACGCGTTGACCGGCGGCGGCCGCTGCGACCTGCTGCCGGGCGGCATCGAGCAGTACCTGGCCGAGCGCGCCGCCGCCGATACCGCGCGTTCGGAACCGGCCCGCGGCGAGCGCACGGAATCGGACGCCGCACGGGAACGGCGGACCGGCAAGGAGATGGCGCGCATCGAGAGCCAGTTGGCCAAGCTCGACGACCGCATCGCGTCGGTGCACGAGTCGATGGCCGAGGCGGCCGCCGACCACGTGCGCGCCGGAGAGCTCAACGTCGAACTCGCGGAGCTGTTGGCGCGCAAGGAGAATCTGGAAGAGGCGTGGCTGACTGCGGCGGAGGACGCCGGCTGATCGCGCCGGTCGCTGCGTTGCCCGACCCGAATCGGCCCCCGCCGGGTGTGGGCGGGGGCCGATGGCCGTCGGGCGGACGCGATCAGGCGGCGTCAGCCTTGCGGTGCTTGCCGCCGGTCGAGTGCGCGGTGGAAGACGACGCGGCAGGCTTGCTGCTGCCGGCCTTCTCGGACGCGCCCGCGGTATCGGCCTTCTCCGACCCCTCCTCCGAGCCCTCGGCCTTCGCGTCGGACCCGGCGGTGTCCGTGTCCGTTTTCGGGCCGGCTTTCGTCGCGACGGTCTTCTCGGCGAGCTTGTGCGCCCACGCTGGCCTCTTGGCGTCGACGTTGGCGGTGCCGGTGGTGCTCGTGTCCTTCGTCGCCGTGTCCTCGGTCGCCGTGTCCTCGGTGGCTGTGGTCGTGCCGGAGGTCGCGGTCGGAGTTGTCACCGCGCTCGGGACGGAGACGGACAGCGTGCGGGTCCTCGTGGACGGTAGATCAGCGGTCTGTCGCGCACCGGCCGACGGGGCGGCCGCCGTGGCGGCGGTGTCGGTCGTGGTCGTGCCGCCGAACAGCTGCGAGATCACGTTCTTGTCGTAGGCGATCTCCGTGGTGATCGCTTTCTTGATCCCGGGGATCGCGTTCTTGAGGTTGGTCTGCACCGTGGTGACGTAAGCCGGAATCTTTTCGGGCTGATTGGCCAGCACGAGTGTCGCGATGGAAAGAGGTAGGGAGAGCGCGAGTCCGACGGCCTCGACCGCGGAGCCTGTCGCGTTCGCGATGGCGAGTACGTTGTGGTACGGAGCGGTCAGCAACTGCGTGAAAAGCGTAGCCCGGGTGATCGGGGTGGCGGCCACAGAGTCGACCGCGATCATCTGTGCAGCCGCGGTCGAATTCGGCACGTTGCTTCCGAAGAGCTGCTTGAAAAGGTTGACGTCGTAGGCTATCTCGGTCTGAATCGCTGTCTTGATGCCGGGAAGCGCCCCCGCCAGCTTGCTGTGTACCGAGGCGATGTACGCCGGGATGGTCCCGGTCTGGTTGGACAGCACGAGTGTCGCGACGGACAGGGGCAGCGACAGCAGCATCACGACGTCCTCGAACGCTGCCCCGGTTGCATTCGAGACGGCCAGGACGTTGTGGTACGGCGCGGTGAGCAGCGCAAGCAGCAGCGTCCCCTTGTCGACGCCCGTCAGCGCGGCCACCTGGTCGATGGCGGCCTGCACCGTCGCGGTGTCGACGGGGGCCGGGGTGAGTGTGCCGGCGGCGGCCGACAGCTGGACCGCGATATGGGATTCGACGAGGCTGAGCGGCTGCTGCAGGGTCGGGATGGTCGCCGGGGCGGTCAGGCAGGCAGCCGAGACCAGTGCGACGAGGGGTTTGCCGATTGACGTGTGCATGGAGTCGCCTTCAACGGTGGGGCAAGGGGAGCTGGACGGTAGCAACGTACGGTGTTCGCTGGTGGGAGGGCGGAATTCGAGGTAGCCCTGGCGCCACGGGTTCCCCAACGGATGATGACTTTCCTGAACGGCCGCTGTGGAGTCGCCGCTCGGCGACCTGGGCGCGCCGCGGCGGCCGCGCGAATCTGCCGCGTCCACTGCGCCTCTGGGTCGACGGCCGCAGTGATTCTCTCGGCGAGCGCGAAGTTGTTGTGCCGCAACAATTCTAGAAGGCACGCCGCGCTTCGCGGCGATCTGCTCGCCGAACTGCCCTAGCGGCGCAGTCGCAGTCGCAGCCTGTCAGCGACCTCCCGGACCGCGCCGAGCTGCCGGGCGACCTGCACCGGGGCGGTGCCGCCCCGCGCATCGCGGGCGTTCACCGATCCCTCGATTGTGAGCACGTCGCGGACCTCGGCGGTGAGTTCCGGGTGGATGCCGGCCAGCTCGGCGTCTTCGAGCTCCTCGAGCCCCACTCCCCTGGCCTCGGCGGCGCGCACGGCGGCGCCGGCGGCCTCATGGGCCACCCGGAACGGCACCCCGCGCCTCACCAGCCATTCGGCGACGTCGGTCGCCAGCGTGTAACCCAGCGGCGCCAGGGCGGCCATCCTGTCCACGTCGAAGCGAAGCGTCCCGACAAGGCCGGCCATCGCGGGCAGCAGCAGTTCGAGCTGCGCCACGGAATCGAAGACGGGTTCCTTGTCCTCCTGCAGATCCCGGTTGTAGGCCAGCGGCTGCGCTTTCAGCGTGGCCAGCAGCCCGGTCAGGTTGCCGATCAGCCGGCCGGACTTGCCGCGAGCCAGTTCGGCGATGTCGGGGTTCTTCTTCTGCGGCATGATCGAACTGCCGGTCGACCACGAGTCGTGAAGGGTCACATAGCCGAACTCGGTGGTGCTCCACAGGATGATGTCCTCGGCGAGCCGGGACAGGTCGACACCGATCATCGAGAAGACGAACGCCGCCTCGGCCGCGAAGTCGCGCGCCGCCGTGGCGTCGATCGAATTGTCCGCGGCGGCTGTGAAACCCAGTTCCGCGGCGATGGCGTCCGGATCGAGCCCGAGCGACGAACCGGCCAGGGCGCCCGATCCGTACGGGGATACCGCGGCGCGCTCGTCGAGGTCGGCGATGCGGTCGACGTCACGCAGCAGCGGATGGGCGTGGGCGAGCAGATGGTGTGCCAGCAGCACCGGCTGCGCGGACTGCAGATGAGTCTTGCCCGGCATGATCGCGGTCGGGTGCGCGGCCGCCTGCGTGGTCAGGGCGCCCACCACGTCGAGCACGCCGTCGGCGACCCGGCGGATCGCGTCGCGCAACCAGAGCCGGAACAGGGTGGCGACCTGATCGTTTCGCGACCGGCCCGCGCGCAACCTGCCGCCGAGGTCTGCACCCACCCGGTCGATCAGCCCGCGTTCCAGCGCGCCGTGCACGTCCTCGTCGGTGACCAGCGGGCCGAAGCTGCCGTCGGCCACATCGGAGGCCAGGCTGTCCAGCCCGGCGAGCAGCCCGTCGCGTTGCTCCTCGGTCAGCAGACCGGCGGCGTGCAGCACCCGCGCGTGCGCCTTCGACGCGGTGATGTCGTACGGCGCCAGCACCCAGTCGAAATGCGTGGACTTGCTCAGCGCCGCAAGCGCATCCGAGGGCCCGTCGGAGAACCGGCCGCCCCACAGCGAGCCCTCGTTGGTATTCACTTCTGCTTCAGGTCCCGTTGCGCCGACAGGCTCGACGACAGCCCGTGCACATGGACGAAGCCCTTGGCCGCCGACTGGTCGAAGGTGTCCCCCTCGTCGTAGGTGGCGAGGTTGAAGTCGTACAGCGACTCGGCGCTGCGGCGGCCGTTGACCGCGATGTGCCCGCCGTGCAGCACCAGCCGGATTTCTCCGGTGACGTGTTCCTGGGTCTGCGCGACGAACGCCTCGAGCGCCGTCTTCAGTGGGGAGTACCAGAGCCCGTCGTAGACCAGTTCGCCCCACTTCTGGTCGGTCGTGCGCTTGAACCGGCCGAGTTCGCGCTCCAGCGTGACGTGTTCGAGTTCGGTGTGCGCGGTGATGAGCACCATGGCGCCGGGAGCCTCGTAGATCTCGCGGCTCTTGATGCCGACGAGCCGGTCCTCCACCACGTCGAGACGGCCCACCCCTTGAGCGCCGGCCCGGCGGTTGAGTTCCTCGATGGCCTGCAGCACGGTCACGCCGCGACCGTCGATGGACACCGGCACGCCCTTGTCGAACCCGACGATCACCTCGTCGGGAGTGTTCCAGTTGACCGTCGGGTCCTCGGTGTAGTCGTAGACGTCCTTCGTCGGGGCGTTCCACAGATGCTCGAGGAAACCGGTTTCCACCGCGCGGCCCCACACGTTCTGGTCGATGGAGAACGGCGAACGCTTGGTGACGTTGATCGGGATGGCGTTCTCCTCGGCGAAGGCGATGGCCTTCTCGCGCGTCCACGCGTAGTCGCGTACCGGCGCCAGCACCTCCAGATCGGGCGCGAGCGAGGCGAATCCGACCTCGAAGCGCACCTGGTCGTTGCCCTTGCCCGTGCATCCGTGTGCGACGATGCCGCCGCCGTGCTCCCGCGCCGCGGTGACGAGATGCCGGACGATCAACGGGCGGCTCAGCGCCGACACCAGCGGGTAGCGATCCATGTACAGCGCGTTGGACTTGATCGCCGGCAGGCAGTAGTCGTCGGCGAATTCGTCACGGGCGTCGACCACGACGGCCTCGACCGCCCCGCAGTCCAGTGCGCGCTGCCGGACGACCTCCATGTCCTCACCGCCCTGGCCGAGGTCGATCGCCACCGCGACGACCTCGCGACCGGTCTCCTTGCCGATCCAGCTGATGGCCACCGAGGTGTCCAGACCGCCGGAATACGCCAGGATGACGCGCTCGGACATAGAAAACTCCTTCTCGTGTGTCGTGCTTCAGGCTTTGGCGAGATTCTCGAGCGTGGTCGCCAGTTCGGCGCCGCTCAGGGGTTCGCGCGCGATGACGAAGATGGTGTCGTCACCGGCGATGGTCCCGACGATGTAAGACAGTGCCGCGCGGTCGATCGCGCTCGCCAGGTAATGGGCGGCGCCCGGCGGCGTGCGCAGCACGGCGAGGTTGCCGCTGGAGTCGCTGGACACCAGCAGATCCGACAACAGCCGCGAAACCCGTTCGGTGCCACCGGTGACGCCGCGGACAGGGCTGCCGTCCTCGGGGACGACGTACACGCCGACACCCCCGTCGGCGCCGCGCAGCTTGACCGCGCCGAGCTCTTCGAGATCGCGGGACAGCGTCGCCTGCGTGACGTCGATACCTTCTCCGGCCAGGAGCGCGGCCAGTTCGCTCTGACTGTGCACGGGCTGCTCGGACAACAGCGCCACGATCCTGGCCTGCCTGCCCGCCCGGGTCATCGCGGCCGTCATGAGCCGGTCCTCTTGCCGAGCAGCCACACCAGCAGCGCCTTCTGCGCGTGCAACCGGTTCTCTGCCTCGTCCCACACCGCGCTCTGCGGCCCGTCGATCACCTCATCGGTGATCTCATGGCCGCGGTGCGCCGGAAGACAGTGCAGCACAACGGCTTCCGAGTCGGCGCGGGACATCAGCGCAGCGTTGAGCTGGAACGGTCGGAACGGGCGCACCCGGTCGAGGCCGTCGTTCTCCTGACCCATCGACGTCCAGGTGTCGGTGACGAGGACGTCGGCGCCGTCGGCGGCACGCAGGGGATCGTCGATCACCGAGACCGACGCGCCGGTCTGCCGAGCCCTCTGCTCGGCCGCCGCGACGAACGCGGGCACGGGCACGAAGCCGCGCGGGGAGGCGATCGTGACATCGATCCCCGCGGTCACCCCGCCGAGCATCAGAGAATGGGCCATGTTGTTGGCTCCGTCACCGAAGTACGCCAACTTCAGGCCCTTCAGCGCACCCTTGCGCTCGACGAGCGTCTGCAGGTCGGCGAGCACCTGGCACGGGTGGAAATCGTCGGACAGCGCGTTGACGATCGGCACCGAGGAACCGGACGCCATCGCGGCGAGCCGTTCCTGGGCGAACGTCCGCCACACGATCGCGTCGACGTACCGGGACAGCACCGCGCCGGTGTCCTCGAGCGTCTCCTCGCGGCCGAGCTGCGTGCTCCGGCCGTCGACGACGACAGCGTGCCCACCCAGCTGTGCGATGCCCATCTCGAAGGAGAACCGCGTCCGAGTGGAGTTCTTCTCGAAGATCACCGCGACGCCGCGGGGACCCTCCAACGGCCGGTGGCTGAACGGGTTCTTCTTCAGTTCGGCCGCCAGTGCCAGAACCTCCGCCTGCTCCTCCGGGGAGAAGTCGTCGTCGCGCAGGAAGTGCCGCGTCATGACCGGGCCGCCTGATCGAGGATCGCGGGCAGCGCGGTCAGGAAGGACTCGACCTGGCCGTCGGTGACGACCAGCGGCGGAGCGAGCCTGACGACGTCCGGCGCGGCGGCGTTGACCAGGAAACCGGCGTCGCGCGCTGCCGTCTCGACGGGCTTGGCAGCCTCTGCGGCGAGCACGATGCCGAGCAGAAGTCCCCGGCCGCGGACGTGGTCGACGAGGGGATGCCCGAGCGCCTCCACCCCGTGGCTCAGCGTCTTGCCCAGCGTGTCGGCGCGCTCGATGAGGTGCTCGTCGGCGAGTACGCCGAGCACCGCCAGCGCCGCGGCGGTGCACACCGGGTTGCCGCCGAAGGTGCTGCCGTGCAGTCCGGGGGTGAGCAGATCCGCGGTCTCGCCGATTGCGAGGCAGGCGCCGATCGGCAGGCCGCCCCCGAGTCCCTTGGCGAGGGTGACCACATCGGGGGTGATGCCGTCGTGGCGGTGGGCGAAGAAGGAACCGGTGCGGCCCACGCCGGTCTGCACCTCGTCGAGCACCAGCAATGCGTCGTGCGCGGCCGTGATCTCCCGCGCGGCCGCCAGGTATCCGGCCGGCGGGACGACGACGCCGCCCTCCCCCATGATCGGCTCGAGGAACACCGCCGCGGTCGCGTCGTCGACGGCGGCGCGAAGGGCCTCGACATCCCCGTAGGGCACATGAGTGACGTCGCCGGGAAGGGGTTCGAACGGCGCCTGCTTCGACGGCTGGCCGGTGAGCGCCAGCGATCCCATCGTTCGCCCGTGGAAAGCGCCTTGAGCCGCAACGAGTTTCGTTCTCCCGGTCAACCGGGTGATCTTGAAGGCGACCTCGTTGGCCTCGGTGCCGGAGTTGCAGAAGAACACCCGCGCCGGCGCGCCGAGCAGTCCGACCAGTGCCTCGGCCAGCGCCACCCCGGGTTCGGTGGCATACAGGTTCGACGTGTGACCCAGCGTGTTCATCTGACGGTGCACCGCCTCGATCACCGCCGGGTGGCGGTGGCCGAGCACGTTGACGGCTATGCCGCCGAGCAGGTCGACGTACGACTTGCCGTCGGCGTCGGTGACGACCGCCCCGTCACCACTGACTAAGGCCAGCGGCGGGATGCCGTAGTTGTTCATCATCACGGCCGACCACCGGTCGAGCAGTTCACTCATGATCGAACACCTTCGTTCCCGCTCCCTCGTCGGTGAAAAGTTCCACGAGCACACAGTGTTCGACGCGGCCGTCGATGACGTGTGCGCTCGGCACCCCGCCGTTGATCGCGCGCAGACAGGCCTCGATCTTGGGCACCATGCCCTCCTCCAGCGTCGGCAGCAGTGTGGCCAACTCGGCGGCGTTGATCTGGCTCACCAGCGAGTCGCGGTCCGGCCACCGGGTGTAGAGGCCTTCGACGTCGGTGAGCATGAGCAGCTTCTCGGCGCCGAGCGCCTCGGCGAGTGCGGCCGCCGCGGTGTCGGCATTGATGTTGTAGACCAGGCCGTCGGTGTCCGGCGCGATCGTCGAGACCACGGGAATGCGGCCGGCCGCGATCAGATCACGCACGGCTTCGGTGTTGACGTGCGCGACGTCGCCCACCAGCCCGATGTCGGTGGCGACCCCGTCGACGAGCACCGTGCGGCGCACCGCGGTGAACAGGTGGGCGTCCTCACCGGTGATGCCGACGGCGTAGGGGCCGTGGGCGTTGATGAGGTTGACCAGTTCCCGGCCCACCTGACCGAAGAGCACCATGCGCGCGACGTCGAGCACCTCGGGGGTGGTCACGCGGAAGCCGCCCTTGAAATCCCCGGCGATACCCAGCTTCTTGAGCATGGCGCTGATCTGCGGGCCGCCGCCGTGCACGACGACCGGATGGATGCCGCAGTTGCGCAGGAACACCATGTCGGAGGCGAACGCGGCCTTGAGCCTGTCGTCGGTCATCGCGTTGCCGCCGTACTTGACCACGACGATCTTGCCGTGCAGCGCTTTGAGCCACGGCAGCGCCGCGGCGAGCACCTGCGCCTTCTCGGAGGTCTGCGTCGTCATGAGCTGTACGCGGAGTTCTCTTCGACGTAGGCGTGCGAGAGGTCGGTCGTGCGGATCGACGCCGACGCCGACCCCACCCCGAGGTCGACCACCACGGCGATGTCCTCGCCCGACAGATCCACCTCACGCGCCCCCGGCGCGCCGGTGCTGTCGACGCACACCGGGAACCCGTTGAACGACACCGTGATCCGCTCGGCGTCGAGCGAGACCGGCGCCATCCCCACGGCCGCGAGCACCCGGCCCCAGTTGGGGTCGGACCCGAACAGCGCGGTCTTCACCAGACTGTCGCGCGCCACCACCCGTGCGGCGGTCAGCGCCTCGTCCTCGTTCTCCGCGCCGGTCACCGTGACCACGATCCGCTTGGTGACCCCCTCGGCGTCGGCCTGCAGCTGTGCGCACAGGTCGTCGCACACCCGCAGCACGGCATCGTCGAGATCCTGCTGGCTCGGCGTGATCTCGCTGGCGCCCGACGACAGCAGCAGCACGGTGTCGTTGGTCGAGCAGCTGCCGTCGATGTCGAGCCGGTCGAACGTGCGCGCAGCCGCGTTTCGCAGCGCCTGCTCGAGCGCGGCGGAGTCGGCGACCGCGTCGGTGGTGATGACGCAGAGCATGGTCGCCAGCGAGGGTGCCAGCATGCCCGCGCCTTTGGCCATGCCGCCGACCGTCCATCGGCCGCGGTGGTGCAGCGCGACCTGCTTGGGCACGGTGTCGGTGGTCATGATGGCGCGCGCGGCTTCCTCGCCGCCGGTGAGTCCGCCGGCCAACTCGTGGACGATTTCCCGCACTCCGGTGCGCACCTTGTCCATCGGCAAGCGGTCGCCGATCAGCCCGGTGGAGCAGACCGCCACCTCGATCGCACCCGTCTCGGTCCCCCAGTCCGACAATGCGGCCGCGACGGCCTCGGCGGTCGCGTGGGTGTCCTGGAATCCGCCCGGCCCGGTGCAGGCGTTGGCGCCACCGGAGTTCAGCACGACCGCGCGCAGCCGGCCCGTGGTCAGCACCTGCTGGGACCACAGCACCGGCGCGGCCTTCACCTTGTTGCGGGTGAACACCCCCGCTGCGGCGTGATCGGGGCCCTCGTTGAAGACGAGCGCCAGGTCGAGGGCGCCGGAGGATTTGATGCCTGCGGCGATACCCGTCGCGCGGAACCCCGCGGGAGCGGTGACGCCCTGCGTGCGCAGCAGCCGGGTGTCGGACGAGACGTCGGTCATGGCGCCACCCCCACTGTCGAAAGCCCCTGTGTCTCAGGCCAGCCCAGCGCCAGGTTCATCGACTGCACGGCGGCCCCTCCGGTGCCCTTGACGAGATTGTCGATCGCCGCGATCGCGATGAACGTCTGTGCGTCCTCGTCGACCGCGACCGCGAGCTGCGCGGCGTTGCTTCCGATCACCGCACCGGTCTTCGGCAGTTGCCCGTCCGGCAGCAGGTAGACGAAAGGCTCGGCGTCGTAGGCCTTCTCATAGGCGGCGCGCAGTTCGGACACCGAGGCACCGGTGCGCGCGGTGCAGGTGGCGAGGATGCCGCGGGCCGTCGGAATCAACACCGGGGTGAACGACACCGTGACGTCACCTGAGCTCACCGCCCGCAACCCCTGAGCGATCTCGGGAGTGTGGCGGTGCTTACCGCCGATGTTGTAGGCGCGTGCCGACCCGATCACCTCGGAGCCCAGCAGGTCGACCTTGGCCGCACGGCCGGCGCCGGAGGTGCCACTGACGGCCACCACGGTCACCGCCGGCTCGATCAGCCCCTCGGCCAGAGCCGGCCACAGCGCGAGCAGGGCCGCTGTCGGGTAGCAGCCAGGCACGGCCACCCGCTTGGCGCCCCGCAGCCGGTCGCGGCCCCCGGGCAGTTCGGGCAGTCCGTACGGCCAGCTGCCCGCGTGCTCGGAGCCGTAGAACCGCCGCCAGGCGGCGGGGTCGGTGAGCCGGAAATCGGCGCCGCAGTCGATGATCAACGTGTCCGGCCCGAGTTGCTCGGCCAAGGTCGCGGAATGCCCGTGCGGCAGTGCCAGGAACACGACGTCATGGCCTGTGAGAACGTCCACGTCGGTGGGCTCGAGCACCCGCGCAGCCAGCGGCAACAGGTGCGGATGGTGCTCGGTCAGCGACGAACCGGCACTGGCGGCCGCCGTCAGCGCCCCGATGGTCAGCGTGCCGTCGGCATAGGCGGGGTGGCCGAGCAGCAGCCTCAGGATCTCTCCCCCGGCGTACCCGCTGGCGCCGGCGACCGCGACGGATGTCATAGGAGCGATCTTTGCATGGTTATGCAAGAAGACGCAAACCCATTATCGGCCGCTCAGCGGCTTCTGCCCACTCGCCGCTCAGCGGCTTCTGCCCACTCGCCGCTCAGCGGCTTCTGTCCACTCGCCGCTCAGCGGCGTTGCACGGCCCCTACTCGCTCTCCCGCCGCCGCCACCGCCGCGTCGCGGGCCGCGCTCGCCTCCTCCTCGGTCAGCGTGCGGTCGGCGGCACGGAACCGCAGCGCCAGCGCCAGTGACTTGCGGCCCTCGCCGATCTGCGGGCCGGTGTAGACGTCGAAGAGCCTGACGTCCTCGAGCAGTTCGCCGGCCCCGGCGCGGACGGCGTCCACCACGCGCTGCGCCTCGACGTCGTCGTCGACGACCAGCGCAACGTCCTGGAACACCGCCGGGAACGGTGACACGCCCGGCGCCGGCAGCCGCTCGACGATCGGGACCGCATCGAGGTCGAGTTCCACCGCACAGGTGCCCTTCGGCAGCCCGGAGCGCTCGATGACGGCCGGATGCAATTGGCCCGCATGCCCGATGACTGCGTCTCCGATCAACACCTCGGCGCAGCGGCCCGGGTGCCACGGCAGATACTGGGCGGCGCGCAGCGTGAACTCGACGCCGGCCGCCCTGCCGATCACCCGCACCGCCTCGAAGGCGTCGGCGGCTTCGACGGGCCGGCCGGGCCCCCACGGACCCGCCGGCTCGCGCAGCCCGGTGAGCACCGCACCGACGTGTTGGGGTTGGCGGGGCAACGATGCGTCCAGCATCTCGATCTCGTCCTCGGTGGGCCGGCGCTCGGTCGGGATGCGCTCGACCGCGCGCGTTGCGCTCGTCGGTTCCACCACCTGCGCGAGCGCGAACAGCGCGACATCGACCGCACCGCGAGACACATTGCGGCTCAACGCCTCCAGCAGGCCGGGCAGCAGCGTCGTGGCGAGGTGCGGCCGATCGGACTCGAGCGGATTGAGCACCGAGGTGGTCTCCCGGCGAGGATCGTCGTCGGGCAGGCCCCAGCGGTCGAAGGTCCCCGCGGGCAGGAACGGTGTCGGCAGGATTTCGACGAAACCGTTGAGCGCCAATGACTTCCCGATAGCGCGGCGCCGCTTCTGGGACGGCGTCAAGCCACGGCCGGCGGGCGCAGGCGGCAGCACCGAGGGGATGGCGTCGAGTCCCTCGAGGCGCATCACCTCCTCGACGAGGTCGGCGGGCTGCCGGATGTCGGGCCGCCAGCTCGGCGGTGTCGCGGTGATCCGCGCACCGTCGACGACCACATCGGCCCCGATCTGCGTCAGCCGCTTCTGCGCGACGCCCGGCTGGTACTCGACGCCGGCCGTGCGGTCCGGCAGGTCCACCGGCATGCTCACCGGCGCCGGAGACCACGTGTCACGAGGCGGGTCGCCCCGCCAGTCGGTGAGCCTCGGCTCGGCGGCGCCGCCCGCGATGTCGGCCAGCAGCCCCGCGCAACGGTCCAGCGCGGCCACCGAGACGGCCGGGTCGACGGTCCGCTCGTACCTGCGGCCGGCCTCGCTGTAGAGGCGGAGCCGGCGCTGAGTCCGCGAGACCGCGGCCGGGTCCCAGACGGCGGCCTCCAGCAGGACGTCGGTGGTGGTGTCGCGGACCTCGGTGGTGCCCGCTCCCATCACACCGCCGATGGCGGCCGTCGCGGCGTCGTCGACGATCAGCACGTCGGCGGGATCGAGTCTGCGCTCGACGTCGTCGAGCGTCACGACGGTCTCTCCCGGTTGGGCGAACCGGACCCGGAAGCCGCCCGTGATCAGGCTGCGGTCGTGCGCGTGCATCGGATGCCCGAGCTCGAGCATCACGTAATTCGTCACGTCGACGGCCGGTGAGATCGCGCGGATGCCGCTGAGCAGCAGCCGGCGCTGAAGCCACCAGGGCGACACCGCCTTCGGGTCGATGCCCGTGACCGGTCGCAGGCCGAAACGCAGCACCCCCGTGCCGGGTTCGACCGACACCGGCAGCGCGTCACCGTCGGCGGGCAGCGCCGGCACTCGGACCGGATCGAAGGCCGGGTCGACGTAGTCGAGGTCGTAGGCGTTGGCGATCTCGCGCGCCATGCCGCGGACCGACAGGCAGTAACCGCGATCCGGGGTGATCGCGAGGTGGAACACCACGTCGTCGAGGCCGAGCACATCCGCTGCGGCCGTCCCCGGTTCGGCGGTACCGGGCGGGAGCACCAGGATGCCGGAATGGTCGGCGCCGAGATTCAGCTCGGACGACGAGCAGATCATGCCGTCGGAGGTGCGGCCGTAGGTCTTGCGGGTGGCGATGGTGAAGTCACCGGGCAGCACGGTTCCGGGCAGGGCCACGACGACCAGATCATCGACAGCGAAATTGGTTGCTCCGCAGACGATGTCGCGCAGATCGGGTTCGCCGACGTCGACCTTCACGGCGCGGATCGGCTTCTTGAACTCGGTCAGCTCCTCGATCTCGGCGACTCGGCCGACGGTCAGCGGGCCGGTGACCGGACCGACCGGGAGGATCTCCTCGACCTCGTGGCCGATGCGGATGAGCGCCTGCTCCAGCTCGTCGCCGGGCACGTCCCAGTCGGGAGCGCCGGCCCGGACGATCTCGCGCAGCCAGCTGTAGGGAAGGCGCATCAGGCTCCCACCCCGAACGGCAGGGAGAACCGGACGTCACCTTCGACCATGTCGCGCATGTCGGGGATGCCGTTGCGGAACTGCAGAGTTCGCTCCAATCCCATCCCGAAGGCGAAGCCCGAATAGACGTCGGGATCGATGCCGCAGGCCCGAAGCACGTTCGGGTTCACCATGCCGCAGCCACCCCACTCCACCCAGCCGGGCCCGCCCTTCTTGTTCGGGAACCAGATGTCCACCTCGGCCGACGGCTCGGTGAACGGGAAGAAGTGCGGGCGGAAGCGGGTGCGGCCCTGCGGACCGAACTCCGCGCGCGCGAACGCGTCGAGCGTGCCGCGCAGATTCGCCATCGTGAGACCCTTGTCGACCGCGAGCCCTTCCACCTGGTGGAAGACCGGGGTGTGGGTGGCGTCGAGCTCGTCGGTGCGGAACGTGCGGCCGATCGAGATGATGTACACCGGCAGGTCTCGTTCGAGCAGCGCCCGGATCTGCACCGGCGAGGTGTGCGTGCGCAACACCTGCCGGGAACCCTCCGGCGCGACGTGGAAGGTGTCCTGCTCGCTGCGGGCCGGATGGTCCGGCGGGAAGTTCAGTGCGTCGAAGTTGAACTGCTCGGTCTCGACCTCCGGGCCCTCGGCCAGCTCCCAGCCCATCGCGATGAAGGTGTCGGCGACATGGTCGGCCAGGATCGTGATCGGGTGCCGGGCGCCGATGGGCTGCCGGGTCGACGGCAGTGTGACGTCGATGCGCTCGGCGACGAGCACGGCGGCGTCGCGCTCGGCACGCAGGACGGCCAGCCGCTCGTCGAACGCGCTCTGCAGCTGCGTGCGGGTGACGTTGACGCGCTTGCCCGCGTCGGCGCGTTCGGTCTTGGGCAACGAGCCGAGGGCCTGGCGGGCCAGCGCGATCGGCGACCGGTCGCCGAGATGTTCGGTCTTGGCCTTGGCGAGCTCGTCGAGGGCGCCCGCCTGGCCGAAGGCGCGGCGGGCCGCACTGACCGCCTCGGCCAGCGCATCGTCTGAAAGGTCTACTGGCTGCTCAGCCACCCGGCGATCATAGGTGATGCGCCCGGACCGACCTCGCCTGCAGTTGGCGTGAGACGCGTTACTCTCCCGCCGGGTTGAGCCGGCCACGTGCCTTCTGCCGGCGTGACGGCGACCGGATCGGCTACCTCACGCCGACTGGCAACTCGGCACGACGGGGCGCATCCTCAGACGCGCGAAGGCGCCGCAGGTGAGCGCGCCCAGCGCTCCCCACGCCGTACCGGTGAGCAGGGAGACCATTCCGTCGCCCAGGATGAGGAAGCCGAACGATCCGCCCAGACCGCAGAGCACGGCCGTCGGCACGGTCCAGCGCACCGGTGCGCGGAAGCGCGTCGCCAGGGCCATACCCAGAAGCAACGCCACCACATGTCCCATATCGGTGAAACTCTGGCCCGATGCCGCCACCACGGCCGCCATCGACAACCACCACCCCAGCCAGGTCGGACGCCAGCGCTGCGGTATCGCCGCGGTGAGGACTCCGAGGACTGCCATCGCTCCGTAACTCATGCCGACGTCAGAGGAGTGCACGACCGAATGAGGCACCCAGCCGAGGGTGACGGCGGTCAGCAGACCAGCCGCCACGAGCAGTGTGGCCCCGATGTGCCCGACGCCGAACGCGAGCACCAACCGCCCGGTTCCCCACAGCAGTTCGACGACGGCCAGCAGGCACACCAGCCCCGGCAGCCAGTAGTAGATCGGCCCCGCATCGACGACGAATGCGCTACCCAGCAGCGTGCCCAGCCGCCCGTGGCTCAGATTGTGCAGATTCGTGCTGGCCTGCTTGATGAGCACGGTCTGCATGTGCGGGTCCATGCGCACCATGACCGCGGCGACCGCAGAGAGCAGTACCGCGTAACACAACGTCGCACGCACCCGCACGACACGGGTGATCAACCCGAACACCACCGTGTCCACTATCCGCCCGCTACCGCTTCGTCCTCGTCGTCGTCACCTTGGAATTGCCTGCGAGTTTTGAGGCGGTACATGGCGAAGTCGCCGGGTACGCCGTCCTGCTTGGACGCGAAGACGTGTCTGCGCAACCTCTTCACCGTGACGCCCAGCTCCGCGAGTTCGTCGGCGGGGATGCGCTCGAGGGTGGCCTCGGAGACGACGAGCTCGCCGCGCGTCGCGCGCTCCATCACCCGAGCGGCCAAGTTGACGTCGATACCCAGCCAGTCGGAGCCGAGCCGCTGGGGGCGGCCGGTGTGGACACCGACCCGCATGCGGGGGGTATAGCCGTCCACCTCCACCGATTTGACGGCCTCCCGGGCAGCGATCACGGAGCGCACCGCGGTGGTCGGGTCGGCGAACACGGCCATGATGCCGTCACCCATTCGCTTGACGATGTGACCGCCCGACTCCAGCAGCGGCGGCTCGACGGCCTGCGCGACGCGGCGAAGCAGCCGCAGCGTCGCGTCGTCACCGGCGGACAACGACCATGCCGAGAAGCCGACGAGGTCGGTGAACACCAGCGTCTGTTCTGCGTTGGCGGGCCGGCCCGACACCTTCTCGGTCAGAGCCTGCCAGAGCTGCAGCGCCCCCAGACTGACCTCGCGGGTCGCTGCTTCACGCTCCAGCAGGCGGTCGGCGGCTCGCGCAGCGGCCCGCGGCCCTCCGACGCCGGCGACCGACAGTGGATCACCGAACTCGGGGTCGCCGGGCAGAGCCCGCCGAGCCCGTCGGAGAAACGAGATGACGCTTGCGCTGTGGTTGACGTTCTTCAGCCAGCCGACCGGTTTCGCGGAGTGTCCGTCCACTCGCCCATCCGGCGAACCGTCGTCCACGGCGTCCAGCCTAATCCAGGGCGATCGGCGCGATAAACCGGCACGTCACGCGCGTGCGGCGTCGCGGTGGAGGCTCCGTAACACTGCGCCCCCACGCCCGCCCGATTCGTAGACAACGGCTGTTGTCAGCGCTTATCGTGAAGCGGTGCGGTCAACGGCGACGACAGATCCTTCCTTGGCCCAGGGCGCATCGCCCCTCGGTCCGGATTCGCTGACGTGGAAGTACTTCGGCGACGTGCGCACCGGCAAGCTGGGCGTCTGGATCGGGGCGATCCAGAACATGTATCCCGAACTCGGCGCCGGCGTCGAAGACCATTCGATCCTCTTGCGCGAACCTCTGCAGCGGGTGGCCCGTTCGGTGTACCCGATCATGGGCGTCGTCTACGACGGCGACCGGGCGGCGTCGACCGGTGCCCAGATCCGCGGCTATCACGCGACGATCAAGGGCACCGACGCCGAGGGCAGGCGCTACCACGCCCTCAACCCGGAGACCTTCTATTGGGCCCACGCCACGTTCTTCATGCTCATCATCAAGACCGCCGAGTACTTCTGCGGTGGCCTCACCGAAGCCGAGAAGCGCCAGTTGTTCGACGAGCACGTCCAGTGGTATCGGATGTACGGCATGAGCATGCGGCCGGTGCCGGAATCGTGGGACGCCTTCTGCGAGTACTGGGACCGTAAGTGCCGCGAGGAGTTGGAGATCAATCGGGCCACCCTCGACATCTTCTCGATCAGGATTCCCAAACCCTGGTTCGTGATGATGCCCACCCCGCTGTGGGATCAGCTCTTCAGGCCGATGGTCGGCGCGCAGCGGTGGATCGCGGCAGGCGTCTTCGATCCCGTGGTCCGGGAAAGAGCGGGCATGCGATGGACACCTGGCGACGAGATTCTGTTGCGGCTCTTCGGCAAGATGGTCCAGTTGGCGTTCACCGCCGTGCCCGACGAGGTCCGGCTGCATCCGCGGGCGGTGGCGGCGTACCGCCGCGCCGAGGGCAAGCTGCCCGCCGACGCCCCACTGGTCGAGGCGCCCGCCTTCATGGGTCCGCCGCGCGACCGGCGGGGGCTCCCGATGCACTACGTGCCCAGCCGCAAGACGCTGCTGGACAGGGCCGGCTCACTGGTGCACACGACGTTCTCGCTGGCGGCCCTGCGTCCGGCGCGCGGCCGCGTCAAGGCAGCCTGATCCCATGATCGAATGGTCTGACGTCGACCTCGCCGTGCGCGACGCCGTTCGCGAGTTCGTCGACAAGGAGATCCGTCCGCACGTCGACGCACTCGAGAGCGGCGACATGGAGCCCTACCCGATCGTCCGCAAGCTCTTCGCCACGTTCGGCATCGCGGACATGGCACGCGACTCGCTGAACAAGCGACTGGCCCGGCTGCGCGAGGGTGCGGAGCCGTCCGGGAAGGCGTCCGGCGGCGGCATGTTCGGCAGCGGGTCGGGCGGCATGGGCTTCGTCGTGGTCAGCGAGTTGTGCCGGGTGTCGATGGGACTCGTCACCGGCATGGGGGTCAGCCTCGGCCTGACCGTGCCGACGATCATGAGCCGCGGCACGCTGGCCCAGCAGGAACGCTGGCTCCCCGACCTGGTGACCTACGACAAGGTCGGCGCGTGGGCGATCACCGAGCCCGACTCCGGGTCCGACGCGTTCGGCGGGATGAAGTCCTACGTCGTCCGCGACGGCGACGGCTACGTGCTCAACGGCCAGAAGACCTTCATCACCAACGGGCCGGACGCCGACGTCGTCGTGGTGTACGCGAAGCTCGACGAAGGCTCGTCCGCAGTGAGCAAGCGCGACCGCAAGGTTCTCACGTTCGTACTGGACCGCGGCATGGACGGCTTCGTGCAGAGCAAGCCGTTCCGCAAGATGGGCATCCACTCCTCGCGCACCGGCGAGCTGTTCTTCAACGACGTCCGGCTGGGTCGCGACCGCCTGCTCGGGGAGACCGAGGACAACAGCGCCGGCGACGGCCGCGAGAGTGCGCGCTCCAACTTCTCCGCCGAACGGATCGGCGTCGCGGCCATGGCGCTGGGTGTGATCGAGGAGTGCCTGCGGCTGTGCGTCGACTACGCCAAGTCACGCACGTTGTGGGGCAAGGAGATCGGCCAGTACCAGTTGATCCAGCTCAAACTCGCGAGCATGGAAGTGGCGCGGATGAACGTGCGCAACATGCTTTTTCGCGTCATCGAGGCGGCGGAAACCGGGACGTCGATCTCGCTGCCGGAGGCGTCGGCGATCAAGTGGTACTGCTCGCAGGCCGCCACCGACGTCGCGATGGAGGCGGTACAGCTGTTCGGCGGCAACGGCTACATGACCGAGTACCGCGTCGAGCAGCTCGCCCGCGACGCGAAGTCGCTGATGATCTACGCCGGAAGCAACGAAGTTCAGATCACCCACGTCGCCAGGGGGCTGTTGAGCACCTAGGCCGTTCGTGGAGGCCCGTTCGTGTGACTACTGCTTGTTGCGGCCGAACTTCCGGGTGACCGAATGGGTGCCGGCGCGGTGTGTCGACTTGGCCGCCCGGGTGCCACCGTTGGCTTGCTGCGACGCAGCGGTTTCGGAGCCGCTCTGGCTGCCGGTGGTGTTCGCGTCGGCACTCGGGTCCGCACTCGGTTCGGTGGGCTGCGGGTCGTTCGCCACGGCGGTGGTGGTCACCTCGGGTGCTGCTCCGGTCTGCGGGGTGACCGGGTCGTCGACCTGCTGCGCGGTCTGCGGCTGATCAGTGGTCGTGGTCTTCCCGTCGGCCGCCGGCTCAGGCGGCGACGCGGGCTGCTCCGGCGTGTCCGTCGTCGTGCGGGTCGCTGCGGTGGGCAGGACGACACTCGCCGGGATGGACTCCGGTGCCAGGCTGCTGGTCGATACCGTCATGGTCGAGGTGGTCGTGGTCGCCGAAGCCGTCGGCGGTCCGGTCAGGGTGGGGGGAATTCCCACCTGCCATTGCGGCCGCTTGTAGGCCCTGTCGATCATCGGACGCAGTAGTGCGTCCAGCTGGGCGACCTTCGCAGGGTCGGCACCCTTGTCCAGCATCGGCTGAAGCAGCGGCAGCACCGGCGTCGGGATCATGATGGTCGTCGTGGTACCGCCGAGGCTGTTCGTCACCAGCGTGTAGTCCGTCGGCAGGTTCCGGATGTCGTAGTAGGCGTCTTTGACATGCAGTTGGTCGGCGCCCATCAACGCGTTGGTGACGGCGAGCAGGTTGAACGGGTTGTTCGGGAAGTCGGCGATGCCGTCGTACTGCGCGAAGACGATCAGCACGTCATACGGGGTCTGCGGGAACGGCGTGTACGGGACGAAGCCGAACCACCGTCGACTCGGAAAGCCGTAGACCGCAACGTTCAGCTGATCTGCCGGCACGCCGGGATAGTGTGCCGACGCCGGGTTGTTCATGTCGTTCATCAGGCGCACCAACACCACTGGGATGGCGGGCGCTCCCTGCGAGACACCCCCGATGGTCTTGGGTCCGGGGGTGGAGTAGATGTCGGCGTACAGGTTGTCCGCTCCCACCGTGATCGCACTCCGCAGATCCGTACCCGGGATCGGGACGCCGACCCGCTTGTCGTAGTCCGCGAAGTACCCCCCGAACGCCGTGGACATCTCCTCTTCGGTCAGCTGCGCATAACCGCCCTTCCCCCCGACCAGCAGCGCGGTAGCGCCGTTGGTGGCTTGGGCAACGCCGGGAGAAACCCCCAGCACCATGGCCCCGACAAAGATGCATAACCGCTTCATAGCCCCCACCTGCCCCGTGACGATGAATCAACCAGCAAGAAATTTGCTGTCTGCGGTGAGGCTACTTTTCCGTCAATAACGCATCAATAGACCAAAAGACCCTAGTTCGGCTCTAGTTCGGCCCTAATCCGCGACGCGGACGCACTGCGGCCGTTCCGCACGCAAGTCGTGGACCAAAGTCCCTTGACCTCTGGTTTCGTAACGATCAGAGTCGTTGTACTGGCACCGCGCCGGCGCGGTGCCTGTGGTTTCGTGATGCGGTGGGGAGTAATCCGGAGCTGGTCCCCCGGCGGCGGTCGGGACCCGGTCTAGTTGATTGAGCAACGTCTCAGGGTGTTCCTGAAACGTTCGCCGCGCGGCGCTGCCGGGCGGTTTCATGGAGGCAGATCGCCGCGGCCGACGCGACGTTGAGGCTCTCGGCGCCCCCGGCCATCGGGATGTGCACACGACCGGTGGCCAGGCTGGCCACTTCCGCGGGAAGGCCGTGGGCTTCGGGTCCGAAGAGCCACGCGGTCGGACCAGACAGGTCGGCGTCGTCCAGACTGACGTCGCCGTCGACAACCGTGGCCAGAACCTGCAGGCCGGCATCCTTCAACCGGTGCACGACACTCGAGGCGTCGGGGTCGGCGACCACCGGGATCGAGAAGATCGAGCCCGCGGACGCACGCAGACACTTGCCGTTGTAGGGATCGACGCTGGGTCCCGCCAGCACCACGGCGTCGACACCCATCGCGTCGGCCACCCGGATCAGCGTGCCCGCGTTGCCGGGCTCCGAGATCCCTACCGGGACCGCCACCAGAGTCGGGCGATCGGCGATCACGTCGTCGAGGCTGACGTCGGGCATCGCGCACACCGCAACCAGCCCGACCGGAGTCACCGTGTCGGACAGGGCTTTCGCCGCACGATCGGTGACCAGCTCGACGGGCACGCCGGACAACAGCGTGCGGAATCGCTCCGCGGCCGTCTCGGTGGCGAACACCTCGTAAACGACTCCGCGCCGCAACGCGGCCTCGACGAGATTGGGCCCCTCGGCGAGGAAGCGTGCGGCGCGGCGGCGCCCGATGTGGCGGTGCAGTTTGACTGCGGCCGCCACCCGGGCAGATCGCTCGGTGAGGGTCAGGCAGCCTCGCCCGACGGAGCGTTGACATCCTCGGGCAGTGCGCCGCGGGCAACCTCGACCAGCGCGGTGAACGCGGCCGGGTCGCTGACGGCGATCTCCGCGAGGATCTTGCGGTCGACCTCGACGCTGGCGGCCTTGAGGCCCTGGATCAGCCGGTTGTAGGTGATGTCGTTGGCGCGGGCGGCGGCGTTGATGCGCGAGATCCACAACTTGCGGAACTCGCCCTTGCGGGCACGCCGGTCCCGGTAGGCATAGGTCAACGAATGCAGCTGCTGCTCTTTGGCCTTCCGGTACAGCCGCGACCGCTGTCCGCGGTAGCCCTTCGACGCCTTGAGGACGGTGCGCCGCTTCTTCTGCGCGTTGACTGCGCGCTTCACGCGTGCCATGGGTTTTCCTATCTCGTACGGGTTTCAGGCTTGAGGGCGCTGAACGGTGAGAGTGTCAGCCGTTCAGCATCTTTGCGACGCGCTTGGTGTCGTTTCCGGACACCGCGGTGCGGCCTTCGAGCCGACGCGTGCGGGTGGAGGGCTTGTGCTCGAGCAAGTGCCTGCGGTTGGCCTTCTGCCGGACGATCTTGCCGGTTCCGGTGCGACGGAACCGCTTCGAAGCGCCGCTGTGGGTCTTCGCCTTGGGCATGTTTCCTCAGTTCTGCTGGTTGGTGTCTGTGCTGTCGGTCGGCTGGGCGCCGGAGCGTTGCGCGGGCGCGTCAGCGTCGTGCGCCGCCTTGGCGCGAGTCTTCGCGCCGCGGTGCGGGGCCAGCACCATCGTCATGTTGCGGCCGTCCTGCTTGGCGGACGTCTCGATGAAGCCGTAATCGGCCACGTCGGCGCCCAGGCGTTGCAGGAGACGGAAACCCAATTCGGGCCGCGACTGCTCGCGTCCGCGGAACATGATCGTCACCTTGACCTTCGACCCCGCCTCGAGGAAGCGGATCACGTGACCCTTTTTGGTCTCGTAATCATGCGGGTCGATCTTGGGACGCAGCTTCTGTTCCTTGACGACGGTCTGCTGCTGGTTCTTGCGAGACTCGCGCGCCTTCTGAGCCGTCTCGTATTTGAACTTGCCGTAGTCCATGATCTTGCACACCGGAGGCTTGGCGTCCGGGGCAACTTCAACGAGGTCGAGATCGGCATCCGCGGCGACGCGGAGTGCATCTTCGATGCGCACGATGCCTACCTGTTCACCGCCCGGTCCGATCAGGCGGACTTCAGGTACGCGGATGCGCTCGTTGACGCGGGTCTCAGTGCTGATGGGGCCTCCTATGTTGTCCTCAGGAGTCCCCCACGCCGCCGGCACGCTGTCCCCTAGAGAACAGATAAGCCCTGCTCACAGCAGGGCCCAATGCCGACCAGGACAGACATCTGCGATGTCTGTGACCGGACCGCTGTAGCCTCGAAATGACCTCGGCGAGCGGTGGGAGTGGGACTCCACTTGCTGTCCCTGGCGTGAGCCGGGACGGTCGCGCATGCCAGTCTAGCAGGCATGACCGAAGATTCCGCACAGCCCGGATCGGGGGCCCAGCCGCCGGAGCGCGATCTCGCCGACATCCCCGCCGTCGAGGTGATCACCCGCGCGGCAGTCATGCTGATGAGCGCAGCAGCCGAGAAGCTGGGGTTGTCGTCCGACGACCCCGAGGACAGCCCGCATCGCGACCTCGACGAGGCCCGCCGCCTGATCACCGCGCTGGCCGGCTTGGTCACGGCCTCGGCGGAGTACCTCGGCCCGCACGCCGGCCCGGTGCGCGACGGCCTCAAGACCCTGCAGTTGGCGTTCCGCGAATCGAGCGCCGCACCCGAGGAACCCGGCAAAGGCCCGGGCGAGAAATTCACCGGGCCGGTCTGGTAGCGGCACCAGGGGTGCCCAACATGAGAGCGGGTCGCAGGACGAGCGAATATCCTCGCGCCCTATGACCTCCACGAGCGGGATGAGGACGCGCCCGGCCTCCAGTTACCGGTGGGTGCCCGCCGCGGCGGGATGGATCGTGGGCGTCATCGCGACGCTGTCGCTGATGGCCAGCATCTCCCCGCTGATCCGGTGGCTGATCAAGGTCCCGCGCGAATTCGTCGACCACTACATCTTCAACTTTCCCGACACCAGCTTCGCCTGGGCGTTCGTCCTCGCGCTGCTGGCCGCCGCGTTGGCGGCGCGCAAACGCATCGCCTGGTGGATCCTCGTGCTCTACATGGTCGGGTCGATCGGGTGGAACATTGTCGACATCGCGGGCCGCGGCGAGACCTGGATGCGCGAATCCGGCGAGATGATCGGCCTCGCCTTCCACATCGCCTCGGTCGTCTTCCTCGTGCTGGCCCGCAAGGAGTTCTGGGCCCGGGTGCGGCCCGGTGCGCTGCTGAAGGCGGCCGGAGTGCTCGTCGTCGGCATGGGTATCGGCACACTGATCGGCTGGGCGCTGCTGGAGTTCTTCCCCGGAACCCTGGCCCGCCAGGACCGCTTCCTATACGCCCTCAACCGCGTCAGCGCCTTCGCCGGCGCCGGTGCCGAGTCCTTCAGCGGCCATCCGCACGTCTTCGTCAACGCCCTGCTCGGACTGTTCGGCGCGGTGGCCCTGATGGTCACGGCAGTGGTGCTCTTCCAATCGCAGCGCGCCGAGAACGCGCTGACCGGTGAGGACGAGTCCGCGATCCGCGGGCTGCTCGAGCTCTGCGGCAAGAACGACTCCCTGGGCTACTTCGCCACACGGCGCGACAAGGCCGTGGTGTTCGCCCCGAATGCCCGCGCCGCCATCACCTACCGCGTCGAGGTCGGGGTGTGTCTGGCCAGCGGCGACCCGATCGGCGACCCCCGAGCCTGGCCCCAGGCCATCGACGCGTGGCTGCAGCTGTGCCAGACCTATGGCTGGGCCCCGGGCGTGATGGGCGCCAGCGCCACCGGCGCACAGGCCTTCCGTGAGGCCGGGCTCAACGCGTTGCAGCTCGGCGACGAGGCGATCCTGCACCCCGACCGGTTCCGGCTCTCCGGCTCCGACATGCGGGCCGTGCGCCAGGCCGTCACGCGGGCGCGCCGGGCCGGAGTCGCGGTCCGCATGCGCCGGCACCGCGACCTGTCCGCCGACGAGATGGCCGAGGCGGTCGGGCGGGCCGACGCGTGGCGCGACACTCAGGACGAGCGCGGGTTCTCGATGGCGCTGGGCCGCCTCGGCGACCCCGCCGACGGCGACTGCCTCCTGGTCGAAGCGGTCCAGAACGACACCGAGGTGGTCGCGATGCTGTCGCTGGTGCCGTGGGGCTCCAACGGGGTGTCGCTGGACCTGATGCGCCGCTCGCCTCAGTCGCCCAACGGGACGATCGAGCTGATGGTCAGCGAGTTGTGCCTGCAGGCCGAGGTCATCGGGATCACCCGAATCTCGCTGAACTTCGCGATGTTCCGCTCCGCTTTCGAGCAGGGTGCGCAGTTGGGCGCCGGACCGGTGGCCCGGCTGTGGCGCGGGCTGCTGGTGTTCTTCTCGCGGTGGTGGCAGTTGGAGACGCTGTACCGGTCGAACATGAAGTATCAGCCCGAATGGGTGCCGCGCTACGCGTGTTACGAGGATGCACGGTTGGTGCCGCGCGTCGGCGTTGCGTCGGTCATCGCCGAAGGCTTTCTGGTGCTTCCCTTTTCGCGCCGGCACGAGCAGCCTCACACCGGCCATCACATCGCCGCGCCGGGCGCCCTGGTGGCCACGGGAGTGCTGCACAGCGACGGATCCGCACCCGACCTGGACACCCTGCAGACGGATCTGCCCACCGAGGACCCCCAGTCCCGGCTGCCCGACCAGGTGCGAGTGCGGATGGCCAAGCTCAAGGCGCTGCAGGCCGAGGGGGTCGACGCCTACCCGGTCGGTAGCCCACCGACCCACACGGTCGCGGACGCGCTCGCGGTCAGCGAGGGTGCCGAAGTGACGGTGGCCGGGCGGGTGCTGCGGCTGCGCGATTACGGCGGCGTGCTGTTCGCCCAGTTGCGTGACTGGTCGGGCGAAGCCCAGCTGTTGCTCGACAACTCGCTGCTGAGCGCCGGCAGCACCGCCGACTTCACGCGCACGATCGACCTCGGCGACCTGATCGAGGTGACGGGGACGATGGGTCGCAGCCGCTCCGGTGCGTGGTCGGTGCTCGTGAGCCGCTGGCGGTTGATCGGTAAGTGCCTGCGACCGTTGCCCGACAAGTGGAAGGGCCTGGCGGACCAGGAGGCACGGGTACGGGCCCGCTACCTCGACCTGGCGATCAACGACGACGCCCGCGATCTGATCCGGGCACGCAGCGGTGTTCTGCGTGCGATCCGGGAAACGTTGACGGCCAAAGGCTTTCTGGAGGTCGAGACCCCGATCCTGCAACAGGTCCACGGCGGGGCCAACGCACGCCCCTTCCTGACCCACATCAACGCCTACGACCTGGACCTCTATCTGCGGATCGCCCCGGAGCTGTACCTGAAACGGTTGTGCGTCGGCGGTGTCGAGCGCGTCTTCGAACTCGGCCGCGCCTTCCGTAACGAGGGTGTGGACTTCAGCCACAATCCCGAATTCACGCTGCTCGAGGCCTATCAGGCGCACGCCGACTACACCGTGTGGATCGACGGATGTCGTGAGCTGATCCAGAACGCCGCCCGGGCCGCCAACGGCGCAGAGGTGTTCCTCCGGCCGACCGAGGACGGCGCACTGCAGCCCGTGGACATCTCCGGCCAGTGGAGGGTCCAGACCGTGCACGACGCCGTGTCGGAGGCGCTGGGTGAACACATCGACAGCACCACCGATCTGAGCGCGCTGCGCCGGCTCTGCGACAGGGCGGACATCCCCTACCGGACGCACTGGGACGAGGGCGCGGTGGTACTGGAGATGTATGAGCACTTGGTCGAGGACGGCACGGAACAGCCGACGTTCTACACGAACTTCCCGACGTCGGTGTCGCCTCTGACCCGGCCGCACCGCAGCATCCCGGGAGTCGCCGAGCGCTGGGACCTGGTCGCGTTCGGCGTCGAGCTTGCAACGGCCTACAGCGAACTCACCGACCCCGTGGAACAGCGCAGGCGCCTGCAGGAGCAGTCCCTGCTGGCGGCCGGCGGCGATCCGGAAGCCATGGAACTCGACGAGGATTTCCTGCAGGCGATGGAGTACGCGATGCCGCCCACCGGTGGTCTGGGCATGGGTGTCGATCGCGTCGTCATGCTGATCACCGGGCGCAGCATTCGGGAGACGCTGCCTTTCCCGTTGGCCAGACCGCGATAGCAGGACCTCGTCTCCAGCCGCTTCACAGCCCGCTCCAAGGAACACCGGCCAATCTTGAGCCGTGACGTCCGGGACGTTCTTCGAATCGACGCGCCACCACCTTTCGCTGATGCACGGGTGGCTGCCGCTGACGGTGCAGATACTCGCCGCGCTCGCGTTGATCGGTGCGATCGGGTGGCGCACCAGGCGCTGGCGGCTCGTGTGGGTGCCGTGGTCGGCGCTCATCGGAGCGGGATCGGCGGTCGCGGTGTACTGGTACACCCAGACAGCCGGCGTCGCCGATGACACCAATCCGGCACCGACCGCGCTCTGGGTGTGGGTGGCGCTGTCCGGCGTGGCGTTCGGGGTGCTGATCTCCGGATGGCGTGGTGCGCGGTGGTGGCGCCGCCTCGCTGCCGCCGCCGCGGTGCCGCTGTGCGTCGTGTCGGCCGCGCTCGCGGTGAACCTGTGGACCGGCTACTTCCCCACCGTGCAGACGGCGTGGAGTCAGATCACCGCGGGACCGCTGCCCGATCAGACCGATCAGGTCGCGGTCGTGGCGATGCAGAAGAAACATGCGATGCCCCTCAAGGGAACTGTCGTCGCCGTCGACGTCCCGGCCACCGCTTCGGGCTTCAGGCATCGCGGTGAGTTCGTGTACCTGCCACCCGCCTGGTACGCGAGCAACCCGCCGCCGCCGCTGCCCACCGTGATGATGCTCGGCGGCGAGTTCAACACCCCCGCCGACTGGATGCGTTCCGGCGGTGCGGTCAAGATCATCGACGACTTCGCGGCCGCGCACGGCGGCTTCGCCCCGGTGTTCGTGTTCGCCGATCCCGGCGGCGCGTTCAACAACGACACCGAATGCGTCAACGGCGCGCGCGGCAACTCCGCCGATCATCTCACCAAAGATGTTGTGCCCTACGTCGAGTCGCACTTCGGAGTCAGCCGAAGGCGGGCGAACTGGGGTGTGGTCGGCTGGTCGATGGGCGGCACCTGTGCCGTCGACCTGACCGTGATGCACCCCGAGACCTTCGGCGCATTCGAGGACATCGCCGGAGACCTGGCACCGAACTCGGGCACCAGGGCGCAGACCATCGCCCGGCTCTTCGGTGGGAACACCGCCGCCTACGCGTCGTTCGACCCCTCCACCGTCATCAAGAGGCACGGAACCTACCGCGGCATCGCGGGGTGGTTCGACGTCAACAGCACGGCACGCGGCACTGCCACGATGAACCAGCAGGCGATCGCCGCAGGCACACTCTGTGGACTGGGTAGCCGCTCGGGCATCGCCTGCGCGGTCGTCAGTCAGCCCGGTAAGCATGATTGGCCGTTCGCCTCCACCGCGTTCTCCGCGGCACTGCCCTGGCTGTCGAGCGCCATCGGGACTCCGGGAGTGCCGCACGTCGGCCTCCCGGCCACACCGGCGGTGATCCCGGTGCGAGCGATGGCTGAGCGCTAGACCCCGCGGGTAGCGTGGTCGCATGCCGGACGAACCTCTCCCCGAGCCCGACGGCTACTCCGACAGCGGAGTGCCGACGTTCGATTCGGTCCGCGAGAAGATCGAAACGCGCTACACGACCGCCCTGGGATCCGCCGAACTCGCGGCGGAGACGCCGGAGGGCCGCACGGTCGACGAGCAGTACGACGCGCGTCAGCGCGCGGCGGCGAAACGCCTCGACGAGATTCGACAATCCCTGCGCGAGTCGCAGAACGGCGCCCCGTAGCCCGCTCCAGCGGCCTGCCCGAAGCCCAGCGGCTCCGCGCTGTCACAGCACAGCGGTACGGTTCGACCTCGATGCGGTCGTTCACAGTCGAAGAACGACGGGCCCGGCTTGCCCGTCGGCACCACCTGACCTCTCCCGCCGAGCGTGCCGTGCCGTCGGTGGCTGCGATGACCGGCGAGCTGATCGGCCTGCACGCCACCGATCCGGCGACACCGTATCTGACCCTCTGGGCACGCATGCCGGGGTTCACGGTTCCGGATCTCCACACTGCGCTCTACGACCGCCACACCCTGCTCAAGCACCTCGCGATGCGGCGGACGCTGTGGGTGGTGCGCCCGGAGCACCTGCCCGCCATCCAGGCAGCCGCCAGCGACCGGGTCGCGGCCACCGAGACCCGTCGGCTGGCCCGCGACGCGGAAGGCTCGGGCGTGGCCACCGACGGGCACGCGTGGCTGGAGACGGCGTGTCAGGCGGTGCTGCACCACCTGCGCCGTACCGGCCCCTGCAGCGCCAGGGAGTTGCGAGAAGCATTGCCCGAGTTGACCGGAACGCACGATCCCGCGCCTGGTAAGCGGTGGGGCGGGGACGTCCATCTGGCTCCGCGGGTGCTGACCGTGCTCTCGGCGCGAGGCCACATCGCCCGTGGACCCAACGACGGCGGCTGGACCGCCTCGCGGCCCCGCTGGGTCGCGACCCACGACTGGGTCGCGCCGGCCCCCGAGGTGGACGCACGCGACGCGCGGGCCCAGTTGGTCCACGCGTGGCTGTCGGTGTTCGGTCCCGCCACGGTCACCGACGTCAAATGGTGGTTCGGCAACACGCTCGGATGGGCCCGACAGGCCCTCACCGACATCGACGCCGCCCCGGTGGATGTACACGGCACCCCGGGCTTCGTGGTGCCCGGCGACGACGCACCAGGACCCGACGTCGAACCGTGGTGCGCGCTTCTGCCCGGGCTCGACGTGACCGCGATGGGCTGGTTCGACCGCGACTGGTATGTCGGCCCGCACCGCGGCCAGGTGTTCGACCGCAACGGCAACGCGGGACCGACCGTCTGGGTGGACGGCCGCATCGTGGGCGCATGGCGGCAGAACGCCGAGGCCCGGGTCGAGCTGGTTCTCCTCGAGGACGTCGGCCGCGCGGCGCATCGGGAATTGTCGGCGCGCGCCGAGGAGTTGACGGCCTGGCTCGACGGCGTGCGGATCAGCCCGCGCTTCCCGTCGCCGGCGAGCACAGGGCCTAGGTGTATCCGGCAGTCAGGTTGGTGACAGTCGGCTGACCGGAGGTTGGTTTCCGATGGCTGAGTGGCGTCGTTGATTGTTGTAGTGCTCGAGCCACGGGGCAAGGGCAGCGCAGCGATCGTCGTTTGAGTCGAAGACCTGCCGGTAGGCCCACTCGGTCTGCAAGGTCCTGTTGTAGCGCTCCACCTTTCCGTTCTGCCAGGGGCAGTGCGGTTTGATGAAGATGTGTTTGGCGCCGATCGCGGCGATGACGGCAGCGACGTCGTAGGAGCGTCGGTAGCTGAAGTGGTTGTCGGTGATGACGGCCTCGACGGTGGTGATGCCGTGGTCTGCGAAGTACGCGGCGGCACGGGCCAGGAACTGTGCGCAGGTCCGCCCTTTCTCGTCGTCGAGGATCTCTGAGTAGGCCAATCGTGAGTGGTCATCGACGGCTGAATGGACGTAGTCAAATCCGATGCGGGCCTTCTTCTGCGCAAACGTCTTACCCATGTGTCGGCCATGAGCTTTCCAACCGCCACCGTCAGGAATGCGGCCAATCTTCTTGACGTCCATGTGAATCAGCTCGCCTGGTCGTGACCGTTCGTAGCGCCGAGTAGTGGCTTTCGACGCTCGGATGACCTCACCGGTCAGCGGATCGCAGTCACGCAGGTAAGGCAGTTGATGGCGCCGAAGTACCGCTGAGACAGTCCGGGCGCACAGTCCGAGCTCATCGCCGATCCACTGTTGGCCGCGCCGCTCGTCCAGCCGAAGTGCCACGATCGCGGCCTCGACATGGGCCGGTGTTCGGGTCGGGCAGCGCCGGGGTCGAGACGACCGATCCACCAGGCCGGCTGGGCCCTCCTCCCGGTATCGGCGCACCCATCGATACGCGCACTGGCGCGACACGCCGAGTTCAGCGGCCACGTGTGCGGGCTTACGGCCATCGACGAGGACTCGATCAACGAGTAGTTGTCGGCCATGAACGGTCAACCGGGCATTAGCGTGGGGCACGAGGACCTCCGTGTGTGAGTAGAGACGTCAGACATCTCCACTAAGCCCGGAGGTCCTCCCTTCTCACAGCAGAATCGTCAACAACGTCCCTGCCGGATACACCTAGGCGCTGACCTTCCTTCGGGTGCGGGCCTTGGGTTTCGGTCGCTGCACGCCCAGCGTCTCGGCCAGGAAGTGGCCGGTGTAGCTGTCCGGATTGGCCGCGACGTCCTCCGGTGTACCCATCGCCACCACCGTGCCGCCGCCCGACCCGCCCTCGGGTCCCATGTCGACGATCCAGTCCGAGGTCTTGATCACATCGAGGTTGTGCTCGATGACGATCACCGTATTGCCCTTCTCGACGAGGCCGTTGATCACTGTCAGCAGTTTGCGGATGTCCTCGAAGTGCAGACCGGTGGTCGGCTCGTCGAGGATGTAGATGGTGCGCCCGGTCGAACGCTTCTGCAACTCCGAGGCCAGCTTCACGCGCTGCGCCTCACCGCCGGACAGCGTCGGCGCCGGCTGGCCCAGCCGCACGTAGCCCAGGCCCACGTCGACCAGGGTCTTCAGATACCGGTGTATCGAGCTGATCGGGGCGAAGAACTCGGCCGCCTCCTCGATGGACATGTCGAGGACCTCGGCGATGGTCTTGCCCTTGTAGTGCACCTCGAGGGTCTCGCGGTTGTAGCGGGCCCCCTGGCAGACTTCGCACGGCACATACACGTCGGGCAGGAAGTTCATCTCGATCTTGATCGTGCCGTCACCCGAACACGCTTCGCAGCGGCCGCCCTTGACGTTGAACGAGAACCGGCCGGGCTGGTAGCCGCGGACCTTGGCCTCGGTGGTCGCGGCGAACAGGGTGCGGATCTTGTCGAACACACCGGTGTAGGTCGCCGGGTTGGACCGCGGTGTCCGCCCGATCGGTGACTGGTCGACGCGGACCAGCTTGTCGAGATGGTCGAGTCCGTTGACGCGGGTGTGCCGCCCCGGCACCAGCCGGGCGCCGTTGAGCTTGTTGGCCAGCACCGACGCCAGGATGTCGTTGACCAAGGTGGACTTGCCCGAACCCGACACCCCGGTCACCGAGGTGAGCACGCCGAGCGGGAAGGCCACGTCGATCTCGCGCAGGTTGTGTTCACGCGCCCCGACCACGGTGAGCTGGCGCTTCTTGTCGACCACGCGTCGCATCACCGGGACCTCGATCGCCTCCTTGCCCGAGAGGTAGGCGCCGGTGATCGAATTCGGGTTCTTGAGCAGGTCCTGGTAGGTCCCGCTGTGCACGATCTGACCGCCGTGCTCGCCGGCCGCGGGGCCGATGTCGACGACCCAGTCGGCGTGGGCGATGGTGTCGAGGTCGTGCTCGACCACGATCAGCGTGTTTCCGAGGTCGCGCAGCCGCACCAGGGTCTCGATCAACCGGCGGTTGTCGCGCTGGTGCAGGCCGATGGACGGCTCGTCGAGCACATAGAGCACCCCGACCAGCCCGGAGCCGATCTGGGTGGCCAGCCGGATGCGTTGCGCCTCACCGCCGGACAGCGTGCCGGCCGCCCGCGACAGCGAGAGGTAGTCCAGCCCGACATCGAGCAGGAAGCCCAGCCGGGACTGGATCTCCTTGAGCACCTGCCCGGCGATGGCCTGCTCCCGGGTGCCGAGGGTGAGCGCGTTGAGGAACGCCGCGCAGTCGGCGATCGACAGCTCCGCGACCTCGGCGATCGACTTGGCACCGAAGTCGCCGGCCGCCAGCGTGACCGCGAGGATCTCCGGCTTGAGGCGGGTGCCGTTGCACTCGGGGCACGGCACGTCCCGCATGAATCCCTCGAGCCGCTCCTTCATCTGCTCGGAGTCGGTCTGCTCCATGCGCCGCTGCAGGAACGCCATGACGCCCTCGAAGTCGGCGTAGTAGGACCGCGTCCGGCCGTAGCGGTTCTTGTACCGCACGTGCACCTGCTCGTCGCAGCCTTCGAGGATCGCCCTGCGCGCCTTGGCGGGCAGCTTCTTCCACGGCGTGTCGACGTCAAACCCGAGCTGGTCGCCGAGACCGGACAGCATCCTCGTGAAGTACTCCGCGGTGTGTCCCATCGACCACGGGGCGATCGCGCCCTCGGCGAGGGTGAGGTCCGGATCGGGCACGACGAGGTCGGGGTCGACTTCCTTCCGGATGCCCAGGCCGGTGCACTCCGGGCAGGCGCCGTACGGCGAGTTGAACGAGAACGACCGCGGCTCGAGGTCGTCGACGGCCAGCGGATGACCGTTCGGGCACGCCAGCTTCTCCGAGAAGCGCTGCTCGCGGTGGGGGTGGTCGTCTTCGCGGTCGACGAACTCCAGCACGACGATGCCGTCGGCGAGATTCAGAGCGGTCTCGACCGAATCCGTGAGGCGCTGCTTTGAGCTGGCCTTCACCGTCAGGCGGTCGACGACCACCTCGATGTCGTGCTTCTCCTGCTTCTTGAGCTTCGGCGGGTCGGTCAGCGAGTGCACCACGCCGTCGACGCGGACCCGGCTATACCCCTGCGTGTTGAGTTTGTCGAACAGGTCGACGAACTCGCCCTTGCGGGTGCGGACCACCGGTGCGAGCACCTGGAACCGCAGGCCCTCGTCCATGGCGAGGACCTGGTCGACGATCTGTTGCGGGGTCTGCCGTGCGATGCGTTCACCGCAGACCGGGCAGTGCGGCGTGCCCGCCCTGGCGTAGAGCAGACGCAGGTAGTCGTAGACCTCGGTGATGGTGCCGACCGTCGACCGGGGATTGCGGTTGGTCGACTTCTGGTCGATGGACACGGCGGGCGAGAGCCCCTCGATGAAGTCGACGTCGGGCTTGTCCATCTGGCCCAGGAATTGGCGGGCGTACGCCGACAGCGACTCCACGTAGCGGCGCTGCCCCTCGGCGAAGATCGTGTCGAACGCCAGCGACGACTTACCGGAGCCCGACAGCCCGGTGAACACGATCATCGCGTCGCGCGGCAGCTCCAGGTCGACGCCACGCAGATTGTGCTCCCGGGCACCCTTGACAACTAGGCGGTCAGCCAACGGTGTCCTTTCGAGTTACGCAGTACAGGCCCATGCTAGGTGTGCCCACCGACAACTTTCATCGACGGTGTCGGCGCAGCCGCCACCAGGGGAAGTAACGTGACTGACCATGACAGTCGTCGACGACAACTACACGGGCCACGTCGAGCCCCGGACGGCGGCGCGACGAACCATCCCGGGCGCCTCGATCGTCAAGGTGTCCGTGGGCCCCATGGACAACAACGCCTACCTCGTGACCTGTTCCCAAACCGGACAGACACTACTCATCGACGCGGCCAACGATGCCTCGATCCTGCTCGAGCTCATCGCACGGTACGCGCCGAAGCTCTCGCTGATCGTGACCAGCCACCAGCACCAGGACCACTGGCTCGCTCTCGAGCAGGTGGCCGATGTCACGGGTGCTCCCACCGCGGCGCACTCGCTCGACGCCGGCCCCCTGCCCGTGAAGCCAAACCGGATACTGGCCGACGGCGACACCCTCGATATCGGCGAGCTCAGGTTCGACGTCATCCATCTCCGCGGGCACACGCCCGGCTCCGTCGCGCTGGCACTCGAGAATGCCGGCGACGAGCGGGTGCACCTGTTCACCGGTGACTGCCTCTTTCCCGGCGGTGTCGGCAAGACCTGGAAAGAAGGCGACTTCGAGCAACTGCTGGGCGATGTGAGCAGCAAGGTGTTCGACAAGTTCGCAGATCAGACCGCCGTGTATCCAGGACACGGCGACGATACGACGCTCGGAGCCGAACGTCCGCACCTCGGCGAATGGCGTCAGCGAGGTTGGTGAGACCGCCACATTCGTGCCGGGTCTCCCCTAGGCCGGCGGCGTCCACTCCACGGGCAGCCGCTTGATGCCGTGGATGAATGCAGAGTGCAGGATCGCGGGCTCGTCGACTGCGATCACGTCGGGGATCTGCCGGTGGAGCTCCTCGAACAACACCCGGATCTCCCGACGGGCCAGGTTGGCGCCCAGGCAGAAATGGGCGCCGCCGCCGCCGTAGCCGAAGTGCGGATTCGGGTCGCGTGTCACGTCGAACAGCCTTGGGTTGGCGAACGTCGTTTCGTCGCGGTTGGCGGAGTTGTACCACATCGAGATCTTGGCGCCGGCCTTCATCGGGATTCCCCGCATCTCGATGTCGCGAGTCAGGTTGCGCCGCATGAAGATCACCGGTGACGCCCACCGAACGATCTCCTCGACCGCGGTTGCGGCGACACCGTCGAAGTCGTTCCACCAGATGTCGCGCTGTTCGGGGTACCGGCTCAGCGCCACCATGCCGTGGCTGATCGCGTTGCGCGTCGTCTCATTGCCCGCGGCCGACAGCAGGATGAAAAACGATGCGATTTCGGACGACGTCAACTGCTCGCCGTCGACCTCGGCCTGCACCAGATTGGTCGTGAGGTCCTCGCCAGGCCGGACCCGACGCTCCTCGGCCAGCGCCATCCCGTACTGGGCGATCTCGTTGATCACCTCGACAACCTCGGCGAACTCTCCCGAGGCCTCGTCGTCCCCGACACCCAGCATCACGTTCGTCCAGTGGAAGACCTTGTGCTCGTCCTCTTCGGGGATACCCATCATGTCGCAGATGATCTGCAGCGGAAGCGGACCCGACACCTCGGCCACGAAGTCGGCACGCGCGTCGGGATGACGCGCCACCATGTTCGCCACCAACGTTCGGGCCCGGTCGCGCACGCTGTCCTCGATGCGGGCCACCACCTTCGGGGTGAAGGCACGGTTGACGATCTTGCGCAGCCGGAGATGGCGCGGATCGTCCAGGCTGATCATGGAGCCGAGGAACTCGGCGATTTCGGCCGGCACGTCGCTGAGGGCCGTGCTCGTCGGCACTGAGCTGAAGATCTCCGGGTGGCGGCTTGCGTGATGAACGTCGTCATGGGTCGTCAGCGCCCAATGACCGGCTCCCGGCGGGAATCCGGCGATCTCGGGGACCTCGAAGAACGTGATCGGCGACTCGCGCCGTAGCGTCGCGAACGCCCCGTCGCGCACGTCGTCGTCCTGCATCCAGAACTCCATCGTCCCCAGATCGATATCTGCCAAGGGCACATCGGGCGGTGGGGAGCCGTTCTTGCGACGCGCGATTCCAGCTCTGCCAACTGTTGCTGTCATGGTCGCCCTCTCCGTCACGCTGAGTGTGGCACCAGGACCGGGAGAGTTTCTGGTTTTCGCAACGGCATATGGTGGGGCCGAGGCGATGCCGGGACACCGACCTGGCCTGGTAAGGAGATGGGCATGAACGACGAACAGTTGAAGAAGGCGCACAGCGGCGCGGGCTTCATCGCGGCGCTGGACCAGAGTGGCGGCAGCACGCCCAAGGCGTTGAAGCTGTACGGCATTGCCGAGGATGCCTACTCTGGCGAGGCGGAGATGTTCGATCTGGTGCACCAGATGAGGACCCGCATCATCACCAGCCCCGCCTTCGACGGCGACCGGATCATGGGCGCGATTCTGTTCGAGATGACGATGGACCGCCAGATCGAGGGCCGTCCGACCGCCGACTATCTGTGGAACGTCAAGAACATCGTGCCGTTCCTCAAGATCGACAAGGGCCTCGCCGAGGAGAAGGACGGCGCCCAGACCATGAAGCCGATGCCCGGTCTCGACGAGCTGCTCGACCGCGCCGCGGCCAACGGCGTCTTCGGCACCAAGGAACGCTCGGTGATCAAGCTGCCCGGTGCCGGTGTGCAGGCGGTTGTCGACCAGCAGTTCGAGGTGGGCCGGCAGGTTCTCGCGAAGGGTCTGGTGCCGATCATCGAGCCCGAGGTCGACATCCACAGCCCCGAGAAGGCCAAGGCCGAAGAACAGCTCAAGGCTGCACTACTGGCCGGCCTCGACGGGCTCGCCGACGGCCAGAAGGTCATGCTGAAGCTGACGCTGCCCGACGTGGACGACTTCTACCGCGAGCTCGTCGAGCACCCCAAGGTGTTGCGGGTCGTGGCACTCTCGGGCGGCTACAACCGCGACGACGCCTGCGACAAGCTGGCCGCCAACCACGGTGTGATCGCGAGCTTCTCCCGCGCGCTCACCGAGGGCCTAACCGCCCAGCAGAGCGACGACGAGTTCAACGCCACCCTGGACGCGGCGATCGCCGCGATCGCGAAGGCGTCGGCCACCTGACAACCGAGAACCCTGGGTCGGCGGTTCGCCGGCCCAGGGTTCGTCGAATGTCGCGCCTGGTCAGGGCGTGGTGTGCACGATCAAGACGTCGGTCTTGGACCGGCGCGCCACGTTGGCGGGCACGGACCCGAGCAGACGGCCGGCGATCGTGCTGAGGCCGACGTTGCCTACAACGAGCAGGTCTGCGCCGACTTCCTCAGCGAGGTCGACCAGTGCGTCGACCGGTGCGCCGACGACGGCCTTCTCCTCGACGTTCTCCGCGCCCGCAGCCTTGGCACGGTCGCGTGCCTCGCGCAGGATCGCGTAGATCGGAGCGTTCCCCGACATCTTGTAGCCCTCTTCTTTGAGGACGTCAGCGGCCCGCTGGTCCTCACCCTGGGGAAAGTAGGCCGTCGCGACGACGACCTTCGCACCCGACCCGGCGGCGATCTGACCGGCGCGGTCCACGGCACGCAACGACGAATCCGATCCGTCCGTGCCAACCACCACGGTTTGATATCCGCTCATCCATATCCTCCAGTGTCAGTTGCTACGCCCTCGTGACAGTAACCCGGCATCGGTCGAACATGGGTATGAATCAGCACACGAACATCGCATTCGCCCTGCACGCGCGGCATGGAACGCGAACAACGTCATAGCGACCGCCGCGAGGTGACGACGACTACACCAGCGGAAAGTCGCTGTGCGACAACATAAACTGTGTTCCTCGTCACCAGTGGGTGCGGCTGGCGGCCACAGCGGTTCCGTCGCTGTCCTGATGTGGGTCGCCGGGTGTGCGTTTTTCGGCCCACGCGGTGCCCTCGCACACCAGATCCTGCGGAACCGGGAGGGTATCGGGCAGCAACCGCATTCCTGGCACCGCGTCACCGAGTGGCACGCCCGACAGCGGCACCGGGCCAGGAGTCGCCATCGCGGTCGCCCCGTGCACCGCGTCGGCGACCGGCAGGGGCGGCACCACTGAAAGCTCCGCTGGTGCAACTCCGTTGAGAGCGTCAGCGGCAATTCGGATGGGCTCGGAAACGCTCGGTGGCTCTGCGGCCAACTGCTGAACCAGGTCGAGGCAGGGCACACCCGGTGCCGGATCCCGGTGAGCGGGAGGGAAACTCATGGCAAGCGGGCAGATGGCAACCGCGACAAATCGCGGCGCCGATGCGATTCATGCTGCGTGACAAGGTCTTTCCTCGAGCTTCGATCAGCGCCCCCGCCTCCCGAGACACCTAGCGCCCGCCGCAGCCACCCTCTGCCGGCGGTTACCGAACCGATATCGGCCGGAGGCGCTTCGGTGACGTCGGGTGGCCACTCGTCACGCAACCGTCGTCAGGGCAAATTCGTGTCAGGTGTCTCGGCCGAGCACCCTGCGGGCGACGAAACCGGCCGCCTCGTTGACCATGCCGTTCAGCGGGTAGGCGAAGTGGGCAAACAGATCGTGGCCGTTGGAGCAAAACGGATCTCCGGTTGCGCACAGGTCGATGGTCCTGTCACCGTACAGCGGGCTGATCTTGGTCAAGGGGCCGAAGCCCGGGTAGTCCCTCGATGGATTGCCGAACACCGCGATCGCCGCGACGTGGTTGACCATGGCGTCCGGCAGCGGCGACGGAGTGAACAACCAGAGTTTCCGGTTTCCGATGGCGATCAGGTCGATCACCCCTGCGCCCTGCGACATCCCGCCGAGAACGATCTTCGTTTGCGGGCATACGCCGGCCGTGTACTGCACATGCTTGTTGGCATCCACCGCGCCCTGCGACGTGGACTGTGCGAAGTTCCAGCTCGCGGGGTAGTCGACGGCATAGGCGGCGACCCTCTTGCCGATCAACTTCCATTTCAATGTCTGGATGAAGACCTGCCCGATGGGGCCCACACCGGATTTGTCCGAGGTGCCGCGGGCGAATACCACCTCGACATCGGGACATGCGTCCGCCTTGGCAACGGGTGCGGTGACAGCGGCAACCGACAGGGCTCCCCCCGTCACCACTGCGACAACGAGGGCACAGGCAACCTGGAGTGTGCGCACGCGAACACGCTGACACAGTTTCAGCAAATTCGAATACCGCGGCAGCGCAATAGTGATCGAACAGTTGCCGATTCGTTTTGCGAACCAGCCGCGGAGGAATCGGCTTCGACGATAATTGCGCGCCCGGCTTCGCTCACCGGATAGGTCACACGCGCATCACGCGGCGGCGCCGAATTCGACCAGGAGGACGCCGGCCGCGATGAGCGCGATGCCCATGACCATTCGGCGCGTCAGTGGTTCGTCGAACAGCGCCCGCGAGGCGACGGCGGTCAGTGCCACGCCGGCTGCGGACCAGATGCCGTACGCCACGCCCAGGGGCATGCCGTGCCGCAGCGACACCGACAGCAGGCCGAAGGCCAGCACATAACCGGCCACGACGATCGCGTAGAACGACGTGCGGCCGTGCGCGGCGACCCGTAGCGCCAGTGTGCCCGCGACTTCGGACACGATCGCTGCTGCCAACAGGCCGTACGCGACCATGGTCACTGCCGGTGTCCATCCGGATCGGGCGCGAGATCATCCGTGCGCGAACCGGTTTCGACCAGCAAGACGCCGGCGATGATGCAGCCCAGGCCGATCACCATCACGGCGGTGAATGCCTCGCCGAAGATGAGAGCCGATAGCGTCGCGGTCAGTGCGACGCCGATCGCGCCCCAGATGCCGTACGCCACGCCCAGGCCCATCCCCCGCTTCAACACCAGGGTGAGAAACACGAACGAAGCGAGGTAGCCGAGGACGACCACCACGTAGAGAGCCGGGTTCGTCGCAGACCCCTTGAGCGACAACGTCGCGGCCACTTCGCTGACGATGGCAAGCGTCAACAAGAGCCACGTCACGCCTTCACCTCACTCGACGGAGCTCGCTGCCGCTGGACGCGACGTACTCTACCCACCGCATCGAGCATCGGGCGGCGCACCCGGCACGGCACAACCAGTGCGGTCGACAGGACGCCCGCTTCGCACCGACGCCAGGGCCGCCGACGCGGCCAGCACCGCGAAGCAGGCGAACAGCCAGCGGGACGCCGTCGCATTGCCGGTGCCGGCGACGTTGACGACGACGCCGGCCAGTGCGGCACCGAATGCGCCCGAGATGAGCTGCACGGTGTTGATCGCCGCGGCAGCGGCGGGCCCTTCCGCTGGATCGTCGACCTTCCCCATCGCCCATGCCGACAGGTGCGGCCACGCGATGCCGATCCCCGCACCGCTGACGATCAGGCCGACAGCCCAGAGGGGGACCCATCCGCCGATGGCGTCGTCGCGCAGCACAACCGCCCCGGCCGAGAGACCGACGGCCATCACCACCGGAGCCACCGCGACGGCACGGACGATCACGCCCGGGTGGCTCAATGACGCACTGCTGATCTCACCGATGGTCCATCCGACGGCCAACCCCGCGCCAAGAAACCCTGCCGCCACCGGGGTCAGGTGCGCCAGCCGCTGCCCGAACAGCGGCACGTACATGTCCACCATCGTCGCGGCCATCAGAGTGCCCATCGTCAGGTAGATCCACTTCAGCGGTCCCGGCCCGAAGGCGCTCGGCGGGAGGACCGACGCGCGCACACGGCGATCGACGAACACGAACACCACCACGAGACCTACCCCCGCCAGCACCAGGGCTCCGGTCGCGCGGACGTCGTGCGGGATGCCCGCCACGCTGACCACAAGTGCCGCGGCACCGAGGAGCACCAGCGACCGGATCGGGATCGCCATCCGGCCGGCGGCCGATTCCCGGGATCGACGGCCCGGCAACACGATCGGCACGAGCACCGCCATCGCCGCCGTCATCGCCACCAGGACACCGAACGCCCACCGCCAGGAGCCGTACTGGGCGAACAGACCACCCGCTGCGGGGCCGACCAGCGTGCCCACCCCCCACATCGCGGACACCAGAGCCGATGCCTTCGTCCACAACGAACTCGGCAACGCCGTGTTGATCACGGCATAACCCAGGCCGGCCAGTAGCCCGCCGGCGGCACCCTGGACCGTCCGGCCCGCGAGCAGCACCTCCATGCTCGGAGCCAGCGCGCACCCGAGACTGCCGGCCCCGAACATGCTCGAGCACAACAGATACGACCACCGCGGACCGAGCCGCACGAGCACAGCGTGCACCGTCGTCGCGGCCATCACCGAGCCGACCAGATACACCGTGGTCACCCAGGCGTAGAACCGCTGGCCGCCGATGTCGGCGACCGCGCTCGGCATCAGGCTGATCGTGAGGAACTCGTTGGTGGCATACAGCGCCACACCGCCGGCGAGCACAGCCGACGCCCCCAGGTGCTTCGGACCCAGCAGTTCGCGCCAACCACCGGCTGCGACGGACACGGTTTCGGTCACAGCGTCGACCGTAGGACCTCAACAGGGGTTGAGATCAAGTCATTTCAGCCCGGCGGCGTCCATGCCACGGAGTTCCTTCTTCAGGTCGGCGATCTCGTCACGGATGCGTGCGGCCAACTCGAACTGCAGATCCCGTGCCGCGGTCATCATCTGCTCGGTCAGGTCCTTGATCAGATCCGCCAACTCGGCGCGGGGCATGTTCGAGGTGTCGCGGCCCTCGATGACGCCGGCGCTGACCGCCCGCCCGGGCTCGCCCTGAGCGCGTCTGCCCCGGGACGCGTTGCGGCCCGAACCACCGATTTCCACGGTCTCGGTGTCGTCGGCCTCCCGGTACACCTGATCGAGGATGTCGGCGATCTTCTTGCGCAACGGCTGCGGATCGATGCCGTGCTCTGTGTTGTAGGCGATCTGCTTGGCGCGGCGCCGTTCCGTTTCGTCGATGGCCTCTTTCATCGAGTCGGTCATCTTGTCGGCGTACATGTGGACCTCGCCCGACACATTTCGCGCCGCACGTCCGATGGTCTGGATCAAGCTGCGCGGCGACCGCAGGAAGCCTTCCTTGTCGGCGTCGAGAATCGCCACGAGCGAGACCTCGGGAAGGTCGAGGCCCTCACGCAGCAGGTTGATGCCGATCAGCACGTCGTACTCCCCCAGCCGCAGCTGCCGGAGTAGTTCGACGCGACGCAGGGTGTCGACTTCCGAGTGCAGGTACCGGACCCGGATGCCCATCTCCAGCAGATAGTCGGTGAGGTCCTCGGCCATCTTCTTCGTCAGCGTCGTGACCAGTACCCGCTCGTCACGCTCGGTGCGCTTGCGGATCTCGGCGATCAGGTCGTCGATCTGGCCCTTGGTCGGCTTGACGATGACCTGCGGATCCACCAGGCCGGTGGGTCGAATGACCTGCTCGACGAACTCGCCTGCGGTCTGGCTGAGTTCGTAGGGTCCCGGGGTGGCCGACAGGTACACCGTCTGGCCGATACGGTCGGCGAACTCCTCCCAGGTCAGTGGACGGTTGTCGACCGCCGACGGGAGCCGGAACCCGAAATCGACCAGGTTGCGCTTGCGCGACATGTCGCCCTCGTACATGCCGCCGATCTGCGGCACGGTGACGTGCGACTCGTCGATGACCAACAGGAAGTCCTCGGGGAAGTAGTCGAGCAGGGTGGCCGGGGCCGACCCCGCCGGGCGGCCGTCGATGTGGCGCGAGTAGTTCTCGATGCCCGAGCAGAAGCCGACCTGGCGCATCATCTCGACGTCGTAGTTCGTGCGCATGCGCAGCCGTTGCGCCTCGAGCAGCTTGCCCTGACCCTCGAGCTCGGCGAGGCGCTCCTCGAGCTCGGCCTCGATCGTCGAGATCGCCTGCGCCATGCGCTCGGGGCCGGCCACGTAGTGCGTCGCCGGGAAGATCCGCAGCGTATCCACCTTGCGGATGATGTCGCCCGTCAGCGGATGCAGGTAGTACAGCTCTTCGACCTCGTCGCCGAAGAATTCGATCCGCACCGCCAACTCTTCGTAGGACGGGATGATCTCGACGGTGTCGCCGCGCACACGGAACGTACCGCGGGTGAACGCCATGTCGTTGCGGGTGTATTGGACGTCGACGAGCAGCCGCAACAACGCATCACGCGGGACCTCGTCGCCGACTTTCAGCTCGACGGACCGATCCATGTAGGACTGCGGCGTGCCGAGGCCGTAGATGCAGGACACTGACGCCACCACCACGACATCGCGCCGCGACAGCAGGCTCGACGTCGCCGAGTGGCGCAACCGTTCGACGTCGTCGTTGATCGAGCTGTCTTTCTCGATGTAGGTGTCGGTCTGCGCGATGTAGGCCTCGGGCTGGTAGTAGTCGTAGTACGAGACGAAGTACTCGACAGCGTTGTGCGGCAACATCTCTCGTAGCTCGTTGGCCAGCTGGGCGGCCAGCGTCTTGTTCGGCGCCATCACCAGCGTGGGCCGCTGCAGCCGTTCGATGAGCCACGCCGTGGTCGCCGACTTGCCGGTGCCGGTGGCGCCGAGCAGCACCACGTCCCGCTCGCCGGCGCGGATCCTGCGCTCCAACTCGTCGATCGCCGCGGGCTGATCTCCCGCGGGCTGATATTCGCTGACCACCTCGAAGCGCGCGCCGGAGCGGACGATCTGGTCCACCGGGCGGTACTCCGAGTGCGCAAGCACGGGGTGTTCGGTCGCGAAAGCCATGTTCACAGGGTAGAACCCTGCGCCGACATGTTCTGTTCCTGCGGGCCGCTGCCTGCGCTTATCCTGGTCGGCATCCATCCTCCCAAGCACGAGACCTTCGACCTCGCGGCCCACACCAACACCGACCCCAAGGGCGTCGTCAGGGCGGTGGACGTCTACACCGTCCAGCCGTGGGGGCTCTACATGGCCCGGCCCACCCCGGGTCGCGCGCAGTTCCACTACCTGGAGTCGTGGCTGCTCCCCGCCCTGGGGCTGCGGATCACCGTGTTCCACTTCAACCCCGGCCACGAGCGCGAGCAGGACTACTACCTCGATGTCGGCGTCTACACCGCAGGACCGGTGTGCTGGCACGGCGAGGACCACTACCTGGACCTGGTGCTGCGCACCGGTCGCGGGGTGCACGTCACCGACGTGGACGAACTGTTCGCCGCGGTACGGGACGGCCTGCTCAACGCGGAGAGCGGCGAGCACGCGGTGCGCACCGCCGTCGCCACGGTCGACGCGCTGGCCAGGCACGACTACGACCTGGACCGCTGGTTGGCGAGCATCGGTATCACCTTGACCTGGCGCGCGGCCTAGACTCCTGACTGTGAGTGCGAGCAAACGGACCCGCAGCGTCCGCGCGGCGGTCGGTGCCGCGGCGGCGTCGTTGCTGGTTGCGCAGGTGGTCCCCGGGACCGCATCGGCCGATCCCGACGGTGCGCCGCAGGTGCAGGAGCCCGCACCGGGCCTGCAGCACAACGTCGTCTACCGGGCACGCGCCGACGGCACCTCCCGCGGCGCGGTGGTCGCCTACAAGCAGGACGATCAGAACGTCAACAGCGCTCAGCCGACGATGCTGCCCGGTCAGACCTTCGAGGTGAACACGGTCCTCACCGACCCCAAGCAGGCCGGTATGCAGCTGTCGATCCAGTGGCCGTACGGATCGAACCTGCACTGCGAGATCCTGGTCGACGACCAGATCGTCGCTCAGGCCGACCAGTTCATCGCGCCGAGGCTGTTCCACGTCAAGGACGATCCGCTCTACGGGACGCTGCAGTGCGGCGCGCCGCTCGACATCCCGATCCCCGGGGCGCCGGCCACCGCGCCGCCACCGGCCTGAGGCGTCGACCGGGAAGACTTGACCCTCACCTGACGTGAGGCACCAGCCTGGTCGACGTGACGCAGGAGATGCAGGTGGACGACATGACCGTGGGCGAGGTCGCAGAGCGATTCGGCATCACGGTCCGGACACTTCACCACTACGACGAAATCGGGTTGCTGACTCCGAGTCGGCGTAACGCCTCGGCTTACCGGGTCTACACGTCGGCGGACCTGACGCGCTTGTCCCAGATCATCGTTTACCGCCGGCTCGAGCTGCCTCTTGACGAGATCGCGAGCCTGTTGGACGAGGGCGACGAGGTCAGCCACCTGATTCGACAGCGCGAACGCGTCATGTCCCGGCTCGATGAGATGAAGAACCTCGTCGATGCCATCGATCAGGCATTGGAGAAGGCAATGGCGAACACCCCCATGACCGACGACGACATGCGCGAGCTGTTCGGTGAGGGCTTCGACGATTATCAGGCAGAGGCCGAGCAGAAGTGGGGCGAGACCGCAGAGTGGAAGGAATCGCAGCGCCGAACGAAGTCCTACGGCAAGGAGGAATGGGTCCGGATCAAGGCTGAGGGAGAAGCCGTCGAGAAGGCCCTGTCCGACGCGTTCCGCGCTGGGCTGCCAGCCGACTCCACTGAGGCGATGGATGCGGCGGAGCAACACCGGGTCCACGTGAATCGGTGGTTCTACGACTGCCCTCCGGCCTTCCACCGCAACCTGGGCGACATGTACGTGAGCGACCCGAGATACGTCGCCAGGTACGACGAATCATTCGGGCTCCCGGGCTTCGCGGCCTACTGTCGCGAGGCGATCCACGCGAACGCGGACCGGAGCGGCCGCTGACGTGGTCGGCGAGATCCGCCACCTGAGCAAGACACGCATCAGGCTTCGGGCCGCCAGCCCGACGCGTCGGCCCAGGCCCAGGCCCGGCGGTACGCGTCGACGAGCCACGGCTCCTTCGTTTCGGCGTGGTCCGCCGTGCTCGCGGGTCCCTGCGCGGCGATCCGGCGCTTGAGCTCCAGGTACTCCGCTCGGGCGGCGGGCTCGGCCTTCAGCCAGTCGACGAACAGCAACGCGAACTGCTGGTTGGGCCACCCGGCGACGCGCACGTGGACGTTGGTGGGCCGGCCGGGGTCGGCCGAGCTGTAGAGCCTCTTGCCCCACAGCGCCTCGTCGTCGGCCCGGTCGAACTCCGCGACGGTGCTGCGCGCCTCCGGCTTCGCCATGTCCCGCATGATCGAGGTGCGGACGTAACCGGCTGCCCGCAGCGCCTCGGCGAGCTCGTCGGCGACCGCCAGGGACGCGACGGTCACCTGGACGTCGATGACGTCTTTGGCGTCCAGCCCCGGCACCGCGGTGGACCCGACGTGGTCCACCCGCGACGCACGGTGGCCGCAGGCCGTCCGCAACCGGGCCAGGATCCGCTGTGCCTGTGCCGGCCACCGCGGGTCGGCTGACACCACGTGCGGTGAGGCCTCGGCCGGCCGTCCTGCCTGCAGGTTCAGCGCGAAGGGGTGGATGCGCTCCTGCCACAACGCTCGGGCCTTGCCGACGAGTTGGTCGGCGCTGCCCGAATTGTCCAGCCAGACATCGGCAACCGCGCGCCGCTGCTCCTCGGTGGCCTGGGCGGCGATGCGGGCCCGGGCGTCCTCCTCGCTGAATCCGCGGTATTCGATCAATCGCTTGACCCGGACTTCGGCGTCGGCATGCACGATGATCACGAGCGGGAACATCGGCGCCATCTGCGATTCCACCAGCAACGGGATGTCCTCGACGATCACCGCGTCATCGGCCGCGGCCGCGATCAGCTCCGAACGTCGTTGTCCGACAAGCGGATGCACGATCCCGTTCAACGTCGCGCGCTTCTCGTCATCGCTGAACGCGATGGCGGCCAGCGCCGGCCGGTTCAGCGAGCCGTCCGGCGCCAGGATGTCGTCGCCGAACGCCTCGACCAGCTTGGCGAGCCCCTCGGTCCCCGGCTCGACGACCTCCCGGGCGATGACGTCTCCGTCGACGACGACCCCGCCGAGTTCACTGAACGTGGCGGACACCGTGGACTTGCCTGCTCCGATACCTCCGGTCAATCCAATGCGCAGCACGGCACCAGTCTCTCAAACCCCGATACGACGAACGCCCCGGCTCGGGTGAGCCGGGGCGTTCGATCGTTGAGCGTATTACGCGTTGCCTGCGAGCTTTTCGCGCAGGGCGGCGAGCTGCGCATCGCTGGCGAGCGATCCGCCGGCGGAGGACTCGTCGGACCGCGACGAACCGCTGGAGGCGGGCTTGGCGGCCTCGGCTGCCTCGGCCGCTGCGAAGCGCTCCATCTGGGCGGTGTGCATCTTGTGGCGGCGCTCGGCCTCCGCGTAGCGGGCCTCCCACTCGTCACGCTGCTTCTCGAAGCCTTCGAGCCACTCGTTGGTCTCGGCGTCGAAGCCTTCGGGGAAGATGTAGTTGCCCTGGTCGTCGTAGCTGTCGGCCATGCCGTACTTCCAGGCCTCGAACTCGTCGGAGTAGTCCTCGTTGGCCTGCTTGAGGCTCAGCGAGATGCGGCGACGCTCCAGGTCGATGTCGATGACCTTGACCATCGCGTCGTCGCCGACCTGGACCACCTGGTCCGGGACCTCGACGTGCCGCTCCGACAGCTCGGAGATGTGCACCAGACCCTCGATGCCCTCCTCGACGCGGACGAAAGCACCGAACGGCACCAGCTTGGTGACCTTGCCCGGCACGATCTGACCGATGGCGTGCGTGCGGGCGAAGTGGCGCCACGGATCTTCCTGAGTGGCCTTGAGCGACAACGAGACCCGCTCGCGGTCCATGTCCACGTCGAGCACCTCGACGGTGACCTCGTCGCCCACCTGGACCACCTCGGACGGGTGGTCGATGTGCTTCCAGGACAGCTCGGAGACGTGCACCAGGCCGTCGACGCCGCCGAGATCGACGAACGCGCCGAAGTTGACGATCGAGGACACGACACCCTTGCGGATGGCGCCCTTGGTGAGCTGGTTGAGGAATTCGCTGCGCACCTCGGACTGGGTCTGCTCCAGCCAGGCGCGGCGCGAGAGCACCACGTTGTTGCGGTTCTTGTCGAGCTCGATGATCTTGGCCTCGATCTCCTTGCCGATGTACGGCTGCAGATCGCGGACGCGGCGCATCTCGACCAGCGACGCGGGCAGGAAGCCGCGCAGGCCGATGTCGAGGATCAGGCCGCCCTTGACGACCTCGATGACGGTGCCCTTGACGGCCTCGTCCTTCTCCTTGAGCTCTTCGATGGTGCCCCAGGCACGCTCGTACTGAGCGCGCTTCTTGGACAGGATCAGGCGGCCTTCTTTGTCCTCCTTGGTGAGGACCAGGGCTTCGACCTCGTCGCCGACGGACACAACCTCATTGGGGTCGACGTCGTGCTTGATGGAGAGCTCGCGAGAAGGGATGACACCTTCGGTCTTGTAGCCGATGTCGAGCAAGACTTCGTCGCGGTCGACCTTGACGATGGTCCCTTCGACGATGTCGCCATCGTTGAAGTATTTGATGGTCTTGTCGATGGCGGCGAGAAAGTCCTCTGCAGAGCCGATGTCGTTGAGGGCTACTTGCGGAGAGGTGACGGAGGGACTTGGCATGTGGTGGGTTGCTCCGGACAGGTTTAATCGTAGGGACAAATTCTTTGTTCTTGATGCACCCGCGGAGTCGTACGCACACAGGTGCTTGTTCAGGCTACTCGACGGGGTCCACGCAGGACAAACCCGCCTCGTCACAGGCTGGGTCGGCGGCGGGCATCGGCATGATGAAAACATTCGTTCGCGTCAAATTGTCGCCGTCGCGCGGTAACTTTTTTGTGTGCCAGCGATGCGGCCGCTGCTCGGCCTGGTCGTCGTCAGCGCCGCGGTGGCGGCGTGTCAGTTCTCCGCGTCGGTGGGTGGGCCCGACTACGCGAAGCTGGAGAAGGGCATCGCAGACGAGTTGAACAACTCCTACAAAGAAATCTCGCGCCAGGTTTCCGGCGTCGCCTGCCCGAAACCCTCCGAGTTGAAGTCCGGCGACACGTTGATCTGCAAGGCGGACGTCGACGGAAACACCGTACGGGTTCTCGCGACGGCCACCGATGACGAGGGGAACGTCGACTTCAAGACCCTCGACACCGTCTTCGACCTCGAGCGGACGGCCGGATCCCTGGCCGGCGACATCTCGCGGGATCGCGGCTTCGACGTGACGGTGGACTGCGGTTCGGGCCTCAAAGTGGTGGAGATCGGGCAGTCGTTCGAGTGCACGGCCGCCGATCCGCAGGGCAACACCCGCACGGTGAAACTCACGGCCGGCGCGCCGGGCGAAAACGACCGCTGGGAGATCGTCGGCGCATAGCTGCCGACGGGCCACAGTGCTGCGGCCGGCGGCGATCAGGTCTTGAAGTACACCACCTGGTGCGTCGTCACCAGCAGCTCGCCGCTTCTGCTCCACAGCTGCGCGGACTGATCGAAATAGCCGCGAGAGAAGCGGTTGGCATGGGCACGGGCGAGCACGTAGTCGCCGGCCACTGCGGCCAGGTCGCGTCCATCGGCGTGGAAGTAGGTGGTGAGCGAGATCGTCCCGGCCGGCGACACGGCGCCGCGGCGCAGGAACACCCGCGGATAGAAGATGTCGCTCAACGCGGTGAGCGCGGCGAAGTCGAGGCCACGCGAGTGCTGGTCGCGCACCCACATCGTGGTCACCGACGACGGCGCCGGTGCCGCCTCACGCCCGGGAATGGCTCCGTCGACATAGCGCATCTCGTAGTTGCGGGCCCATACGACGATCGGATGCAGACCGCCCGGAGGGATCTCGTCAGGGCCCGGCACATCCAGCGGCGGCGCCTCGGTGTCCGACCAGGTGTCGCGGCGGGCGCCGAAAACCGCTGTCGCCGTAGTCTTCACGTCACCACCCTGCGACAGCTCGGCGTACCAGTGCTGATTGGTGCGGTTGGTGCGGACGGCCGTGGTCGCGATGTCGAAGTCCCCGTCGGCAACCGGCGCGGCGAAGTTCACGGTGAGCGACACCGGCTCACCGATCCGGTCGGGCTGCTCCTCGATGGCACGCAGCAGCACCGCGGCCGTGAGGCCGCCGAACGGGCCGACCATGTTGGCCCAGTCCGGGCTGGTCTTGCCGCGCATCCGACCCGGCTGCGTGGCGTGCAGCTCGATCGCGTCGTCGAACGGGTGGCCTCCCATCAGTGCGCCGCCGCATCCCAACTGCGGCCGTACCCCACCGAAACCTCCAACGGCACGTTCAGCGGATACGCACTGCCCATGTGCTCGCGCACGAGCGCCTCCAGCGCCTCTCGCTCCCTTTCGGCGACCTCGAACAGCAACTCGTCGTGCACCTGCAGCAGCATGCGCGACGCCAGGCCGGCGTCCTTGATGGCCCGGTCGACGTTGATCATCGCGACCTTGATGATGTCGGCGGCACTGCCCTGGATCGGTGCGTTGAGCGCCGCCCGTTCGGCGGCCTCGCGCACGTTGCGGTTGCTGCTGTCGAGTTCGGGCAGATAGCGGCGGCGGCCGAACACCGTCGAGGTGTAGCCGTCCTTGCGGGCCTGGTCGACGACGTCGCGCAGGTAGTCCCGGATTCCGCCGAAGCGCGCGAAGTACTGGTCCATCTGGACCTTGGCCTCTTCGGTCGAGATCTTCAACTGCTGGGCGAGGCCGTACGCGCTCAACCCGTAGGCCAGTCCGTAGGACATCGCCTTCACCCGCCTGCGCAGGTCGGGGGTGACCTCGTCGATCGGCACGTCGAAGGCCCGCGACGCGACGAAAGAGTGCAGGTCCTCCCCGGTGTTGAACGCCTCGATCAGGCCCGCGTCCTGGGAGAGGTGGGCCATGATCCGCATCTCGATCTGGCTGTAGTCGGCGGTGATCAATTCCGAGTACCCGGCGCCGACGACGAACGCGTCCCGGATGCGTCGTCCGGCCTCGGTGCGGATCGGGATGTTCTGCAGGTTCGGCTCGGTGGACGACAAGCGTCCGGTGGCCGCGATCGTCTGGTTGAACGTGGTGTGTATGCGGCCGTCGGCGGCGGTCGAAGCGAGCAGGCCGTCGACGGTCACCTTCAGCCGGGTGGCGTCGCGATGGGTCAGCAGATGCTGAAGGAACGGATGCCCGGTCTTGTCGAAAAGACTCTGCAGCGCGTCGGCGTCGGTGGTGTAGCCGGTCTTGGTGCGCTTGGTCTTCGGCATCCCCAGCTCGTCGAAGAGCACCACCTGCAGCTGCTTGGGGGACCCGAGGTTGATCTGCTTGCCGATCACTGCGTAGGCCGCCTCTGCGGCGTCGCGGATCTGGCCGGCGAACTCGCTCTGCAACTCCGAGAGCCTCGCCAGGTCCACAGCGATGCCCGCGGTCTCCAGCCCGGCCAGCACCCGCTGTACGGGCAACTCCATGTTGCCCAGCAGCGCCGAGGAATCGATGCGCGCCAGTTCCTCGTCGAGAGCGTCGGCGAGATCCATCACCGCGCTCGCGCGCAGCAGAAGGGTCTGCACCGCCTGGTCATCGGCGCCGTCACCGTCGTCGAGAAGTGAAAGCTGTTGTTGCTCAGGGTTTTCCGCGCGCAATTCGCGTTTGAGGTAGCGCAGCGAGAGGTCGTCGAGGGCAAAGCTGCGCTGCCCGGGACGGACGAGGTAGGCGGCCAGGGCCGTATCCGAGGTGACACCGGCCAGCGTCCAGCCCCGGCCCTCGAGGTCGTGCATGGCGAGCTTGGCCTCGTGCAGGGCCTTCGGCGCGCCCGCATCGGCCAGCCACGAGCCGAGCGCAGCCTCGTCATCCGGATGCAGCGACGTCGTGTCGATGTAGCGGCCGTCCCCGCCGGGCGCCACGATCGCGACTGCGGTGGCGTCGCTGTCGAAGGCCAGGTGGTTGCCGACCACGGCGAGCCCGAATCGACTGCCGCGGCTCTGTTCGGCGAGCCATGCGGACAGCGTGCCCGGTTCCAGCGCTTCGCCGCGGACGTCGAAGCCTTCATCGACCTCGGGGTCGGCGGACGCGAGCGTGTCGAACAGGCGGTCGCGCAGCACCCGGAACTCGAGGTCGTCGAACAATCGATGGATCTGGTCACGGTTCCACGGCTGCATGCGCAGGGTGTCAGGCGTCTGCGCCAGCGGGACGTCCTTCACCAGATCGGTGAGCTCCCGGTTGAGTACGACACTCGACAGGTGCGCGCGCAGGGCGTCACCGACCTTGCCCTTCACCTTGTCGACGTTGTCGATCAGCGACTGCAGCGATCCGTACTCGGCGATCCACTTGGTGGCGGTCTTCTCCCCCACCCCCGGGATGCCGGGCAGGTTGTCGCTGGGGTCGCCGCGCAGGGCCGCGAAGTCGGGGTACTGCGACGGCGTCAGCCCGTACTTCTCCTGAACCGCCTCCGGAGTGAAGCGGGTCAGCTCGCTGACTCCTTTACGGGGGTAGAGCACGGTGACGTCGTCGCTGACCAGCTGCAGTGTGTCGCGGTCGCCGGTGACCACCAGGACGCGGTATCCCTCGTCCTGCGCCTGGGTGGCCAGCGTGGCGATCACGTCGTCGGCCTCGAACCCGGCCTCCGCGAGCACGGTGATGCCCAGCGCTCCGAGCACTTCCTTGGTGATGTCGATCTGGCCGCGGAATTCGTCCGGGGTGGCCGAGCGGCCCTCCTTGTACTCCGGGTACTTCTCCTTGCGGAACGTCTGCCTGGATACGTCGAACGCTGCCGCGATGTGGCTGGGCTGCTCGTCGCGCAGCAGGTTGATCAGCATCGCGGTGAACCCGTAGACCGCGTTGGTGGTCAGCCCGCCCTGCGTCTTGAAGTTCTCGGCGGGCAGCGCGTAGAACGCACGGAAAGCCAGTGAATTGCCGTCCAGGAGCATCAACGTCGGCTTGTCGTCAGCCGAACCCGCCTCGGCTTTCTTGCCGGCCTTCGTCGCCGGTGCGGTCTTGGCTGGGCTCACGGCCTTCACTCTAGGCACCGGCGCCGACATGCTGGGCACCACTACCCGGGGTTCCCGCCCCCCGGCTTGCGTCGGCGGGGCCGGCGCCCCAACTGGAACACGTTTCAGTTCTGTCGCCGATCTGGGTACGCTGACCGCGTGTCAGCTTCTGGTATCTCGATGCAGCCCGCGGTCGACGGCTGGTTCGCCACCGACGGGTCGGGCAACCCGTATCTGATCGGCGGCAAGTGTCATCAGTGCGGCACCTACGTGTTCCCGCCGCGCGCCGACAACTGCCCCAACCCGGGTTGCGACGGTGACGACCTCGCGCAGGTCCCCCTGTCGCGACGCGGCACGCTGTGGAGCTACACCGAGAACCGGTACGCGCCGCCGCCGCCCTATCCGTCGCCGGATCCGTTCGAGCCGTTCGCCGTTGCCGCGGTCGAGTTGGCCGACGAGGGGTTAATCGTGCTCGGCAAGGTGGTGGAAGGCACGCTGGCCGCCGACTTGAAGGTGGGCATGGAGATGGAGCTGGCGACCATGCCGCTCTACGTCGACGACGACGGGGTCGAGCGCATCGTCTATGCCTGGCGGCGGGCCGACACGAAGAGCAAGGAGGGTCACGCCTGATGGCACCCGAACCGGTTTACATTCTCGGCGCGGGCATGCACCCGTGGGGCAAGTGGGGCCGCGACTTCACCGAGTACGGCGTCGTGGCCGCCCGCGCCGCGCTGGCCGAAGCCGGTCTGGACTGGCGGCAGATCCAGCTGGTGGCCGGCGCCGACACGATCCGCAACGGCTACCCGGGCTTCGTGGCCGGGGCGACGTTCGCCCAGAAGCTGGGCTGGAACGGGGTGCCGGTCACCTCGAGTTATGCGGCCTGCGCGAGCGGCTCGCAGGCGTTGCAGAGCGCCCGGGCCCAGATCCTGGCCGGGTTCTGCGATGTCGCGCTGGTCATCGGAGCCGACACCACGCCCAAGGGCTTCTTCGCGCCCGTGGGCGGTGAGCGCAAGAACGATCCGGACTGGCAGCGCTTCCACCTGATCGGCGCCACCAACACCGTGTACTTCGCTCTGCTGGCACGGCGCCGGATGGATCTCTACGGCGCCACGCTCGAGGATTTCGCCCAGGTGAAGGTCAAAAACGCCCGCCACGGCCTGGACAACCCGAACGCCCGCTACCGCAAGGAAGCCACCGTCGAGGACGTGCTCGCCAGCCCGGTGGTTTCCGACCCGCTGCGGCTGCTCGACATCTGCGCGACCTCCGACGGCGCCGCCGCGCTGATCGTGGCCAGTAAATCGTTCGCGCAGAAGCACCTCGGGTCCCTCGAGGGCGTCCCCGCCGTGCGTGCGGTGAGCCTGCAGACCCCGCAATACCCCCAGCACCTTCCCGAATTGCCCGACATCGCCACCGATTCCACCGCGGTGGTACCCGCCCCGCAGCGGGTGTTCAAGGATCAGATCCTCGACGCGGCCTACGCCGAAGCCGGCATCGGCCCCGAAGACCTTAGCCTCGCCGAGGTCTACGACCTGTCCACCGCGCTGGAACTCGACTGGTACGAACACCTCGGCCTGTGCGCCCGCGGCGAGGCCGAACAGCTGCTGCGCAGCGGCGCGACGACCATCGGCGGCCGGATCCCGGTCAACCCGTCCGGCGGGCTGGCCAGCTTCGGCGAGGCGATACCCGCGCAGGCCATCGCCCAGGTCTGCGAGCTCACCTGGCAGCTCAAGGGCCAGGCCACCGGCCGGCAGGTCGACGGCGCCACGGTCGGCATCACCGCCAACCAGGGCCTGTTCGGCCACGGCTCGTCGGTCGTCGTCGCCCGCTAGGCTTCACCACTGAATACTGCTGTGCCTGAGCTCATTTCAGTTCGGGTGAAGCCCGGCAGGCGATTCCGTATCGATCAGTAACCCGTGCGGCCCGAATAGGTCGGGGCGTTCGACGTCGTGGTTGTCGGCGTCGGCTGCTGATGGGTCATGTACGGGCTCGCCGGGCTCTGGTTCGGCGCGGCGTGCGCCAGCGCGACGGCGCCGATGGCGATCATGCCGGCCAGGCATGTCGCAGCGAAGAATTTGAGCATCATGTACTCACTCCATTCCACGGGCGCAACATCGAGCACCCACACCGTGAGACACGAGCCGACGCAGCGCCGGGTTCACACCACTCGCCCGAGTGCGAACGCGCGCACGTACGGACTATGCGACGCCGAGGTAGGCGGCCCGGATGCTGTCGTCGGCCAGCAACTCTCGGGCGTTGCCGGTCTTGGTGACCTCGCCGGTCTCCAGGATGTAGGCGCGGTCGGAGCGGCTCAGCGCCTGCTGCGCGTTCTGCTCGACCAGCAGCACGGTGGTGCCGCCGGCGTTGATCTCGGCGATGATCCGGAAGATCTGGGAGATCACCATCGGCGCCAGCCCCATGGACGGTTCGTCGAGCAGCAGCACCTTGGGGCGGGCCATCAGCGAGCGGCCGATCGCCAGCATCTGCTGCTCACCGCCCGACAGCGTGCCACCGACCTGGTTCTTGCGTTCGGCGAGCCGCGGGAAGGTCTGCAACACCCAGTCGAGCCGCTCGGCGTGTTCGTGCTTGGAGGCGAATTTGCGCCCATAGCAGCCCATTTCGAGATTCTCCAGGATCGTCATCCCGGGGAAGACACCGCGGCCCTCCGGAGCCTGGATCAAACCGTCGGCCACCCGGCGGTGCGCCTTGACCCGGCTGATGTCCTTGCCGTCGAACCACACCGACCCCGAGGTCAGCGGCAGCAGGCCGGAGATGGCACGCATCATCGTGGTCTTGCCTGCGCCGTTGGAGCCGAGCAAGGTGACCAGCTCGCCCTCGTGGACCGTCAGCGACACCGAGTGCAGTGCCTTGATGCGACCGTAGTGCACCACGACGTCGCGAGCCTCGAGCAGCACGGGACGTTCGGTGGCGACGTTGTCAGCTGACGTCATCGTCGGGCACCCCCAGGTAGGCGGCGATGACCTTCGGGTCCTCGCGGATCTCGGCGGGCAGTCCGTCGGCGATCTTGCGACCGAACTCGAGGACCACGATGCGGTCGGTGACCCCCATGACCAGCCGCATGTCGTGCTCGATCAGCAACACGGTGTAGCCGTCGTCGCGGATCTTGCGGATCAGGTCGATCAGCGCGGACTTCTCGCTGGGATTGAAGCCGGCCGCGGGCTCGTCCAGGCACAGCAGCTTGGGTTCGGTGGCGAGCGCACGGGCGATCTCCAGGCGGCGCTGGTCGCCGTAGGACAGGTTCCTGGCCTTCTCTTCGCCGCGGTGCGCGATACCCACGAAGTGCAGCAGCGCGGCTGATCGCTCGATGGCCGAGCGTTCCTCGCGCCTGTGCCGCGCCGACCTGAACAGTGCGCCGGGCACCGAGGTGAGGTGCCGGGCGTCGGTGCCGACCATGACGTTCTCCAGCGCGGTCATCTCCCCGAACAGCCTGATGTTCTGGAAGGTGCGTGCGATCCCCCGCCGCGTGATCTGGTGGCGTTTGACCCGCCCGATCGGCACGCCGTCGAAGGTGACCGAGCCCGAGCTCGGCCGGTACACGCCGGTGATCGCGTTGAAGCAGGTCGTCTTGCCGGCCCCGTTGGGACCGATCAAGCCGAGGATCTCCCCGCGGCGGATGTCGAAGGTGACCGAATCCAGCGCCACCAGACCACCGAACTTGACGGTGAGATCGGTTGTCTGCAGCAGGACCTCGCCCTCGCCGGCGCGGATGTCGCGGTGCACGCCGGCAAGATCCTCGATGCTCTCCGGGGGGTTCACTGTGCCGGCTCCTTGTCCGCCGGCCGCGCCCGGAGCAGGTCGCGTGCGGCCTTGCCGTAGGCCAGCAGCTGCTGCCGCGCCGGGAACAGGCCCTGGGGCCGGAAGATCATCAGTACGACCAGCGCCAGGCCGAAGAAGAGGTATTTCAGGTTGCCCATGTCGATGCCGAGGAAGTGCACGCCGAGCAACCGGTTGGGCAGGTAGACGATGATGAACGCGCCGATGATCACGCCGAGTTTGTTGCCCTGTCCGCCGAGCACCACCGCGCAGAGGAACAGCATCGAGTTGATGATGTTGAACGTCGGCGGCGCGACGTACTGCACCTGACCGGCGTAGAGCGCGCCGGACAGTCCCCCGATCGCGGCACCGATCGTGAACGCCCAGAGCTTGAAGCGAAACGTGTTCACTCCCATGACCTCTGCGGCGTCCTCGTCCTCCCGGATCGCGATCCACGCGCGCCCCACCCGGCTTCTCTCCAGATTGCCGACGAGCAGCAGGATTCCCACGATCAGGACCAGGCCCAGCCAGAACCACCAGGTGCCGTAGTTCGCACGCCCGCCCGAATTGGCTACCGAGAACACACCTTCGGGATGCAGATCGTTCTCCAGCAACCGAGGGAAGGCGACCTCGCTGAGACCGCGCGGGCCGTTGGTGATGTCGGCGAGGTTGTCGGCCAGCAGGCGGATGATCTCGCCGAAGCCGAGCGTGACGATGGCCAGGTAGTCGCCCCTCAGGCGCAGGGTCGGGAAGCCGAGGATCAGACCCGTCAGGGCGGTGAAGGCCATGGCCAGCGGCACGCAGGACAACCACGCCCACGGCGTGCTGAAGAAGCCGGTGGGACCCAACCGGTTCCACGGGCTCTCCGGGCTGGTCAACAACGCCACCGTGTAGGCGCCCACCGCGTAGAAACCGACGTAGCCCAGGTCCAGCAGCCCGGCTTGACCGACGACGACGTTGAGACCGATGGCGATGATCGCGACCATCGCGAACTGGGCCATGGTGCCGCCGAAGCTGATCCCCGGTGTGTCGATGAACCCAGGTGTGAACAGCGGCGAGAGGGCGACCGCAGCGAACACGACGATCCCGACGATCCACTTCTGCGCGCGCGACAGCCCGTCCCACCAGTCCATCACGCGCGCCCACGTTCGGCTCATACTCGCGCCTTCCCCAGACTCTCACCGAGAATGCCCGTCGGCCGGATCAACAACACGAGCACCAGCAGCACGAACGCAACCACGTCCCGCCACTGCGTGCCGAAGACCGCCTGGCCGTAGTTCTCCATGATGCCCAGCAGCAGGCCGCCGAGCAGAGCCCCGCGCAGATTGCCGATACCACCGAGGACCGCCGCGGAGAACGCCTTGATGCCCAGCAGGAATCCACCGGAGTAGATGATGCCCTGCGGCACCTTGAGGGTGTACAACAGCGCGGCTGCGCCGGCGAGGACACCACCGATCAGGAACGTCGTCATGATGATGCGTTCCCGCGACACCCCCATCAGCGTCGCGGTCGTCGGGTCCTGGGCGACCGCACGGATTCCGCGACCGAACTTCGTGCGGTTGATCGCCAGGTCGGTGAGTACGGCCAGCACGAGGGCCGCGCCGATGATCACCAGCGTGATGTTCGAGATCGCCACCCCGAAGAAGGTGAACTGGGTCTTGGGCTGTACCAGCACGATCGGCTGCTGGGCGTTGGGCCCGCCGTAGCCCGGGATGAGCTTGGGCAGAATGAACAGCACGAACTGCTGCAGCACGAAGGACATACCGATCGCGGTGATCAGAAAGGTCAGCGACCGCGCGTTCCGTTTTCGCAGTGGCCGGTAGGCGACGAACTCCAATCCCACTGCGGCCCCGCCCGATACGAGCATCGCGACCAGCATCGCAACGCCGAGGTAGACGATGGTGAGCAGGACACCCTTGTCGTAGGCGTTCCCGCTCGGCATGAAGCCGAGGATGACGTCGAGGGCGAAGTACGCGCCGAACATGCCGAGCATGAAGATCTCGGAGTGCGCGAAGTTGATCAGCCGCAGCACGCCGAACACCAGCGTGTACCCCACGGCCACCAGGGCGTAGATGGCTCCCCACGACAGGCCGTCGATCGTCAACTGCCAGAAGCTGTCGAACAGCGCCGAAACGTTGAAGTTGATGTTGGCGGCCAAGTTCATCGGCGCGGCGAACTCCTCGAGGGGTGCAAAACGCGTCCGAGCGGAGAGCTCGGACGCGTTTCGCGTCAACGGTTATTGGACTTCGTACATCCAGATCAGCGTGGTGGTCAGCTCACCGGTCGGGGTCCACTGGTACTTGCGGGCCACACCCTGTCCGTCGTACTTGCGGACGTAGTCCAGCAGCGCCGGGCGGGTGATCGCGCCGGAGTCGATGCCCTTGAGCAGGATCGTGCCGAGGTCGTAACCCTCCGTGCTGTAGGTGCCCGGTTCCTGGTTGAACTTCTTGGTGTACTCGTCGGCGAACGCTCCGGTGGCCGGACCGCACGGGCACGACAGCAGAGCGCCCTTGGAGGACTCGCCGGCCTGCTTGACGAACTCCGGATCCTTGGTGCCGTCTGCGCTGACGAAGGTGCCCTGGAATCCGCCGTCCTTGAGCTGCTGGACGAACGGAGCGGCCTCGGCGTAGTAGCCGCTGTAAAACACCGAATCCGGCGCGGCGCCCTTGATCTGGGTCACGGCCGCGGAGAAGTCCTTGTCGCCCTTCTTGACCGAGATGTTGCACGCCGCGTCGGCCACGGGTCCCAGGGTTTCGCGGACCGCCTGCGCCAGGCCCAGACCGTAGTCGGTGCTGTCGTCGACCACGCAGACCTTCTTGTGCTGCAGCGTGTTCTTCAGGTAGTTCGCCACCGAAGGACCCTGCACACCGTCGTTGGCCAGGCCGCGGAAGAACGTCTTCCAGCCGTTCTGCGACAGCGTCACGTTGGTCGCCGACGCCGTGGCTGCGACGAGGCCGGCCTGGTCGAAGACACCGCCGGTTGCCTTCGTCTCGCCGGAGAACGCCGGCCCCACCAGGCCGATCGTGTACTGGTCGTCGACGATCTGCGGGGCGATCGCGCTGGCCTTCTGCGGGTCACCCTCGGTGTCGAACGGCTTGAGCTGCACCTGGCAGCCGGGGTTGGCGGCATTGTGCTTGTCGATGGCCAGCTGCACGCCGTTCTTGATGTTGATGCCCAGCGCCGCGTCCGGCCCGTTCAGCGCACCGGCCATGGCGATCGAGACGGGCGGGCAGGTGGCTTTCCCGTCGCCGGCAGGGTCGGCGGGCTTCGCGCCCTCGGCGGCCTTGACCTCCTTGCCGTTCTCGTCGATCTGCACCTTCTCGACGATCTTCAGGTTTTTCTGCGACGACTGCTGTTCCGGCGCGCCCTGGTTGCAGCCGGCGAGAGCCAGCACAATCAGTCCCGCGCTGCCGAGAGCAAATGCATTGCGTGCCACGCGACCGCGCACGTCTCACCTCCGGTTCAGTGTTTCGATCGGGCATCGTCGTGCCGGCCACAGGCAGCTGGGGCGGCGATGCTTCGCGACGACCATAACCAACCCGTCGCCGCGGTGCGTGATGTTGGAAAACGCGTCGCGCGGATCGGCCGGGTGACCCGGTCAAAGTCGGGTGGCGAAACGCAGTCTTAACGGGAGGTGGGTCCCGAGGCAGCTATTTCCCGGCTGCGTCGGGTTCCTCGGCCGGGGGGTCCAGGGTCTCGAGGATGACCTCGGCGACCCGCTTCATCGTGGTCCGCCGGTCCATCGCGGCGCGCTGGATCCACTTGAAAGCCTCCGGTTCGGACATCCCCTGCTTGGACTGCAGCAAACCCTTGGCGCGCTCGACGAGCTTGCGGGTCTCGAGCCGGTCGGACAGGTTGGCGACCTCTTTCTCCAGCTCGGCGATCTCACCGAACCGGCTGACCGCGACCTCGATCGCGGGGATGAGGTCGGTGATGTTGAACGGCTTGACGAGGTAGGCCATCGCGCCGGCATCGCGGGCTCGTTCGACGAGTTCGCGCTGGCTGAACGCGGTGAGGATGACGATCGGAGCGATCCGCTTGCTGGCGATCTCCGCCGCGGCGTCGATGCCGTCGCGGCGCGGCATCTTGACGTCCATGATCACCAGATCGGGGCGCAGGGACTCGGCGAGGTCGACGGCCTCCTGCCCGTCGCCCGCCTCGCCGACGATCTCGTATCCCTCCTCGCGCAGCATCTCGGCGAGGTCCATCCGGATGAGTGCTTCGTCCTCGGCGACGAGAACCCGGCGCGGCGTGACCCCGGTGTCGGGTGAGTCGGTCGGTGACGCGGGAGTGTCTGCCATGGACAACATTGTGTCCGGCGCAGGGCAGATGAGCGACCGCGGGGCCATCCTCTATGGTGGGAGGCCGCACGCCCTCGTATCCCAACTGGCAGAGGAAACGGATTCAAAACCCGTACAGTGTGAGTTCGAATCTCACCGAGGGCACTCAAACGAAGCGGCGCGGCATGCGGCGCAGTACCGGGTGAGTCCGGGGCGGCCTAGTTATCACTTCGGCGGTGATGTCTACATCAGAACCGGCAATCACATCTGGACCAAGGGGTCGACAACCGGCTGCACCGCTGATCGGCGCGGTCACGCCAAGCACGAGCAGACGCACAGCTGGCCGACGCACATGAAGACCGCGCCGGCGTCCCCCGCGCGCTCCTGGACCCATCCAGAGATGACGACCATGTTTGCCCGCCGCTTATGCATTTCCCCGACGGCGGATCGCAGGTGGAGTTGCTCGACCGCTACAGTCATTTCGCTGCATAGAGACCTTTAGGCGCAGCTCAGGGCTCCCGTGAGCGCTGTAGCTGCAGAAATGCTGTGCATTTCCCGTTAGGTGTACCGCAGGATAGCTTGCGGTGATCTCCCCGGCACTGAGCGTTAGGTGTGGTAAGTAAAACGGCAAGGATTCATGACTATCTTCGCTGGAACCATGCAGGGTACTTTTCACAAATGGGGGGCATTGTCTATGGGTGCACATCGCGCATCTCAGGTCACCGGGACCAGCAGTACCCATAGAGGCCGCCACCGTGCGCGCAAGCACCACAAGATCGAGCCTCACGCATGGCTGGGCGCCGGCGCCGTCACCCTCGGACTAGGCGCGGCGATGGCTGGCGGTGTCGCATCGGCGCATGCCGACACCACTTCGGGAGCCTCGACCCAATCCGCGGTCTCTTCGTCGACAGGCGGCAGGGCAAGCAGTGGCGGCCCGAACGCCGTAGTGTCGAACTCGTCCTCATCGTCGGCGACTGGCAGAAGAAACGGCAGGCATACTCCACCGACCAGCACAGTCCCTACTGACGGCGGTGACACATCAGCGAGCCCAGCAAGCCGTAATGGCCGAATCCCATTGCCTCCGAACATAACTCACAGGCCAGCCACTATCAGTTCGGCGAGGGCGACAAGTTCCGGATACTCCTCGGATGACCCAAGCGATAGCGATCCGGCGCTTCCGTCGCGTCACAAACTGGAGAACAGGAGAACTGCCGAAGCATCGACGACGTTGAGCGAAAACGCCACTAGCCCAAGAACGGTGCGTCGCATTTCCGGCAGCTCATCACGGTCCCAAAGCTTCGCAACAACGCCTTTCGACGCGGTGGGCACGGGTATTCACAGGGCCCCTCCAACCACAACTACGCATCACACCAGGACCATCAGCCTGCCCGAACTGAACGCGGCCGGATTTAGTCCAGCCAACGTTCCGATCGCGTCCGCCGCCGTAGCGCCCGCCTCCTCGGCAGCGGTTCATCCCATCGAGCGCGTGGTGTCCGACTTCTTGGCTATGAGTGGGTTTGCACTGACATCGCCGGGAAGCGCACCTGCCGCTCCGGTTGGCTCAAATCCGATAGCAATGCTGCTATTTGCCGCATTTCGGCCAAGTGAGAAACTGAGGAGTCCCGGCTCGACACCTCAGACAAGCGCAACTGCGAGTCAGGTTGCTACCGCGACGAGCTCTACTGCAGCGTCGACGACCGGTCCCACCGTCGTCGCCACGATCGGCGTCGGCGCAGCTCCGGTTGGGGTCGCGGTGAGTCCGGACGGCAAGCGCCTTTATGTCACCAACGACGTGTCAAGCGGCACGGTCTCGGTGATTGACCCGGCGTCGGGAACGCTCGTCGGCAACCCGATTTCCGTCGGCGCATACCCAACTGGACTAGCGGTGAGTCCGGACGGCAAGCGGGTTTATGTCGCAAACGCGAATGGCGGTACGGTTTCGGTGCTCGACACCCTTTCGGGGACGACGGTCGGCGCACCAATCCCCGTGACGGATCCCTACGGTGTTGCGGTCAGTCCGGATGGCACGCGGGTCTACGTCACCAACGGTGGATCCGGCACAGTGACGGTCTTAAATGCGGCATCGCTGACCGCAGTCGGCGCTCCCATTACCGTGGGGTCTCGCGCGGATAACCTGGCACTGAGCCCGGACGGTAAACGTCTTTACGTCGTAAGCGGTACGTCAAGCGGCACGGTCTCGGTGATCGACACTGCGTCCGGAATGCTAGTCGGCGCTCCGATTGCAGTCGGTTCAGTCCCCACTCACGTGGCAGTCAGCCCGGATGGCACACGTGCCTACGTCGTCAACACCTACGACGGCACGGTGACGGAGATCGACACTGTGTCGGGGACGACTGTCGGCGCACCAATCGCCGTGGGCGGATACCCCCTCGGTTTGTCGGTCAGTCCAGACGGCACCCAGGTTTACGTCGCCAATTACGGGTCGAACGTGTTGTCGGTCATCGATACGGTATCGGGGACTACCACCGCTCCGATCCAAGTGGGCTCAGGTCCGGAAAACGTCGTTTTCAGTCCCGATGGAACACGCGCATATGTCACCAATGCGGGTAGCAATACGGTTTCAATGATCGATACCGGAGGTACGGGCGGCGGCACCGGCGGCACCGATGTCGCCCATCTTCCGCTGAATATCTACGACGGCGCTCACGGCGAAGTACCGGAAATCGACGTGTCTGTGGGCGGGAAAGCGGCCATACCGGTCACAGTGGACACCGGGTCTCGCGGCCTGGTTGTGCCCAAACAAGACGTTCCGGCAGCAGCTTTCTGGCGAGCGAGTCTCAATCCCGCAAACCATGTCAGCGGTGCTTATGGAGATGACGGAGGCGCACACTACATCGGCGTATTAGTACCGACCGCAGTCACTCTAGGGGATGAGGCCACCGGACAGGTCGTGACCGGGCAGACCCAGGTCGTCGCCGTCACCGCCGTGTACACGTTGAAAGACACATGGTGGAGTCAGAATTTTCCGGCCTTCTTCCAGAAACAGAAGAAGTACTACACGTCCCTGCACGCGTTCTATGTCCTCACAGCTGGTCCCTCGCAAGGAATCCTGGGGATCGGTCCCGACGCATACGGCGGTGGGCCCGTGGTCACGGCGGAATTGCCCGGCACCCTCGGCGACGGCGAGTTCATCAGCGTTAACGGTGACAGCAGCTATATCGCCTTCGGCAATGCCGCCGATTTGGGCGTCGGGGGCGCTTCGACTGCTGGAGCTCCGATTACTGCCAAAGACAGCCCTGTATTTGTACAAATCGGAGATGGCCCTCTGCAGAACGCTACGGCGATATTCGATTCCGGTGGCTTGAGCGGCTACATCGCGTCGTCGCTCGTCCCGGATTCCGTCCATTTGGATGGGGGTTATCTGCCCGACGGGACACTCGTCTCCGTGTACAACACCCAGGGTGACCTGCTGTATCACTACACCACTGGACCGAAAGAGCCCCTATCGGTTGTTTCGAACGCAGTCAACGACACCCAGATGAACACCGGCATCATGCCCTTCGAAGCGGCCACCGACGGGAACCTTGTTGGGTTGTACATCGGTAACAGCCCCGCTGGCGGAACGATCGTCACACCAACGCCCGTGGTCCCGAAGTATTAAGCCAGGCCGACACCAGACAGACGAAGGAGCCCGCCTCAGTCGCCTGAACTCGAGGAGCCGGAAGAATCCGAGCCGGAGCCGGAGCCGCCGGCGGCAGCGCCCGCGCGCACGCCCGGCTTGCCGCCGTCACGGTCGAGGCGGCTGGTGAGTCGCTCACCCCACCGCTTCACGGTGCGAGCGACAGGGCCGGTGCTCCGGTCGCCTGACTCCTCGGTCCTCCGCATCGTCGTCTTCTTCTTGGCTCCCGCCTCGGTCTCCGTGTCTGCAACCTTCTCGACGGGCGCCACCTTCTCGACGGGCGTCACCCTCTCGACGGGCGCCACCTTCTCGGCCGGCTTCGTGACCGTCAGGGTCGAGACACCGCTAGTGCCGGTCGAGGTGGTCTCGGCACCGCTCGTTGCCGCTGCGGGCAGCGGAATGTTGATCACGCCGTCGGTCCACTTCTTCTTCTCGGCAGGCTTGTTGCGCGTGTATCCCGCGTCGATGAGCGGCTTGAGGACAGCGCTGAGCTTGGCGAGCTGCACCGGATCCGCGCCGGCCTCCAGCATCGGATGCAGAAGCGGGACAATGGGATCGGTGTAGGGAATGACGACCGTGGTCACGGTTCCGCCGTCCGTATTCGTCTCCACCTTGTAGTGCATGGGATCGTTGGCGAAGTCGGTGTTGAACGCCGCGTCGACGTGGAGCATGTCGGCACCCTGGATGGCGTTGAGCACGGCGAGAACGTTGAACAAGTTGTCGGGCATGTCCGCCACACCGTCGTATTCCGCCGACACCAGCACCACGTCATAGGGCGTGACCGGAAGGTCCGGGCGATACCGCACCCCGGCGTAGTAGAGGCGACTGGGCGCGCCGTAGATCATCACGTTCATCTGGTCGGGGGCCGGCGGCTCTCTCCCGTCGGTGGGATTCTCCCGATCAGCCTCCAAGCGCCTCAGCGCTTCGATCACCGACGGCGCGCCCTTGGACACTCCGCCGATCGTCAGCGGCGTGCCCGAGGTCGCCTCGTGTGTGTAGACCGCGTTGTAGAGGTTGGTCGCCCCCTCGGGAATGGACACCGCGAAATCTGCGTCCCCGGGAAAGGGCACACTGATCCGCTGATCGTAATCGGCGAAGTACCCACCGAATGCCGTCGCCATCTGCTCCTCGGTCAGCACGGCATACGACCCCTGCCCGCCGACGAGCAAAGCGGTGACCCCGTTGGCGGCGTACGCCGCTGGAGCAAATGTCAGCGCACCGACAACGGTGACTCCGATGAGCCCGACCTGCTGCTTACGGATGCGCTTCTTCGTGCGATGACTCCCCACCGAAATCCTCCCCGGATCGAATTCAGAAACTCACAGTGAGCATCCAGATAGGGACGTTAACAGCATTTTCTTCGTACCCACAGGCGTTCAGCAAAGAACGTCACCAGCTGGTCAGAAGTTGGCGGTTGACGAGGCGCCGTGACGTCCAGGCGGTCCGGCGGTACGGTTTTCGCACGTCTACGCACGATTTCAGCAAGCGCGGGTGCATCGCCCGCCGGCGGATCAGTACAGGTCGAGCCTGCGGTCGTCGAGCAGATGGACGTACTCGGTGAGCCGCTTGTCACGGCTGAGCGCCAGGTCGACGTCCGCGACCGCCGTCCCCGTCCCCGGCCCGGCCGTCGCGGCCACCCAGCCGTCGGCGTCGACGATCGCCGTGCCCGCCGTCCATGCCTGTCCCCGTTCGACACCGGCCCGGTCGCATGCGGCGACCGCGACACGGTTGGTCCGGGCCGTCGACATCGCGGTGATGACCTCGCCGGGCCGCTCGCCCTCGGGGCGCGGGAACAGCGGCCAGTTCACCGGTGCGACGATCAGGTCCGCGCCGTCGACGGCGGCGCGGCGGGTCAGTTCACCGAATTCGAGGTCGTAGCAGAGCATCACCGCGACGGCGCCGTGGCGCGTCTGCAGCACCGGAGGCAGGTCGCACCCGCGCGTGAAGATCAGCTTCTCCCGGTCCCACAGGTGGGTCTTCCGGTAGACCGCCGACACTCCGCCGGAATCGACGACCGCGGCGCTGTTGTAGAGCAGCCCACCGTCGCCGATCTCGCAGAAACCGAAGATGGCGATCGAATCACCTACCGCTGCTGACCATTTCGCGAACTGCGGACTCTCCACCGTCAGCGCCACCGAGCGGGCTTCGTCAGTGTCGGCGAGCATGTAGCCCGAGGTCGCGAGTTCTGGCAGCACGACGATGTCCGCACCGGCGGCCACCGCGTCGCTGATGTTCGAGGCGATCAACTCGGTGTTGGCATCGAGATCGGCGACGACGGGTTCGATCTGGCAGCACGCGATACGCGTCATTCCAGCAGGGTAGTTCGTCGTTCAGCGATAGGCTCCGGCCGTGCTGAGCGTACGGCCGGTGTGCGTGCCCGAGGTCGCTCTGGGAGGCCGCGCGTGGTCCCCCAGCCGGCATCGCGGCGAGCGGGTCGGGCGCCGGCTGCGCGTGCTGACGATCGCCGGCTGGATCGCGGCGGTGGTGTCGGCGGGCTTCGGAATCCTCCAGCTCACGCTCGGCGGTGGGTTGTCGTGGCTGGGAATCGTCAACCTGGGCTGCGCGGCGGTGTTCATGACGATTCCGCGGCTGTGCCCGCTGGGCGAACTCATCGCCCCGCTGACCTTCGTGGCGTTCGCCTACCTGTCGACCGGTTTCATGTGCTTCACCATCGGCACCGGCTCGGGCCTGCAGTTCTACTTCATGGTCGCCGCCGCGCTGGCGGTGCTGATCCTCGGCATCGAGCGCATCGCGCTCGCCTCGCTGATCGCCGCCGTGGGCGTCACGATCACGGTCGTGCTGGAACTGACCACACCCAACGATCGCGGCCTGGGGCCCTCCTGGACGCTGACCGTCGGATTCATCAGCTCGGCCGCCTCGTCGGCGGTGATGATCATCGCCACGCTGTGGTACACGATGCGCGAGATCGAACGGGCCGAAGATGCGATGGAGGCGGAGTACGAACGCTCAGAACGGCTGCTGGGCAACATCCTTCCGGAAACCATCGCCGAACGGCTCAAGGACCCGGCGCGCTCGGTGATCGCCGACAAATACGACGACGCGTCGATCCTGTTCGCCGACATCGCCGGCTACACCAAGCGGGCCAGCGACACGGCGCCCGCGGAACTGGTGCGGTTCCTCGACCGGCTCTACACCGACCTGGACGCGCTCGTCGACCGGCACGGGCTGGAGAAGGTCAAGACCAGCGGCGACTCGTACATGGTGGTCAGCGGCGTGCCGACGCCGCGCCCGGATCACCTGGAGGCGCTCGCGTCGCTGGCCCTCGACATGGCCGATGCGGTCGCCGACTTGAGGGACCCGCAGGGCCGCCGCGTGCCGCTGCGCATCGGCATGGCGACCGGGCCGGTGGTCGCCGGCGTCGTCGGTGCGAAGAAGTTCTTCTACGACGTGTGGGGCGACGCGGTCAACGTCGCATCCCGGATGGAGACCACCGACGTCGAGGGCCGGATCCAGGTGCCCGACGACGTCTACGAGCGGCTCCGACAGGAATTCGTGCTGGAGGAGCGCGGTCTCGTCGACGTCAAGGGCAAAGGCCCGATGCACACCTGGTATCTGGTCGGGCATCGGGCCGAATCGGGCCGAGTCGTCACACCTTCCGGTTCTCCGACTTGATCAGCCAGGCCAGCTTCTCCAGCCCGTCGATCAGCTGGTGCAGGATGTCGGCCGTACTCGGGTCTTCGGCGTCGACGCCGTCATGCACCGAGCGCAAAGTGTCGACCACGGCGTAGATGCGTGCGGTGATCAGGTCGACCACCTCGGCGGTGTTGTGCTCGTAGCCGGGGAACTCCGGCAGTGACGTGGTGGCTGCGACGGTGTCCGACCTGCCGTCGGGCACGGTGTCGAGCGCGCGCATCCGCTCGGCGATCGTGTCGCCGGCTTCGCGGGCGAAGTCGACGACCTCGTCGAGCTGCAGGTGCAGGTCGCGGAAGTTCGTGCCGACCACGTTCCAGTGCGCCTGCTTGCCTTGCAGCTGCAGTTCGATCAAATCGACCAGCACGCGCTGCAGGGCATCGGTCAGTTCTCCCGAAGCCTGGAAACCCGTGATCTCGGCTTCGGTTCTGCGGACGTTCGTCGTCGTTTGCATACTCAACACAACCTCCCTCTTTCTGGATTTAGTCCAGATTACCGGAAGATCGTCACCGCCGCCGCTGGTCAGGGCGCTACATCACTTTGGAAAGAAACTCCTTGGTTCGTGCGTGCTTCGGGTTGGCCATCACCTCGCGGGGGGCGCCGCGCTCGACGACAACGCCGCCGTCCATGAACGCCAGCTCGTCGGCCACCTCGCGGGCGAAGCCCATCTCGTGGGTCACGACCACCATGGTCATGCCCTCGGAGGCCAGCTTCTTCATCACCGCGAGGACCTCGCCGACGAGCTCGGGATCCAGCGCGGAGGTGGGCTCGTCGAACAGCATCAGCTTCGGGTCCATCGCCAACGCCCGTGCGATCGCCACCCGCTGCTGCTGTCCGCCGGACAGCTGGGCGGGATAGGCGTTGGCCTTCTCGGCGAGCCCGACCTGCTCGAGCAGATCCCGTCCGCGCGCCACCGCCTGACTCTTGTTGATGCCCTTGACGCGGATCGGGGCTTCGACGACGTTGCCCAGCGCGGTGCGGTGCGGGAAGAGGTTGAAGTGCTGGAACACCATGCCGACCTCACGGCGCTGGCGGGCGACCTCGCTGGGCTTCATCTCGTGCAGCTTGCCGGCGCGCTCCTGATAGCCGACCAGCTGGCCGTCCACGTACAGCCGGCCGGCGGTGACCGACTCGAGGTGGTTGATACACCGCAGGAACGTGGACTTGCCCGAGCCCGACGGCCCGACGAGCACCAGCACCTGGCCCTTCTGCACCTCCAGCGAGATGCCCTTGAGCACCTTGAGTGCGCCGAAGTCCTTGCAGACGAGTTCGGCTTTGACCATCGGCGTGGCGGTGTCCATCGCACGGGCTGCTGTCGTCACATCGCACCTGTGCCTGCCTGCGCCTTGGCCAGCGCCTCGAGTTGCTTGGAGCTGAGCTTCCGTGAGGCGCCCCGGGAGAAGTACTTCTCCAGGTAGTACTGGCCGACCATCAGGATGCTCGTCACCACCAGATACCAGAAGGCGGCCACCATCAGCATCGGCACGGGCTCGAAGATCCGCGCCGCGATCTCCCTCGACGTGATGCCGAACAGGTCGAGCGAGAACGGCACCGCGGTCACCAGCGAGGTGGTCTTCAGCATGCTGATGACCTCGTTGCCCGTCGGCGGGATGATCACCCGCATGGCCTGCGGGAGCACCGTGCGCCGCATCGCCAGACCCCACGACATCCCCAACGCTGTCGAGGCTTCCATCTGACCTTCGGGCACCGAGCTGATCCCCGCGCGGATGATCTCGGCCATGTAGGCGGCCTCGTTGAGCGCCAGACCCAGCGTCGCCAACAGGAACGGGATCGACAGGGCCTGCAGGTCGAGCGCGAAGAACGTGGGACCGAACGGCACCCCGAGCTGGATGTGCTGATAGATCGTCGGGATCAGGCCCCAGAACACCAGCTGCACGTAGACCGGGGTGCCGCGGAAGATCCACAGGTAGACCCACGAAACCCAGCGGAACACCGGGTTCGGCGACAGGCGCATCACCGCGAGCAGCACGCCCAGCACGATGGCCAGCACCATCGAGTACACGGTCAACTGCAGCGTGTTGACCAGCCCGACGGACAGGACCCGCGGGTTGAAGACGTACTCGGCGAAGATCGACCAGCGGTAGGCCGGGTTGGTGGCCGCGCCGTAGACGAACAGACCGGCCAGGATGAGGATGACGGCCGCCGCCACCCACCGCCATGGGTGGCGCAGCGGTACTGCGTCGATGGACTGTGGCGGCGTGCCGGCATCGCTCATGTCGGCTAGGAGACCGCTCCGTTGATCACCGGCTTGTCGATCATTCCCTCTTCGAGGCCCCAGTTGGCCGCGATCTCCTTGTACTTACCGGTGTCGATGAGGTGCTGCAGAGCCTGCAGCAGCGACTGCGCCAGCGGCGAACCCTTCGCGACGGGCCAGCCGTAGGGCGCCGAGTCGAACGTCTCGCCGGCCTGCTTGAGCTTGCCGTTGGTCTGCTTGATCGCGTAAAGCGTGACCGGCGAGTCCGCCGACATGGCGTCGGCCTGGCCGAGCACCACCGCGTTGGTGGCGGCGTCCTGGCTGTCGAACGGAATGATGTTGATGGGCGGCTTGCCGGCGTCGGTGCACTTCTTGCTGCGGGCCGGCAGCTCGTCGGTCTCCTGGACGGTGGTCGCCTGGACGGCCACCTTCTTGCCGCACGCGTTGTCCGGATCGATGTTGCCGTCGGCGGGCTGCGCCCACAGCGTGCCCGCGGAGAAGTAGGTGACGAAGTCGACCGACTGCTCGCGCTCCTTGCTGTCGGTGAACGACGACATCCCGACGTTGAACGTGCCGCCCTGGATGGACGGGATGATCTTGGCGAAGTCGGCCTCGCGGTACTCCGGCTTCAGGCCGAGCGTTCCGGCGACGGCGTTCATCAGGTCGACGTCGAAGCCGACGATCTTGCCGTCGGGATCTTTGAACTCGTTTGGCGCGTAGGGGATGTTGACGCCGATGACGAGGTTGCCCGACGACTTGATGGCCTCGGGCACGGTGTTCGCGATCGCATCGACCTTCTCCGCGGGCGCCGACGCGGTCGAGGACTTCTGGCCGCCTTCCGAACTGCCGCCACCGCCGCCGCTGGCGCAACCGGACAAGGCCAGCGCGCCGGTGGCGGCGAACAGAGCCGCTACCCGCCAGACCTTGATCCGGCGGTCTTGCAGTGCACCCAACACAATTGCCTCAACTTTCTCTCCAGGCATCTCCAGCCAAGGACGTTAACCATCGATGCCCCGGCACGCAGCACCGGTAACGGAACATTAACGACCGTATTGAGACATCACAGCCGTACCGCGAAATCGAAGGATGAAGCCTAGCGTTGTGTCACACTTCGCGCATGGAAACCTCCGCTCCCCCAAGCATGTTGCAGCATCTGTGGAAGTCGGCGCTGTTCTCCGGCATCCTTGCCGTCCTCCTCGGGATCGCGGTGCTCGTCTGGCCGGGCATCACGATCCTCGTCGCCGCCATCTTCTTCGGCGCCTATCTGTTGGTCACCGGCATAGCGCAGGTGGTCTTCGCCTTCAGCCTGCACGTCTCGGCTGGCGGCCGCGTCCTTCTGTTCCTCAGCGGCGCAGCCGCTCTGATCCTGGCGGTGCTGTGCTTCCGCAGCCTGCAGCAGTCGATCCTGCTGCTGGCCATCTGGGTCGGGATCGGCTTCATCTTCCGCGGCGTGGCCACGGCGGTGTCGGCGATCAGCGACCCGACCCTGCCCGGCCGCGGCTGGGAGATCTTCATCGGCGTGGTCAGCCTCATCGCCGGTGTGATCATGCTGGCCTCGCCGTTCCAGTCACTGGCGACACTGACGCTGGTCGTGGGCATCTGGCTGATCGTCATCGGGGTGTTCGAGGTCGTGTCCGCGTTCGGCATCCGCAAGGCCAGCAAGGAGTTGGCGGGACTACGGCGCGACGTCGTCGCGCCACAGCAGTGAGCTAGGGAACTTTTCGGAGCGATCGGGTGAACTGACTACTACACTCAGTCGTAGATCGGACCGACTGAGCCTGGGAGCGACGGATGAACGCACTGGACGTGTCTCGGTGGCAGTTCGGAATCACCACCGTCTACCACTTCATCTTCGTTCCCCTGACCATCGGTCTCGCGCCGTTGATCGCCGTCATGCAGACGGTGTGGCACGTCACGGGCAACACCGCGTGGTACCGGCTGACCCGCTTCTTCGGCAAGCTGTTCCTGATCAACTTCGCCATCGGCGTCGCCACCGGCATCGTGCAGGAATTCCAGTTCGGCATGAACTGGAGCGAGTACTCGAAGTTCGTCGGTGACATCTTCGGCGCTCCGCTGGCCTTCGAGGGGCTGGTCGCGTTCTTCTTCGAGTCGACGTTCATCGGCCTGTGGATCTTCGGCTGGGGCCGGCTGCCGCGTGCGCTGCATCTGGCGTGCATCTGGATCGTGGCGGTCGCGGTGAACGCGTCGGCGTACTTCATCATCTCCGCGAACTCGTTCATGCAGCACCCGGTCGGCGCCCGCTTCAACCCCGAGACCGGCCGCGCCGAGTTGATCGACTTCGGGGCGCTGCTGACCAACAACACCGCAATCTGGGCGTTCCTGCACGCGGTCGCCGGCTCATTCCTGACTGCGGGCGCGTTCGTCGCCGGCGTCTCGGCGTGGCTGATGGTGCGCTCCAACAGGAAGTCCGAGCCGGCCGACGCTCGTTCGATGTACCGGCCGGCGACCATCCTCGGCAGCCTGGTCGCCCTCGTCGCCGCCGCCGGGCTGTTCTTCACCGGCGACTTCCAGGGCAAGCTCATGTTCGTCCAGCAGCCGATGAAGATGGCGTCGGCGGAATCGCTGTGCCACACCGAGACCGACCCGATGTTCTCGGTACTGACCGTCGGCACGCACAACAACTGCGACAGCGTCACCCACCTCATCGAGGTGCCCTACGTGCTTCCCTTCCTGGCGGAGAGCAAGTTCTCCGGAGTCACGCTGGAGGGCGTTCAGGACCTGCAGCAGAGCTACCAGGAGCGGTTCGGGCCCGGGGACTACCGGCCCAACCTGTTCGTCACCTACTGGGCGTTCCGCGCCATGATCGGGCTGCTGCTCGTCCCGGTCGCCTTCGCCCTGGTCAGTCTGTGGCTGACCCGCCGCGGCCGGATCCCCCACCAGAAATGGTTCGGGCTCTTCGGAATCCTGACGATCCCGGCGCCGTTCCTGGCGAATTCCGCCGGATGGGTGTTCACGGAGATGGGACGCCAGCCCTGGGTGGTGGCGCCCAATCCGACCGGTGACCAGATGGTGCGAATGACGGTGCAGCAGGGCGTTTCCGGCCATTCCGCCGGGCTGGTGCTGTTCTCACTGGCCACCTTCACGCTCCTGTACGGCGTGTTGGCGGTGATCTGGTTCTGGCTGATGCGCCGCTACGTCACCGAGGGTCCGCAGGAGCACGACTCCGAACCCGCCCCTCCGAGAGCACCGAGCGAGGACGAGGTCGCACCCCTGTCCTTCGCCTACTGAGAGGACGCGAAACCCATGGGACTGCAAGAACTGTGGTTCTTCCTCATTGCGGCGCTGTTCCTCGGCTTCCTCGTGCTCGAGGGCTTCGACTTCGGCGTCGGCATGCTGATGCTGCCCTTCGGCGCTGTCGGCGAGGGCGAGTCCGAGCAGCACCGCCGCGCCGCGCTGAACACCATCGGCCCGGTCTGGGACGCCAACGAGGTGTGGCTGATCACCGCCGGCGCAGCGATGTTCGCCGCGTTCCCGGTCTGGTACGCGACCGTCTTCTCGGCGCTGTATCTCCCGCTGCTGGCGATCCTGTTCGGGATGATCCTGCGCATCGTCGGCATCGAGTGGCGGGGCAAGGTCGACGACCCGCGCTGGCGCGGCTGGGCCGACATCGGCATCGCCGTCGGCTCCTGGCTTCCCGGCATCCTGTGGGGCGTCGCGTTCGCCGTTCTGGTGCAGGGTCTGCCGATCGACGCCGACGGACGTTCGCACGCTGGGCTCTTCGATGTCGTCAACGTCTACACGCTGCTGGGTGGGCTGGCCACCGCGTCCCTGTTCGGGTTCTACGGCGCGGTGTTCGTCGCCTTGAAGACGGCGGGGCCGGTGCGCGAGGACGCCTTCCGGTTCGCCCGTCTGCTCTCGGTGCCGGCGATCGTGCTGGCCGGCGGCTTCGGCATGTGGACGCAACTGGCACACGGCAAGAGCTGGACCTGGCTGCCGCTGGCCGTCGCCGTGGTCGCCCTGCTGACCGCGGTCGGGCTGATGTGGGCGCACCGCCGTGAGGGGGTGGCCTTCTTCGCGATGGTCGTCGTCATCGCCGCGGTGGTCGTGCTGCTGTTCGGATCGCTGTACCCGAACCTGTTGCCCTCCACGCTGAATCCGGACTGGAGCGTGACCATCTACAACGGCTCGTCGACGCCGTACACGCTGAAGATCATGTCGTGGGCCTCGTTGACGCTGTTGCCGCTGGTGATCGTGTACCAGGGCTGGACCTACTGGGTGTTCCGCAAGCGGATCACCGCCGACGCGATTCCCGCGTCGATCGGCTTGTCGAGGCGCCCGTCCTGACCCGGAACTCGCGCGCGCCGATCGATCCGCGGCTCTGGCGAGCCTCGGCGGCGATGCGCCGCTTCCTCGCGGCCAGCACGGCGTGCGGGGTCGTCATCGCCGGGGCCACGATCGGTTCCGCGGTGACCCTGGCCGGCATCGTCGCCCGAGTCGTCACCGACCCCGCCTCCCGTCACCTCGGCGGCTTGGCGATCCCGCTCGCGATCCTGTTGTCGCTGTGGATCGTTCGCACGGCTGCGCAGTGGTTGCAGGGCCGTCTCGCCCAGCGGGGAGCCAGCGCTGTCATCGCCGACCTCACCGACCAGGTGTTGCGGACCGCGACCTCGCTTCCGCCGCGGCAGCTGACACGGCACCGCGACGACGCCGCCGTCGTCGTGACCCGCGGGCTCGACGGGTTGCGGGTGTACTTCACGACGTACCTGCCTGCACTGTTCCTGGCGGCGATCCTCACCCCGGTCACCGCGGCGGTGATCGCGCTGTACGACTGGCGATCGGCGGTGATCGTGGCCGTCGCGCTGCCGCTCATCCCGCTGTTCATGGTGCTAATCGGGCTGGCCACCGAGGACCGGTCGGCGGCTGCGCTCGCCGCGATGACGACCCTGCAGTCGCGGCTGCTCGACCTCGTCGCCGGCCTTCCCACGCTGCGCGCGCTCGGCCGCGCGCAAGGATCCGCCGCCCGCATCGCCGAACTCGGTGCCGCACACCGGCGGTCAGCCATGGCCACGATGCGGATCGCCTTCCTGTCCGCACTGGTGCTCGAACTGCTCGCCACGCTGGGGGTCGCGCTGGTGGCGGTCAGTGTCGGCATGCGACTGGTGTACGGGCAGATGCCTCTCCAGATCGCGCTGACCGCGCTGTTGCTGGCACCCGAGGTGTTCTGGCCCCTGCGGCGCGTCGGCGCGGCGTTTCACTCCGCGCAGGACGGAAAGACCGCTGTAGCGGCCGCTTTCGAGTTCATCGACGCCGAGGCCCCCGCACCGCGCGGCACGCGCGTCGTGGCCGGGGATCGCGTGACCGTGCAGGCCGACCTGCCCGCCCTCGACGCACGACCCGGCCGGGTGACGGTGTTGACGGGCCCGAACGGCGCCGGCAAGACGACGCTGCTGGCGGGCATCCTCGGGCTCGAGCCGCTCGAAGCGGCCCACATCCGCATCAACGGTGTCGACGTCGCGGATCTCGATCCGCAGACGTGGTGGGCCCGTGTGGCCTGGTTGGCGCAGCGCCCGGTGCTGGTACCGGGCACCGTCGAGGACAACCTGACCCTGTTCGGTCCGCTGCCCGACCTCGACGGAGCCTGCCGGGCAGCATGTTTCGACGACGTCCTCGCCGGCCTGCCCGACGGACTGCAGACGGTGCTCGGCCGCGGCGGTGTGGGTCTGTCGCTCGGGCAACGGCAGCGGCTCGGGCTGGCGCGAGTGCTGGGCTCGGCGGCGCCGGTGCTGCTGCTCGACGAACCGACCGCGCACCTGGACTCCTCGACGGAAGCGCGTGTGCTGCGGGCCATCAGGCACCGTGCGGCCGGCGGCGCGACGGTGATCGTGGTCGGACACCGCGACCCGGTGCTGGCGATCGGCGACGTCGTGGTCGATCTCGGGGTCGACATCGGGGGCGAGCGTGTGGACGCTTGAGCTGCTGCGGCCCCGGCTGCCCAGGGTCGCCATGGCCGTCGCATTCGGCGTGCTGTCGCTGGGCAGCGCGCTGGCCCTGGCGGCCGTCGCGGCGTGGTTGATCACCCGCGCCTGGCAGATGCCCCCCGTGCTCGACCTGACCGTCGCGGTGGTCGCGGTGCGCGCCCTCGGGATATCCCGCGGTCTCCTCGGCTACTGCGAACGGCTGGCCTCCCACGACACCGCCCTGCGCGCGGCGGGCACCGCGCGCGAACAGTTCTTTACCCGGCTGGCCAGCGGACCGGCGGAGGCGGTGCTGCGCCGGCACAGCGGCGAACTGGTCGCCGGTGTCGGCTCGGGCGTGGACGAACTGGCCGACGTGCTGGTGCGCGCCGTCATCCCGATCTGCGTCGCGGTCGTGCTGGGGCTGGCGGCGGTCGGGGTGATCGCCGTCATCTCCCCTGCTGCTGCCGCGGTGCTGGCGGTGTGCCTGGTGATCGCGGGCGCCGTCGCCCCGGCCATCGCGGCGCGGTCCGCAACGGCCGCGGAAACTGTTGCCGCCGAACACCATTCACGGCGTGATACGGCGGTGCTGCTCGTGCTCGAGCACGCTCCCGAGCTGCGGGTCAGCGGGCGGCTGCCCTCGGTGATCGCCGAGGCCGGTGACGAACAGCGCCGGTGGGGCCGCGCCATCGACCGCGCCGCGGCGCCCGGCGCGGTCGCCGCCGCGGCGCCGACCGCGGCCATGGGTGTCAGTGTGCTCGCGGCCGTGGTCGCGGGTGTCGCGCTGTCGAGCGCCGTCGCGCCGACGACGGTCGCGATCCTGATGCTGCTGCCGCTGTCGGCGTTCGAAGCCACCGCCGCGCTGCCCGGCGCGGCCGTCACGCTGTCCCGGGCGCGCATCGCCGCACGCCGCCTGCGGGCACTCCTCGAGCCGGTCGACGACGACGGGCGTCGCCCGGCCAGTCCCCCGCTGCAGGTGACGCCGGGTGCCCGCATCGTCGTCGTCGGCCCGAGCGGGTGCGGCAAGACCACGCTGCTGATGCGCACGCCGGGAACGTTCTTCGCCGAAGACGCGCACCTGTTCTCCACCACCGTCCGCGACAATCTCCTGGTCGCGCGCGGCGACGCCGACGACGACGGACTCCGGGCCGCGCTGCAGAAGGTGGGGCTGGGCGCCTGGCTCGACGACTTGCCCGACGGACTGTCGACCGTGTTGGTCGGCGGCGCCGCGGCGGTGTCGGCGGGGCAGCGCCGACGGCTGCTGCTCGCCAGGGCCCTGGTGTCCGCCGCCCCGACCGTCCTGCTCGACGAGCCGACCGAGCACCTGGACACCTCCGACGCCGAGCGGCTTCTGGTCGACATCCTCACTCCCGGCGAGCTCTTCGGCGCCGACCGCGCCGTCGTCGTCGCCACCCATCACCTGCCGAAGAACCTCAGCACCGACGGGTACTCTGACCAGCATGAGCGAACCGCCGCCCCCTCCTTACGGCGCGTATCCGGGCGGCTATCCGCCCCCTCCGCCTCAGCCCTACAGCGGCCTTCCGGGGGGTTATCCGGGTAGCTACCCGGGCGGTTATCCGGGCAGTTATCCGCCTCCGCAGGCGGCGCCGAAGAACGGCCTCGGTACCACCGCCCTGATCCTCGCGATCGTCGGCCTCGTGCTGTGCTGGTCGGTCGCCGGCGGCATCATCCTCGGCCTGTGCGCGATCGTCATCGGGTTCGTCGCCCGAGGCCGCGTCAAGCGCAACGAGGCCACCAACGGCGGTGTCGCGATCGCCGGCATCGTGCTCGGGGCGGTGGCCGTCGTCGCCGGTCTGGTGTTCATCCCGATCTACATCGGGCTGTTCGACAAGGTCGGCGGCAACGACTACGTCGACTGCCTGAGCCGCGCCGGCAACGACAAGGAGGCCGCGCAGCGGTGCGCCGACGAGTTCACCCAGCGCGTCGAGAACCAGTTCTCCATCACGGTCACACCGACCCCGTAGGCCGCGCCGGGAAGTACTTGACGATTCCCTCCTGCACGACGGTCGCCAGCAGCGCGCCGGACCGGTCGAAGAAGTGGCCGGTGCCGAGCCCGCGCGACTCGGCGGCGACCGGCGAACTCGTCGAGTAGAGCACCCAGTCGTCGAACCGCAGCGGGCGGTGAAACCACACCGAGTGGTTGGTGGTCACCGCGAAGATCCGGTCATGACCCCACGACAAGCCGTGGGTGGTGATGATGGAGTCGAGCACGGTGGTGTCCGAGGAGTACACCAATGCCGCGGCGTGCAGTACCGGGTCGTCGGGCATGTCTCCCTGAGCCTTCATCCACACCCGGTTGTGCTCGAGGCGCTCGCCCTTGTCCCGCATGATCCAGGCGGGGTCGTTGGTGTAGCGCCACTCGATGGGCCGCAACGCGTTGGCGAAGTGGGGCACGACGTCCTCGTAACCCCGCAGCAGATCGTCGATCGGCGGCACGGTCAGCGGATCGCCGAGCGGTGGCGGCTGCACTCCGTGCTCGAGTCCTCTGCCCCCGGCCAGGTACGACACCATCGCGGTGGTCAGCAGCTGACCCTTCTGCACGACGTCCACGCGGCGGTTCGCGAACCGGCGCTCGTCGCGCAGCCGCACCACCTGGAACTCGAGGTCGAGCTCCGGGTCGCCGCCGGCGATGAAGTGCACCGACAGTGCGCTGGGCGGGATCGGATGGGTCAGCGAGCGGCCCGCGGCCACGAACGCCTGCGCCATCATCTGACCACCGAAGGTCCGCACTGGGTTTTTGCTCGGGTGCGCGCCGGTGAAGGTGTTCTCGTCGAGCTGGTCGAGCTGCAGGATCGCCAACAGTTCGTCGAAGTCGGCGTGCGGCGACAAGCGCTACCCCCTACCTATGGCCCGACGGCTAGACGTCGTCCTCACCGATGCGGTGAACGTGGATCAGATTCGTGGAGCCTACTGTGCCCGGAGGCGCGCCCGCGACGATGACCACCAGGTCCCCCCGCTTGTAGCGGCCCAGCTCGAGCATCGACTTGTCCACCTGGCGGATCATGCCGTCCGTCGTCGAGATGTGGGGAACGATGAAGGTCTCGGTGCCCCACGTCAGCGCGAGCTGGCTGCGCACCTCGGGCAGCGCGGTGAACGCCAGCACGGGAAGCGGTGTGTGCAGCCGGGCGAGACGACGGACGGTGTCGCCGGACTGCGTGAACGCGACCAGCGCCTTGGCGTCGAGCCGCTCCCCGATGTCGCGGGCGGCGTAGGAGATCACGCCGCGTTTGGTGCGCGGCACATGGGTGAGCGGCGGAGCCGCCACCGAGTTCTCCTCGACGGCGCTGATGATGCGCGCCATCGTCTTGACGGTCTCGAACGGGAACTTGCCCACCGACGTCTCACCGGAGAGCATCACCGCGTCCGCGCCGTCGAGCACCGCGTTCGCCACATCGGAGGCCTCGGCCCGGGTGGGCCGCGAGTTCTCGATCATCGACTCCAGCATCTGGGTCGCGACGATGACGGGTTTCGCGTTCTCCCTTGCCATTTGGATGGCACGCTTCTGGACCAGCGGAACCTCTTCGAGCGGCAGCTCGACGCCCAGATCTCCGCGGGCGACCATGATCGCGTCGAAGGCCAGCACGATCGCCTCGAGGTTGTCGATCGCCTCGGGCTTCTCCAGCTTCGCTATCACCGGCACCCGGCGCCCGACGCGGTCCATGATCTCGTGCACGAGTTCGACATCGGCGGGTGAACGCACGAACGACAGCGCGACCAGGTCGACGCCGAGGCGCACCGCGAACTCGAGGTCTTCGATGTCCTTCTCCGACAGCGCGGGCGCCGAGACACTCATGCCGGGCAGGGACATGCCCTTGTTGTTGCTGACCTTGCCGCCCTCGGTGACCGAGCACACCACGTCGTTGCCGTCGATGTGTTCGACGACCAGTCCGATGTTGCCGTCGTCGACGAGCACCCGGTCGCCGGGCTTGGCGTCCTCGGCCAGCCGCTTGTAGGTGGTCGACACCCGGTCGTGGGTGCCGACGAAGTCCTCGACGGTGATCCGGACCGTCTCGCCGTTGCTCCACACCGTCGAGCCCTCGGCGAACCGGCCGAGCCGGATCTTGGGTCCCTGCAGGTCGGCGAGGATGCCGACGGCGTGCCCCGTCGCATCGGAGGCCGCTCTGACCCGCTTGTAGTTGGCTTCGTGGTCGGGATAGTCGCCGTGGCTGAAGTTCAGCCGGGCGACGTCCATCCCGGACTCCACGAGCTTGCGAACGGACTCTTCCGAGGCCGTCGCCGGGCCCAGCGTACAGACGATCTTTCCGCGTCTATTCACGACTGCTGAGCATAGTCGTTGATCGATTCAGATGACGGCCAGCGGGAGGGCCCCGGGGCTGACCGGCGCCGGAAGATCCGACTCGCCCATCAGATACGTGTCGACGGCGTGCGCGGCGCTGCGACCCTCGGCGATCGCCCATACGATCAGCGACGCACCGCGGTGGGCGTCGCCGCAGACGAACACCCCCGGGGCGTCGGTCTGCCAGTCCTGCCCGCAGCGCAGGGTGCCGCGGCCGCTGAGGGTGAGGCCGAGCCCGTCGAGCAGCGGCATGTGCTCCACCCCGTCGAACCCGATGGCCAGCAGCGCCAACTCGCACGGGATCTGCAGGGACTGGCCGACCGGCGTGATCACGCGGCGGCCGGAGTCGTCGCGGTCGACTCTGACCTCGGCGATCTCCACGGCGCGCACGCGGCCCTGATCGTCGCCGAGGAAGCGCTGCACGGCCACCTCATAGCGCCGGTGGCCGCCTTCGGCGTGCGCGGGCGACAGCCGGGTGCGCAGCACCACCGGCCACATCGGCCACGGTGAGCGGGACTCGTCGCGGTACTCGGGTGGCTCCGGGTTGTAGTCCAGCTGCGTCACCGACAGGGCGCCCTGCCGGTGCGCGGTGCCGAGACAGTCCGCGCCGGTGTCGCCGCCACCGATGATCACGACGTGCTTGCCCTTCGCCGAGATCTCGCTGGGCCCGTCGCCCTCGCACTCCTTGTTGGCGGGCACCAGGTGTTCCATCGCGAGATGCACGCCCTCGAGGTCCCGTCCCTCCACGGCGTTGTCGCGGGCGCGCAGGGCACCGACCGCCAGCACGACGGCGTCGTGCCGGGCCCGCAGCTGCTCGACGGACAGGTCCACACCGACCTCGCACTCGGTGACGAAACGCGTTCCCTCGGCCCGCATCTGGGCCAGGCGCTGGTTGAGCGTGCGCTTCTCCAGCTTGTACTCCGGGATGCCGTAGCGCATCAGCCCGCCGATGCGGTCATCACGCTCGTAGACCGTGACGTCGTGGCCCGCGCGGGTGAGCTGCTGCGCGGCGGCCAGGCCGGCGGGCCCGGATCCCACGACCGCGACGCGCTTGCCGGTGGCGATCGCGGCGGGCTGCGGTTCGACGATGCCGTCCATCCAGGCCTGGTCGGCGATGGTCTGCTCGATGCGCTTGATCGTCACGCTGCCGCCGGTCTGCTCCTCGGCGATCGACAGCACGCACGCCGCCTCACACGGCGCCGGACAGAGCCTGCCGGTGAACTCAGGGAAGTTGTTGGTCGCGTGCAGCCGGTCGCTGGCCGCGTCCCACCTGCCGCGCCGCACCAGGTCGTTCCACTCGGGGATCAGGTTCCCCAACGGGCAGCCCGCAGTTCCCGAGTGACAGAACGGGATTCCGCAGTCCATACAGCGACGGGCCTGCTGGGAGACCTCTCCGGCACGTTCGTGCGGGTCTTGGCGTTCGTACACCTCGCGCCAGTCGCCGACCCGCTCGTCGACGGGTCGCTTGGTGGCCTCGACCTTGGCCACCTCGAGGAATCCATGCGGATCAGCCACGGCTCGCCTCCATGATCGCGGTGTCGACGTCGCGCCCCTCGGCCTTGGCCATCCGGGTCGCCTGCAGCACGCGCTGGTAGTCGCGCGGCATGATCTTCGTGAACTGCGCACTGCGCCGCGGCCAGTCGGAGAGCACCGACGTCGCCACTGTGCTGTCCGTGACATGCGCGTGCTGGGCGATCACCTCGCGCAGCCAGGCCAGGTCCTCGGGTTCGAGGTCCTGCAACTCGACCATGTCGGTGTTGACCCGCCGCGGGTCCAGACCGAGGACGAAGGCGATGCCGCCCGACATGCCCGCGGCCATGTTCCGGCCGACCTTGCCCAGCACGACGACACGGCCGCCGGTCATGTACTCGCAGGCGTGGTCGCCGACACCTTCGACGACGGCCAGCGCGCCGGAGTTGCGCGCGGCGAACCGCTCCCCGACCCGGCCGCGCAGGTACACCTCGCCCGACGTCGCGCCGTAGAGCAGGGTGTTGCCCGCGATGACGTTGTCCTCGGGCAGGAACAGCACGTCATCCTGCGGTTTGACGATCACCCGGCCGCCCGAAAGCCCTTTCCCGACATAGTCGTTGGCGTCACCGATCAGTTCGAGCGTGATGCCCGGCGGCAGGAAGGCGCCGATCGACTGACCGGCGGAGCCGGTCAGGGTCACGTGAATGGTGTCGTCCGGCAGGCCCTGCGCGCCGTAGCGGCGGGTGACCTCGCTGCCGAGCAGCGTGCCGACCGTCCGGTTCACGTTGCGCACCGGCAGTTCCAGCCGCACGGGATGCGCGTCCTCGAGTGCCCCCTCGGCGAGCTGGATCAGCGTGCGGTCGAGCGCCTGGCCGAGGCCGTGGTCCTGCTCGCGGACCTTGCGGCGCGGGCCGTCGCCGGCCGGCACCGCGAAGATCGGCGTCAGGTCCAGTCCCCTGCTCTTCCAGTGCGCGACACCCATGTCGGTGTCGAGGACCTCGGCGTGGCCCACTGCCTCGTCGATGCTGCGGAACCCGAGCTCGGCGAGGTACCTGCGGATGTCCTCGGCGATGAACTGGAAGAAGTTCTCCACGAATTCGGGCTTGCCGTTGAAGCGTGCGCGCAGCTCCGGGTTCTGCGTGGCCACACCGACCGGGCAGGTGTCGAGATGGCAGACCCGCATCATGATGCAGCCGGCGACCACCAGCGGCGCGGTGGCGAAGCCGTACTCCTCGGCGCCGAGGAGCATGGCGACCATGACGTCGCGGGCCGTGCGCATGCCGCCGTCGCACTGAACGGTGATGCGGTCACGCAAACCGTTGAGCATCAACGTCTGCTGGGCGTCCGCCAAGCCGATCTCCCACGGCGCGCCGGCGTGTTTGAGGCTGGTCAGCGGTGCGGCGCCGGTGCCGCCGTCGTAACCGGAGATCAGCACGACGTCGGCGTGCGCCTTCGACACCCCGGCCGCGACGGTGCCCACCCCCACCGAGCTGACCAGCTTGACGTGGACACGCGCGTCGGCGTTGGCGTTCTTGAGGTCGTGGATCAGCTGCGCAAGATCCTCGATCGAGTAGATGTCGTGGTGCGGCGGGGGCGAGATCAGCCCGACGCCCGGGGTGGAGTGCCGGGTCTTGGCGATGTTCGGATACACCTTGTATGCCGGAAGCTGGCCGCCCTCACCGGGTTTGGCGCCCTGCGCCATCTTGATCTGGATGTCGGAGGCGTTGACCAGGTAGTCGCTGGTGACGCCGAACCGGCCGGAGGCGACCTGCTTGACGGCGCTGCGCCGCGTCGGATCGTAGAGCCGGTCGGCGTCTTCGCCGCCTTCACCGGAGTTGGATCGTCCCCCGATCTTGTTCATCGCGATCGCCATGGTCTCGTGTGCTTCGGCGGAGATCGAACCGTAGCTCATCGCACCGGTGTTGAACCGTTTGACGATCGACTCGACCGATTCGACCTCGTCCAACGGCACCGGCGGGCGGAGTCCCTTCCGGAAGTCGAACAGACCCCGCAGTGCGCCGCCCTCTCTGGCGAGACGGTTGACCTCGTCGGAGTACTTCTCGAAGACGTCGTAGCGGCCCGTACGCGTCGAATGTTGCAGCAGGAACACCACTTCGGGGGTGAACAGGTGCAGTTCGCCTTCGCGGCGGAAGGCGTACTCGCCGCCGACCTCCAGGCGCCGGTGGACCCGTTCGGTCGGGTTCTCCGGGTAGGCGCGGCGATGCCTGAGTTTCACCTCTTCGGCGATGACGTCGAGGCCGATGCCGCCGAGTTGGGTGGGGGTGCCGGTGAAGTATTCGTCGATGACGTCTCTGTCGATGCCGACGGCCTCGAACGCTTGCGCGGCGGTGTAGGACGCCACCGTCGAGATGCCCATCTTGCTCATCACCTTCATGACGCCCTTGCCGAGCGCCTTGAGGTAGTTGCGCACCGCGGCGGCGGGTTCGATGCCGGTGAGTTCACCCTCCCGGATGAGGTCCTCGATGGACTCGAAGGCCAGATAGGGGTTCACCGCGGCCGCGCCGAAGCCGATCAGCATGGCGATGTGGTGGACCTCGCGGGCGTCACCGGTTTCCACCACGAGGGCCACCGTGGTGCGCTGCTTGGTGCGCACGAGGTGGTGGTGCACGGCTGACACCGCCAGCAGGGACGGGATGGGCGCCTTCGTGTGGTCGGAGTCGCGGTCCGAGATGACCAGTGTCCGTGCGCCTCTGGCGATAGCGTCACAGGCGCGCAGTCGCAGATCGTCAAGGGCTTCGGCCAGGCCTTCGCCGCCGCGTTCGACCTCGTAGAGAGCTTTCAGGACGGCGGTGCGCAGGCCCGGTTGCTCCCCGTCGTCGTTGATGTGAACGATCTTGTTCAGCTCGTCGTTGTCCAGGACGGGCCAGTTGAGTCGGATCTGGCGGCAGGAAGCGGCCGACGGTTCGAGCAGATTCTGCTCGGGACCCATGATGCGCGCCATCGAGGTGACCACCTCTTCTCGGATGGCGTCCAGCGGCGGGTTGGTCACCTGGGCGAAGAGTTCGATGAAGTAGTCGTAGAGCAGCTTCGAACGTTGCGAGAGGACGGCCGCCGGGGTGTCGGTTCCCATCGAGCCGAGCGGTTCTGCGCCGGAGGCTGCCATCGGTGTGAGCAGAATGCGCAGATCCTCCTCGGTGTAGCCGAAACTGATCTGGCGGCGAACCACCGACTCGTGGTTGGGCTGCACCCGCACCCGGTCGGGCAGCGCCGTGAGATCGAGGAGTCCTGCGTGCAGCCATTCTCCGTAGGGTTCGGCTTTCGCCAGACTCTCTTTGACCTCGTCGTCGGAGATGATGCGCCCGGCGGCGGTGTCGATGAGGAACATCTTGCCGGGTTGCAGACGCCCCTTGGCGACGACCTCGGCAGACGGCACGTCCAGCACGCCGCTCTCGCTGGCGAGGATGATGCGGTCGTCGATGGTGCGCCACCAGCGCCCGGGGCGTAAACCATTGCGGTCCAACACCGCTCCCACAAGTGTGCCGTCGGTGAAGGTGACACACGCGGGGCCGTCCCACGGCTCCATCAGGGATGCGTGGAACTGCCAGAACGCCCGCTCGGCAGGATCCATCGTGTCGCTGTTCTCCCACGCCTCGGGAATCATCATCAGTACGGCGTGGGGCAGGCTGCGGCCGCCGAGGTGCAGCAGCTCGAGGACCTCGTCGAAGGAGGCGGAGTCGGAAGCGTCGGGCGTGCAGATCGGCGAGAGGCGGTTGAGGTCGCCGGGGATCTTGGTGCTGGCGAGCATCGCTTCGCGGGCGTGCATCCGGTTGCGGTTGCCGCGCACGGTGTTGATCTCACCGTTGTGGGCGACGAACCGGAACGGATGCGCCAGCGGCCACGACGGAAAGGTGTTGGTGGAGAAGCGGCTGTGCACGATCGCAATGGCGCTGACGCAGCGCTCGTCGCGGAGGTCCGGAAAGTATTGCGGCAGCTGCATTGTGGTGAGCATGCCCTTGTAGACGATGGTGCGGCTGGACAGCGAGGGGAAGTACACGCCGGTGCGTTCGGATCGCTTGCGCATCGGGTACACCCGGCGGTCGAGATCGATTCCGCCGAGGCGTGTTCCGTCGTGCGCGGATGCGGCCACGAACACCTGCGCCATGTACGGCATACAGCCCAGGGCCGTCACGCCGACGTCGGCGCCGTCGGGGTCGACGGGCACCTCGCGCCAGCCGAGGATCTCGAGACCCTCCTCCGTGGCGATGGATTCGACGGTGCCGAGCGCGTGGGTCCGCGCAGTCTGATCCTGCGGCAGAAAGCAGATCCCCGCGGCGAAGGTGTTGGACCCGTCGACCCCAGGCGCGGGCAGATCGAAGTCGACGACGTCGCGCAGGAACTCGACGGGCACCTGAATCAGGATGCCTGCTCCGTCGCCGCTGTTGGGCTCGGCCCCGGCTGCTCCCCGGTGCTCGAGGTGCTCCAGTGCGATCAGACCGTCGGTGACGATCGAGTGCGAACGGCGTCCCTGGATGTCGGTGACCATCGCGACACCGCAGGAGTCCGACTCGTTACCGGGGTCATACAAACCCTGGGGTTCGGGCAATGCCGAAAACAGCATGGACGTGCACCTCCGCAGTCCTGAAATTCGTTGCTGGGGACTGCACCGGCCCGTCGATCAAGTGTATCAGCGCTGGGGTGCGGCTACCCGTCGAGAACGGTCGGGACCAGCGGAAATCCCGGAAGATTGCGGACGATCGTCCACGTCACGGCGGCCGCGACGATGACGACCAGCGTCGGAGTGTTCGCCGCGGCTTTCCCGCGGCGCCACTGGACAAGGACCCACGTCAGCAGCAGTGGCAGACCGACCAAGAGAAAGACGTTGTCGACGATGGCCGCGGCGACATCGCCGTGAAGAAGGTCGTGGGTCATGCGAAGCCCGCCACAGGCCGGGCAGTTCCAGCCTGTCAGGGCTCTGAAGGGGCAGGCCGGAAAGACGAAATCGGGGCTGTGGGGATTCCCGATCCCGATGTAGGCCAAGCTGCCCAGCAAGGCTGCGCCGGTGCCGAGTCCGACGAACAGACGGGTGCGATGGCCCGATGTGGAACTAAGTGCCATCGCGCAGGGGACGCCCCTCGGGATCGCGCACTCTGTCGGTCAAGATCAGGACCGCGTCGACGATGCCCCAGATGATGGCGCCGATGCCGCAGGTGATGAGTCCGACGACGAGCTGAGCGATGCCAAGGCCTGTGTAGCCGAGGTAGATGCGGCCGATGCCCACCAAGCCGAAGAGGCCGAGCAACTGGAGTAGCCCCGCGACCACTTTCGATTTCTCGGAAAGCGGTTCACCGGTCAGCGGGTGCCGGCCATAGGGCGCGGCAGGATCCGTGTAGGCGGGCGGGTACTGCCCGTACGGGGGCGGGAACGCGCCCGGTGGCGGGAACGCACCGGGTGGCGGTGAGTACTGCGACCCCGGGGGCGGGTAACCCGGCTGCTGCGGCGGGGGCGGATACGAGTTGCCACCCTCGCTGCCACTGAAGTGGGGCTCAGTCATGCCAACCAGCATGCCAGAACCACAGCGCCCTCAGAAGGGTGGCGGTTCGTATGTCGCGGTAAGCCACGCTTGGCGTTGACGCTCGACTTCGGCATTGATTTCGACGCGTTGACGCCTCTCCCGGTCGATGCGGTCTCGGCGGTCTTCGTCCCGGGTTCGCTTCCGCCGCGGCATCATCGCGAGACGATCGGTCGCTCCCTCGGGCGGCTGCTTGGTCTGCACCGCCGCCGTGGGCACAGCGAGAGCGGGAAACAGAGCGCCGCCGTGCGCTTCGGTGGTGTAGACGTGCCCCGTCGGCGCCGTGAGCACGATCGTGCCATCAGGCCGCTGCGCGTCGGTCCACCCTGTCGTGCCGGTGAAAAATGTCTTCACCAAGTGGTGAGTACGGCAGTAATGCTTGAGCCCCGATGCGTGCGTGACGCCGAACGGCCACGGTGTTGTGTGGTCAAGGTCGCACGTTTCCACCGGATCATCGCACCCGGGGAAGCGGCAGGTGAGGTCCCGCCAGCGCAGGAAATCCTTCAAAGCGGCCGAGGGTCGGTAGTTCGGCTCCGGTTCTGCGCCCGGAAGTTTCACCGGCTTGAGTTTCGCGGTCTTTGCCGCGCCGCGCACAGATTCGGCCGGCAGAACGCCGAATCCGGACAGGTAGCCAGGACGATCGCTTGTTCCCTCCACCGTCGCCCGCTCGGCCAACACGTGGATGAGGACCTGGGCTGCAGACTCGCGAACCGCGGCAGCCGGGCACTCGCTGGACCCGCACCGGCAGGCCAGCGAGCCCTCTTGACGTCCGAGTGCGCCGCAGGCATCGGCGCGGCGTTGCGAGTGGCTGCGCGGATCGTTGGCGCACACCGTCGCCGCCAGAGCGTCCAACCGCTGATCGAATGCCGCGGCATCGAGCGCGTCGAGCACGCCCCCGGCGAACGCCATCCCTGGCACGTGCGGCGCCACGTCGAAGTACCGGTTGTCCCTCGCAATTGGTGGCACCCGAACGCCTGCCGGATCGTGTTCGGCCACAAAGAGATCAATACGATCGCGCAGCTTGGGCTTGGACAGGCGCATCCACTTGCTCACCCGACTGGCCAGCGCCCCATCGAGGTCTCCGATCACAGCTTCTTCCACGTTGTCAGTGCGCGCGATGATCATCTGCACCATGCGGAAGTCGATGTCGCCTTTGGCGAAAACGGCCGCCACCTTGGGGAGACGCTCATGAAGCGACACCGCCATCCGCACTTGGGACTCTGCGCGCGACCGGCTGATGTTCTGCGCGGCCGAGACCTCGGCGGCGACGGCCGTGTACACGTCGGTCCGCCAGTACTGCGCCTCGGTGTAGTACTCGCGGCGTTGGTGATACAGCGCCGCGACGGCCTCCAGCCGCCGGGCGATGGCGGACGACTCTGCCCGAGCCGCATCGCTCATCGTGTCGATGAGCTGTGCAGGCTCCGCGTTGTCGAACATACGTTCGATTCTAGTTAGTCGGGGCGACACCCCTCGACATGAAATTCAGCCCTGCGGATAACTCTTTGCGCGGATCTGCCGCGTCAACGGTTCCTCCGACGGCGTACGAATTCGCGGACCCGACCGCCAGTCTTGGCAAGCCGCGGAGCAATGGCTGCTCGCAGCGGTGTTCGGTCGCTGGAAGCCGGAACGGCAGCTCGAGCCGGGGAGTCGACAGCTGACTCGTCTGGGGGTGCGACCGTATCGGCGGGCTCGGCAACCTCGTCGGCCTGGTCGGACTCCTCAACGGCCTTCGACTCAGCGAGCGCTTCGGCGGCATCCGCGCCTTCGACCGCAGCATCGTTGACCGCCGGTGCCTTCTCCGCGACGTCGTCGCCTTGGACCGCCTCAGCACCCTCGGTCTCATCGGTGAGCTCTGAGGCAGCGCCCTCACCCTCGACGGCGGCATCGTGGGCGGCCGGCGCGTCCTCGACCGCTGAGGCAAACTCATCACCCTCGACAGCCCCCAAGCCGTCGGTCTCCTCAACCGGCTCGGACCCCGCGAGCGCTTCTGCAGCGTCCTCGCCTTCAACCGCCTCAGTTGCCTCAGCTTCGTCCTCGTCGGTGAGCTCCTCGGCAGCACCCTCACCCTCGACGGCGGCATCGTGGGCGGCCGGCGCCTCCTCGACCGCGGCGGCAACCTCATCACCCTCAACGGCACCCAAGCCGTCGCCTTCGACTGGCTTAGACTCCGCGAGCGCTTCTGCAGCGTCCTCGCCTTCAACCGACTCAGGTGCCTCAGCTTCGTCGCCCTCGTCGGTGAGCTCCTCGGCAGCACCCTCACCCTCGACGGCGGCATCGTGGGCGGCCGGCGCCTCCTCGACCGCGGCGGCAACCTCATCACCCTCAACGGCACCCAAGCCGTCGCCTTCGACTGGCTTAGACTCCGCGAGCGCTTCTGCAGCGTCCTCGCCTTCAACCGACTCGGGCCCTTCGGCTTCGTCGGTGAGCTCCTCGGCAGCACCCTCACCCTCGACCGCGACATCGTGCGCGACCGGAGCCTCCCCGACCGCGGCGGCAACCTCATCACCCTCGACAGCACCCAAGCCGTCGGTCTTTTCAACCGGCTCAGCGACTGCGTCGCCTTCGACCGGCTCCGACTCGGCGAGCTCCTCGGCAGCACCCTCACCCTCGACCGCCGCATCGTGGGCGGCCGGAGCCTCCTCGACCGCTGAGGCGACCTCATCACCCTCGACAGCCCCCAAGCCGTCGGTCTCCTCAACCGGCTCGGACCCCGCGAGCGCTTCTGCAGCGTCCTCGCCTTCAACCGCCTCAGACCCTTCGGCTGCGTCGGTGAGCTCCTCGGCAGCACCCTCACCCTCGACCGCCGCACCGTGCGCGACCGGAGCCTCCCCGACCGCAGTGGCGACCTCATCACCCTCGACAGCACCCAAGCCGTCGGTCTCCTCAACCGGCTCGGACTCCGCGAGCGCCTCAGCGACCTCGTCGCCTTCCACCGCCTCAGGATTTTCGGCTTCGTCGGCGAGCTCCTCGGCAGCACCCTCACCCGCGACGGCGACTTCGTGCGCGGCCGGCGCCTCCCCGACCGCGGCGGCGACCTCATCGCCCTCGACAGCACCCAAGCCGTCGGTCTCCTCAACCGGCTCGGACTCCGCGAGCGCCTCAGCGACCTCGTCGCCTTCCACCGCCTCAGGATTTTCGGCTTCGTCGGCGAGCTCCTCGGCAGCACCCTCACCCGCGACGGCGACTTCGTGCGCGGCCGGCGCCTCCCCGACCGCGGCGGCGACCTCATCGCCCTCGACAGCACCCAAGCCGTCGCCTTCGACCGGTTCCGACTCCGCGAGCTCCTCGGCAGCACCCTCACCCTCGACCGCCGCATCGTGGGCGGCCGGAGCCTCCTCGACCGCGGCGGCGACCTCATCACCCTCGACGGCACCCAAGCCGTCGACGTCCGAGCTGGCTGCCACAGCTTCTTCAGGCTCGGCGGCAAGCGCCTCCGCGACGACATCCGCGCCTTCGAGGGCAATACCGTTTGCAGGCGCTTCCTCGTCGACCTCGGTCGGCGCCCCGTCCTCTTCCGCAGCGACCGTGGCCGCGGCGACGACACCGGTGGTCGTCGCACCCACCGACAGGTCCTTGACGAGTTCCTCGACCAGGGACTCCTCGTGGTCCTCTTCCTCGACCTTGCCTCGCAAGCTCGCCGGATCTTCCCGGCCCTTGGGAGCGGCCATGATGTAGACCACGGCGGCGATGAACACGAACGTCGAGGTGAAGGAGTTCACCCGAATGCCGGCAATGTGCGTGGCGGCGTCGCTCCGCATCAACTCGACCCAGAAACGACCGACGCAATAGCCCGCGACGTAGAGGGCGAACAGCCGGCCATGGCCGATCTTGAATTTGCGGTCCACGACGATCAACACCGCGAACACCAGCAGGTTCCACAGCAACTCGTACAGGAACGTCGGGTGTACCACCTCGATCAGGCGTCCGGTCGACACCCCGTTCAGCGAGTCGGGCACCCCGTTGGCATTGACGCGTTCATAGATCTCCAGGCCCCACGGCAGCGTGGTCTCGCGCCCGAACAACTCTTGATTGAAGTAGTTGCCGAGCCGGCCGATCGCCTGGGCCAGGATGATTCCCGGGGCGATCGCGTCGCCGAACGCGGGCAACGGGATGCCGCGTTGCCGGCAGCCGATCCAGGCGCCCACCGCACCGAGCGCGACCGCACCCCAGATCCCGAGCCCGCCGTCCCAGATCTTCAGCGCGGCAGCGAAGCCCGCGCCGTCCTCGCCGAAGTACGTTCTCCAGTCGGTCATGACGTGGTAGAGGCGTCCGCCGACGAGCCCGAAAGGCACGGCCCACAGGGCGATGTCGTAGATGACGCCCGGTTCTCCACCCCTGGCCACCCAGCGGCGGTCGCCGATCACCAGCGCAGCCACGATCCCGGCGATGATGAACAGCGCGTACGCCCGCAGTGGGAACGGACCGAGGTGCCAGACACCCTGCGAGGGGCTCGGTATGTAAGCGAGAAGCGTGGTCGTCACGCAGTGATCCTCTGCCGCACGCCCTCTGCCAGTTCCTCGGTCAACGACCTCATCGCCGGAATGCCGTCGGTGAGCGCAGAGACCAGCGCAGAACCGACGATGACGCCATCGGCGTAGGCGCCGATCTCCGCGGCCTGCTCCCGCGAGCGCACGCCGAGCCCGACACCGACGGGGATGTCCGATACTTCTTTGACCCGGCGCACCAGTTCCGGCGCCGCGTTCGAGACCGCGTCGCGGGCACCGGTGACGCCCATCGTCGATGCCGCGTACACGAATCCTCTCGACGCGTGCACCGTCGCAGCCAGTCGTTCGGGGGTCGACGACGGAGCGACGAGGAAGATCCTGTCCAAGTCGTGCGCCTCGGAGGCGGCCAGCCATTCGTCGGCCTCGTCCGGGATCAGGTCCGGAGTGATCAGTCCGAGGCCGCCGGCCGACGCCAGATCGCGAGCGAAGGTGTCGACGCCCTTGCTCAGCACGGGATTCCAGTAGGTCATCACGACCGCCCGCCCGCCGGCGTTGCTGATGGCCTCGACCGCGGTGAACGCATCGCGCACCTTGACTCCCCCGCGCAGCGCGACCTCGGTCGCCGCTGCGATGGTGGGGCCGTCCATTCCAGGATCGGAATAGGCGATGCCGACCTCGATGACGTCGCAGCCTGCCTCGACCAAAGCCGTCATCGCCGAAATCGACTGCGGCACATCAGGGAAACCGGTGGGCAGGTAGCCAATGAGCGCGGAACGGCCCTCGTCATGGCAGGACTGGAAGACGCCCGCGAGCCGGCTCATGGCTTCCCTCCGTCCAGCAGCCCGAACCACTTGGCAGCTGTTTCGACGTCCTTGTCCCCTCGACCGGAGACGTTGACCAGGATGATCGCCCCGGGTCCGAGTTCGACGCCGAGTTTCAGCGCGCCCGCCACGGCGTGTGCAGACTCGATGGCCGGGATGATCCCCTCGGTGCGGCTCAGCAGCGACAGCGCGTCCATCGCCTCGGTGTCGGTGATCGGCTCATACCGTGCCCGGCCGATGTCTTTGAGCAGCGCGTGCTCAGGCCCGACACCCGGATAGTCCAATCCTGCGGAAATGGAATGGGATTCGATGGCCTGCCCGTCTTCGTCCTGCAGCACGTACGAGTAGGACCCCTGGAAGGCGCCCGGCGACCCTCCGGTGAACGTCGCTGCGTGGCGGCCGGTTTCGACGCCGTCACCCGCTGCCTCGTAGCCGACCAGCCGCACGCCCGGGTCGTCGATGAACGCGTGGAAGATGCCGATCGCGTTCGATCCGCCGCCGACGCAGGCGACCACGGCGTCGGGCAGCCGGCCGGCCTGATCCAGCATCTGAGCGCGCGCCTCGAGCCCGATCACCCGCTGGAAGTCGCGCACCATCATCGGGAACGGGTGCGGACCGGCCGCGGTGCCGAAGCAGTAGTAGGTGTTGTCCGCGTGGGCCACCCAATCCCGGAACGTCTCGTTGATCGCATCTTTGAGCGTCTTCGAGCCTGACTCGACCGGCACCACCGTCGCCCCGAGCAGCCGCATCCGCGCCACGTTGAGGGCCTGGCGCGCGGTGTCGACCGCACCCATGTAGATGACGCACTCCAGGCCGAGCAACGCGCATGCGGTCGCTGTCGCCACCCCGTGCTGTCCGGCGCCGGTTTCGGCGATCACCCGCGTCTTGCCCATCTGCCGGGCGAGCAGGGCCTGGCCGAGGACGTTGTTGATCTTGTGAGACCCCGTGTGGTTCAGGTCTTCTCGTTTGAGAAAGATTCGTGCGCCGCCCGCGTGCACGCTCAGCCGCTCCGCCTCGTACACCGGCGACGGACGCCCGGTGTAGTGGCGCTGCAGCCGGTCGAGCTCGTCGAGGAAGGCCTGATCGCCGCGCGCCTTCTCGTAGGCGGCCGTCACCTCCTCGATGACGGCCATCAGCGCCTCGGGGACGTACCTGCCCCCATACACGCCGAAATGCCCCCGTGCGTCGGGGTCGTGTCCGGTGGGTTCGGCTACCGCAGCACTGGCGCGCGGTAGGTCAGGACCGACTGAATTGACCACTTAACGAGCGGGCTTCGGGCACGACGGATGCCTGCCGGCGGTCACGAGGTCTGCGACGGCGCTGCGGGGGTCACCGCTGGTGACCAGACCCTCGCCGACGAGGACGGCGTCGGCGCCCGCACCCGCGTAGGCCAAGAGGTCGGCGGTGCCCCGAACACCGGACTCAGCGATCCGGATGACGTTGCTGGGCAGGCCCGGGGCGATCCTGGCGAAGCAGTCGCGGTCGACTTCGAGCGTCTTGAGGTCGCGGGCGTTCACACCGATCACCGACGCGCCGGCCTGCAGCGCCCGGTCGGCCTCCTGCTCGGTGTGCACCTCGACGAGCGCGGTCATGCCCAGCGACTCGGTGCGCTCGAGCAGCGACACCAGCACCGGCTGCTCCAACGCCGCGACGATCAGCAGAAGCATGTCGGCGCCGTGCGCGCGGGCCTCGTGGATCTGGTAGGGCCAGATGATGAAATCCTTGCGCAACACGGGAATCGACACCGCGGCACGCACCGCGTCCAGGTCGTCGAGCGAGCCGTGGAACCGGCGCTGCTCGGTGAGCACGCTGATGACCCTCGCCCCGCCGTCTTCGTAGGCACTGGCGAGGTGGGCCGGGTCGGCGATCGAGGCCAGCGCGCCCCGCGACGGGCTGGCGCGCTTCACCTCGGCGATCACCGCGATGCCCGGTGCACGCAGCGCGGCCATCACGTCGAGCGGTGCGGGTGCGCGCCGAGCCTGCTCCTTGACCTCGGCCAGGCTGACGACGGCCTCACGGGCGGCAACGTCGGCGCGGACTCCTTCGAGAATGGAGTCGAGCACGGTCGCCGAACTCATAGACGTCGTTTCCCTTCCCCTGCGGCCGCACTGTTCCTCTCGAAGGGTAGTCGCCACTGCGCCATAACCGATCACCGCCCCTTGTTGTCCCCATCGGTCGGGTCCCGCCCCTCGTCGAGGGCGTCCCAGATCATCCGCTCCGACATCGCCGCCGGCTCCTCGGCGTCGACCTCGGGCCGACGCGAGTAGCGGCCGGCATCGGCGTTCGCCCCGGTCGCCGGGCGCATGAGCAGCGCCGACGCCAGCAGCGACAACACCGCGGCGACCAGCGTCACGGCCGCACCCGCGTAGTGCCGCTCGGTGCTGAGCAGGTCGGCGACCGGCACCTCGGCCAGATTCGCGGCGCGCACCGCGACGTCGGAGACCACCCACAGGCTGATGGCGAGATAACCCATTCCCAGGCTGGCTGCGGCGACCAGCACCGCCAGCAGCCGCAGCACCCATCCGCGCACCGCCAACGCCGCCACGGCCGCCGCGAGTACCACCAGCGCCAGCGGGATGAGCGCCGTCGACCACGCCGACCCGCTCAGATCGTGGGTCTTCGGATGGCCGAGGCCGTCGAACGAACTGACCCGCACCCAGGTCAGCCGAGACGCCCCCCACAGTCCCGCCGCGGCGAGCACCAGAGACAGCTGGGCGACCCGGATCACGGTTCGCTCAGCGTCTCGGCGGCGGCGATCGCGGTCAGCACCGCGCGGGCCTTGTTCGCCGCCTCGGTGTACTCGTAGGGGCCGTTGGAGTCTGCGACGACGCCGCCGCCGGCCTGCACGTAGGCCGTGCCGTTGCGCATCAGGGCGGTCCGGATGGCGATCGCGAAGTCCGCGTTGCCGGCGAAGTCGAGGTAGCCCAGCACGCCGCCGTAGAGACCGCGACGGGTCTTCTCGACCTCTTCGATCAGCTCCATCGCCCGCACCTTCGGCGCTCCCGACAGCGTTCCCGCCGGAAAACACGCGGTCACCGCGTCGAGCGCGGTCTTGCCGTCGGCGAGCATTCCCGTGACCGTCGACACCAGATGCATCACGTGGCTGTAGCGCTCGATGTGGCTGTAGTCCTCCACTTTGACCGTGCCGGGCCTGCAGACCCGGCCCAGATCGTTGCGTCCGAGGTCGACGAGCATCAGGTGCTCGGCGCGCTCCTTCTCGTCGGCGAGGAGCTCCTTCTCCAGCAGGAGGTCCTCCTCCTCGGTCTCCCCGCGCCACCGGGTGCCGGCGATCGGGTGGGTGGTGGCCCGGCCGTCCTTGACCGTGACCAGCGCCTCCGGGCTCGAGCCGACGATCGAGAAGTCAAGCGCCCCTTCCTGATTCGGCACGTTGAGCAGGTACATGTAGGGACTCGGGTTGGACACCCGCAACATCCGGTAGACGTCGAGCGGATCGGCGTCGGTGTCCATCTCGAAGCGCTGCGACGGCACGACCTGGAAGGCCTCCCCCGCCTCGATGTCGCCGACGAGCTTCTCGACGATGGCGGTGTACTCCTCGACGGTGCGCTGGGAACGGTGCAGCGGGGCCGGTCTTCTGAAGGTCGCCACGGTCGAGGCCAGCGGTTCGGCCAGCGCCGCGGTCATGACGTCGAGCCGGGCGACCGCGTCGTCGTAGGCCTCGTCGACGCGCTCGTCGGTGCCGTTCCAGTTCACGGCGTTGGCGATCAGCGTGATGGTGCCCTCGTGGTGATCCACCGCGGCGATGTCGGTGGCCAGCAGCAACAGCATGTCCGGCAGTCCGAGGTCGTCGACGGTCAACTCGGGCAACCGTTCGAGCCTGCGGACGAAGTCGTAGGCGAAGTAGCCGACCAACCCGGACGACAGCGGCGGCAGGCCGGGCAGAGCCGCGGTCTCCAGCAGCGCCAGCGTCGCCCGCAGCGCCTGCAGGGGGTCCCCGCCGGAAGGTGCGTCCTTCGGGATCGTGCCCAGCCAGACCGCTGCCCCGTCGCGGACCGTCAGCGCAGACGGCGCACCCGCTCCGATGAACGACCACCGCGACCACGAGCGGCCGTTCTCGGCGGATTCCAGCAGGAAGGTCCCCGGGCGGTTCGCGGCGAGCTTGCGGTATGCCGAGAGGGGTGTCTCGCTGTCGGCGAGCACCTTGCGAGTGACCGGCACCACGCGGTGTTCGGCGGCCAGCGCCCGGAATTCCTCACGCGAGGTGGTCACCGTGAGGTTGGCGGCAGTCTGCACCACGTCATTGTCCCAGACGTACCGTGTGTCCCTATGGACGCCGTGAAAAAGGGTGACCGGGTGGCCGAGTTCGAACTGCCCGACCAGACGGGGACGATGCGGACGCTGAGCGGGCTGCTGGCCGACGGCCCGATCGTGCTGTTCTTCTACCCTGCCGCGATGACACCGGGATGCACCAAAGAGGCGTGCCACTTTCGGGATCTGGCGGCCGAGTTCGCCGCCGTCGGCGCGAGCAGGGTGGGGATCAGCGCCGACCCGGTCGACAAGCAGGCGAAGTTCGCCGACCAGCAGAACTTCGACTATCCGCTGCTGTCGGACAGCGACGGCGTGGTGGCCACCCGGTTCGGCGTCAAGCGCGGGTTGCTCGGCAAATTCATGCCGGTCAAGCGGACCACGTTCGTCATCGACACCGATCGCACCGTGCTCGACGTGATCGCCAGCGAGTTCAGCATGGACACGCACGCCGACAAGGCACTCGAGGTGCTGCGCCTACGCTCATGATCCCTGTGCTCGAACTGACCGATGTGACGTTCCGCCGCAACGGCAAACAGATCATCGACGGCATCTCGCTCACCGTCCACGCCGGCGAACACTGGGCGCTGCTGGGGCCCAACGGAGCCGGCAAGAGCACGCTGCTCGGCTTCTGCGCCGCCGTGAGCTTCCCCACCTCGGGCACCGTGCACATCCTGGGCCGGCAGATGGGCCGCGTCGACCTCGCCCAGCTGCGGCACCGCATCGGCCACGTCAACCCGCGCCATCAGCTGCAGTACTCGCTGACCGTGCGCCAGGTGGTGCTGACCGGGATCACCGCCACCATCGACACCCCGATGCGCTGGACGCCCAGTGCCCGGGAACTCGAGCGCGCCGACGCGATGATCGCGGCAGTGGGGCTCTCGCACAAGGCCGAGGACGTGTGGCCGACGCTGTCGCAGGGCGAACGCGGGCGCACCCTGATCGCCAGGGCGCTGATCGCCGAGCCGCGGCTGCTGCTTCTGGACGAACCGTCGACAGGCCTGGATGTGGCTGCGCGCGAACAACTCTTGGAGACCATCGACGCGCTCGACCACACGCATCCCGAGGTCGCGTCGATTCTGGTGACACACCACCTCGAGGAACTGCCCACCACGACGACGCACGCCCTACTGATCGCCGACGGACGCACCGTGGCCAGCGGACCGGCCCGGGACACGGTCACCACCGACACCGTCTCGGCCGCCTTCGACCACCCCGTGGTGGTGGGTTACGACGAGGGCCGCTGGACTGCGCGGGCGAAAGCGACCCGCATCATCGACGTCTAGTATTCGGGGCCCAGCAGCAGATCCGCGTCGAAGCACGTGTGATCGCCGGTGTGGCAGGCACCCCCGACCTGGTCGACCTCCAAAAGAACCGTGTCGCCGTCGCAGTCGAGCCGCACCGAGTGCACGCGCTGGGTGTGCCCGGACGTCGCACCCTTGACCCACTGCTCCCCTCGCGATCGCGAGAAGTACGTCGCCTCACGGGTTTGCAGCGTGCGGGCCAGCGCATCGTCGTCCATCCACGCGACCATCAACACCTCTCCGGTGCCGCGCTCCTGTACGACGGCGGTGAACAGGCCGTCGGCGTTGCGCTTGAGCCGCTGCGCGATCGCCGTATCGAGAGTCATCGCAGCAGACCTCGGCTCTTCATCCATGGCTCCTCGCCCGAGGGCTCGTCGCGGCGCAAGCGCTCATCGCACCGTGATCCCTTCTGCCGCCATCGCCGCCTTCACCTGGCCGATGGTCAGCTCCCGGAAGTGGAAGACGCTGGCCGCCAGCACGGCATCGGCACCTGCAACAACGGCGGGCGCGAAATGTTCCACGGCACCGGCGCCGCCGCTGGCGATCACCGGCACCGAAACCGCGCCCCGCACGGCACGCAGCATCTCGAGGTCGAAACCGGCCTTGGTGCCGTCGTAGTCCATCGAGTTCAACAGGATCTCGCCGACTCCGAGCTCGGCTCCCTGCGTCGCCCACTCGACCGCGTCGATCCCGGTGCCGCGCCGCCCGCCGTGTGTGGTGACCTCCCAGCCCGAGGGCGTCGGCTGCGCTCCTTCGGGCACGGTGCGGGCATCGACCGACAACACGATGCACTGTGAGCCGAATTGGCGGGAGAGCTCGGACAGCAGCTCGGGGCGGGCGATCGCGGCGGTGTTCACCGACACCTTGTCCGCACCGGCGCGCAGCAGCGCGTCGACGTCGGCCACCGACCGGACGCCGCCCCCGACGGTGAGCGGGATGAACACCTGCTCGGCGGTGCGGCGCACCACGTCGAACATCGTGGACCGTCCCGACGAGGATGCGGTCACGTCGAGGAAGGTCAGCTCGTCGGCGCCCTCTGCGTCATAGGCGGCGGCGAGCTCGACGGGGTCGCCGGCATCGCGCAGATTCTCGAAGTTGACGCCTTTGACCACCCGGCCGGCGTCGACGTCCAGGCACGGGATCACCCGCACGGCGACGTCACTGCTGTCGCTCACCGGTAGTCCTCGGGGTCGCCGACCGAACCGATGATGTCCAGCATCTGCTCGTGCGCGCCGGGGGCTGCCACCAGCGCCGAGGGTGACTTGATCGTCCACGGCCGGCCGGCGAGGTCGGTGACGACGCCGCCGGCCGCACGCACCAGCGCGACACCGGCCGCATGATCCCACACGTGGTGGCCGAAACTGATTGCCGCACCGAGGATTCCGGCGGACACGTACGCGAAGTCGATACCGGTCGAGCCGTGCATGCGGACCCGCGAGCACTGCCGGCTGAGGTTCTCCAGCACGGCGGCCCGGTACCGCCCGGGGTAACGGCCGTGCGAGTCGATGTTGAAGGTGCCGATCCCGACCACCGAGTCCGACAGGGCGGTGGGTTGCAGCGCGCTCAGCGGGTCGCCGTTGCAGTGCACCGGTCCCCCGACGATCGCGGTGTACCGCTGCGACATGAACGGCAGCCATGTGAGCCCGAGAACGGGTTCGCCGTTGCGCAACAACGCGAGCAGCATGGCGGCCATCGGCAGCCCGGCCGCGTAGTTGAATGTGCCGTCGATCGGGTCGAGCACCCAGACGAGCTCCGCGTCGACCGACTCGCCGCCGAACTCCTCGCCGTGTACTCCGATCCCGGTCAGCCGCGTCAGCTCGGCGACCACGCGCCGCTCGATCGCCAGATCCACCTCGGTGGCGAAGTCGTTGCCCTTCTTGGCGACTGCCGAGTCGGCGCGGTGGCCCGCGACGAACTGCGCCGAGGCGGCGTCGAGCACGCCCGCCGCCGTTGTCAACAGCTCCGAGAGCTGATCGGTGTCGACCGTCACGCGCTGACCGCTGCGAGGGCCTGCGGCAGCGTGAACCGCCCTGCGTAGAGCGCCTTTCCGACGATCGCGCCCTCGACACCGTGCTCGGTCAGCGTCGCGATCGCACGCAGATCGTCGAGGCTGGACACCCCGCCGGAGGCGATCACCGGCGCGTCGGTGCGCTCACACACCGCGGCCAGCAGATCCAGATTCGGACCGTTGAGCGTGCCGTCCTTCGTGACGTCGGTGACGACGAAGCGCGAACACCCTTCGCGGTCAAGGCGTTCGAGCACGGTCCACAGGTCGCCGCCGTCGGTCTCCCAGCCGCGGCCGCGGAGCCGGTGCTCGCCGTCGGCGATCAGCACGTCGAGCCCGACCGCGACCTTGTCACCGTGCTCGGCCACTACCTTGGCGCACCACTGCGGGTTCTCCAGAGCTGCAGTGCCGAGGTTCACCCGGGCACAGCCGGTGGCCAGCGCCGCCGCGAGCGACGCGTCGTCCCGGATCCCTCCGGACAGCTCCACCGCCACATCGAGCTTGCCGACGACCTCGGCGAGGAGTTCGCGATTCGACCCGCGACCGAAGGCGGCGTCAAGATCGACCAGGTGAATCCACTCGGCACCGTCGCGCTGCCACGTCATCGCCGCCTCGAGCGCCGAGCCGTACTCGGTCTCACTGCCCGCCTGACCCTGGACGAGCCGCACCGCCCGGCCCTCGACGACGTCGACGGCGGGCAGGAGGACGAGCTTGGGCGCGTTCGCAGGATTCACGCTGGTCAACTTAGCGCCCCGACCCAGTTCGACAGCAATTCGGCGCCGGCGTCGCCGCTCTTCTCGGGGTGGAACTGCGTGGCAGACAGCGGCCCGTCCTCGACCGCGGCCAGGAACGGTACGTGGTGCGTGGCCCACGTCAGCAGCGCGCCGGCGTCGCCCTCCCACTGCTGGGCGGCGTAGGAGTGCACGAAATAGAAACGGGTGTCGGGGCTCATCCCGCGAAACAGCACGCTGTCGGCCGGGGCGTCGACGACGTTCCAGCCCATGTGCGGGATCACCGGCGCGTCCAACCGGATGACCGAGCCGGGCCACTGCCCGCAACCGGTGGTCTCGACGCCGAACTCGACACCGCGGGCGAACAGGATCTGCATGCCCACGCAGACACCGAGCACCGGGCGCCCGGCGGTGACCCGGTCGGCGATGATCTTCTCCCCGCCGATCTTGCGCAGCCCGGTCATGCACGCCTCGAACGCACCCACGCCCGGCACCACCAGCCCGTCGGCGGCCATCGCCGCGGCCGGATCGGCGGTCACCTCGACCTCGGCGCCGACGCGCTCGAGCGCCCGCTGAGCCGAGCGCAGGTTGCCCGACCCGTAATCGAGCACCACGACCTTCTTGGAAGTCGTTGTCACAGGGTGCCTTTGGTGGACGGCACACCCGTGACCCGCGCGTCGTACTCGACCGCCTGCCGCAGTGCCCGCGCGACCGCCTTGTACTGCGCCTCGGTGATGTGATGGGGGTCGCGCCCGTAGAGGGTGCGCACGTGCAGCGCGATGCGCGCGTTGAACGCCAGCGACTCGAACACGTGGCGGTTGACCACGGTGTGGTACGGCGCCTGCGAGCCGGCGATGGTGAACTCGACCATGTAGTCCGGCTCGCCGGTGTGCACGAAGTATGGCCGGCCCGACACGTCGACCGCGGCGTGGGCGAGGCTTTCGTCCATCGGGATGAACGCGTCGCCGAAGCGGCGGATGCCTTTCTTGTCGCCCAAGGCCTGGCCCAGCGCCTGCCCCAGCACGATCGCCGTGTCCTCGATGGTGTGGTGGCCCTCGATCTCGATGTCGCCCACCGCTTTGATCGTCAGGTCGAAGCTCGCGTGGGTGCCGAGCGAGGTCAGCATGTGGTCGAAGAACGGCACGCCGGTGTCGATGCTGACGACGCCGGTGCCGTCGAGGTCGAGCTCGACGACGATGTCGGATTCCTTGGTCTTGCGTTCGACTTTCGCGAAACGGTTCACGGTGCTCCTATTCGGGCGCTGGCGGCCAGCAGCGCGTCGTTCTCGTCGGCGAGGCCGATGGTGGTGCGCAGGTATCCGGGGATGCCGACGTCGCGGATCAGCACCCCGGCGTCCAGGTAGCGCTGCCAGGTGGCGGCGGCATCGGCGAACTCGCCGAACAGCACGAAGTTCGCATCGCTGGGGATGACGCGGAAGCCCATGCCCGCCAAGGCGTCCGACACCCGCTCCCGTTCGGCGATCAGCGTCGCCACGCTTCCCAGCGTGTCGTCGGCGTGCCGCAGCGCGGCGCGGGCGGCGGCCTGGGTCAGCGAGGACAGGTGGTACGGAAGACGGACCAGCAGCATCGCGTCGATGACCGCGGGGGCCGCGACGAGATACCCCAGCCGCCCGCCGGCGAAGGCGAACGCCTTGCTCATGGTCCGGGAGACCACGAGCTTGGTGGGATACTCGTCGAGCAGGCCGATGGCGCTGGGCTGTGAGGAGAACTCGCCGTAGGCCTCGTCGACGATCATGATCCCGCCCGGCCGCTCCGACAGAGCGTCGAGCAGCATCCGGAGCTCGTCGAGCGAAACACTCTGTCCCGACGGGTTGTTCGGGCTGGTGACGAACACGACGTCGGGGTTGTGCTCCTTGATCGCGGTGGCCGCCACCGCCGGGTCGAGGCTGAAGTCGTCGGCGCGCGCGGCCACCAACCAGGTGGTCTGGGTGCCGCCGGAGATGATCGGGTGCATCGAATACGACGGCACGAAACCGATGGCGCTGCGACCGGGACCGCCGAAAGCCTGCAGGAGCTGCTGCAGGATCTCGTTGGAACCGTTGGCGGCCCAGACGTTCTCGAGGCCGACGACGTTGCCCGTCTGCGCGCTCAGGTACGCGGCCAGATCACGGCGCAGCGCGACCGCGTCCCGGTCGGGATAGCGGTGCAGCTCGGCGGCGGCGTCACGCACCGACGCCGCGACGTCCTCGATCAGGGCCTGGGTGGGCGGATGCGGATTCTCGTTGGTGTTCAACCGCACCGGCACAGCCAATTGCGGTGCGCCGTAGGGTGATTTGCCGCGCAGGTCCTCGCGCAGCGGCAGGTCGTCGAGCGTGACGGCACTGCCGGGGAGTGCCTCGGTGGTCACCTCTCGAACCTCCGGCGCACCGCTTCCCCGTGGCTGGGCAGATTCTCGGCCTGCGCCAGGGTGACGACGTGACCCGAGACGTCCTTCAGCGCCGCCTCGGTGTAGTCGACGACGTGGATACCGCGCAGGAACGTCTGCACCGACAGTCCGCTGGAATGCCGGGCGCAGCCCGCGGTGGGCAGCACGTGGTTCGAGCCCGCGCAATAGTCGCCCAGGCTGACCGGCGACCACGGCCCCACGAAGATCGCGCCGGCCGACCGGACCCGGCCCGCCACGGCCGCCGCGTCGGCGGTCTGGATCTCGAGGTGCTCGGCGGCGTAGGCGTTCACGGTGCGCAGGCCGGCCTCGACGTCGTCGACCAGCACGATCGCCGACTGCCGGCCGCCCAGCGCGACGGTGACGCGTTCGCGGTGCACGGTCGTCTCCAGCTGCCGGGCCAGCTCCCGGTCGGTGGCGTCGGCCAGCGCGGTGCTGTCGGTCACCAGCACGCTGGCGGCCATCTCGTCGTGCTCGGCCTGACTGATCAGGTCCGCGGCGACGTGCACCGGATCGGCGGTGTGGTCGGCCAGGATGGCGATCTCGGTCGGGCCGGCTTCGGCGTCGATGCCGACCTGCGACCGGCAGATCCGCTTGGCCGCGGTGACGTAGATGTTGCCGGGGCCGGTGATCATGTCGACGGGCGCGAGTTCGGCCCCGTCGGTGTCGGTGCCGCCGTAGGCCAGCAGCGCGACCGCCTGGGCGCCGCCCACCGCCCACACCTCGGTCACTCCCAGCAGCGCGGCCGCGGCCAGGATCGTCGGGTGCGGCAAGCCCGCGAAGTCCGCCTGGGGCGGGCTGGCGATCACCAGCGCGTCGACACCCGCGGTCTGTGCCGGAACGACGTTCATCACGACACTCGACGGATAGACGGCGTTACCACCCGGCACGTACAGCCCGACGCGTTCGACGGGCACCCAGCGCTCGGTCACCGTCGCTCCGGGCGCCAGCGTGGTGGTGGAATCGGTGCGGCGCTGGTCGGCGTGCACCGCGCGGGCCCGGTCGATCGCGACCTGCAGCGCGGCCCGCACGCCGGGGTCGAGCATGCGCAGAGCTTCTTCCAGCTTGTCCGCGGGCACCCGCACCTGCTCGGGCCTCACTCCGTCGAAGGAGGCACCGTAGTCGAGCGCCGCCTCGGCGCCGCGCTGCGCGACCTCCTCGACGATGGGCCGCACCCTGGGCACGACCGCGTCGACGTCGACACCCCCGCGGGGCAGAGCGGTGCGCAGACGGGCCGCCGACAGCGTCTCACCGCGCAGGTCGATGCGCCGCAGAACGGGTGGCGATACATTCACGCTGACCATTGTCCCAGAGCAGCACAAATCGGTATCGGAGGCGTCGTGTCCGATCGGCCCGGCAGAAACAACCATCCCAACAACGCGCCCGGCGTGCCCATGATCTTCCCGGCGTGGTTCGAGCGCCTGCAGATCAAGTACATCAATCCGCTGATCAGACCGTTGTCGAAGCGGATGCCCGGACTCGGCGTGATCACCCACCGCGGCCGCACCTCGGGCAAGCAGTACGAGACCATCGTCACCCCGTACCGCAAGGGGCAGGTGCTGGCGATCGGGCTGGCGCACGGCAAGACCAACTGGGTCAAGAACGTGCTGGCCGCCGGAGAGGCGGACATCCAGATCGGCCGCCGCCGGCTCCACCTGGTCAATCCGCGGGTGCTGCCCGCAGGCACGGCGGATCCGTCGCTGCCGCGAGTGGCGCAGGTGCTCGCCAAGCGGTCCGGGGTGTTCGTCGCCGACGTCGCACCATGACGACGTCGACCGCCTGACGGCTACCGGCAGCGGCTGCTGACGGCGGTGCTGGCGGACTCGGCGTCCTTGAGTCGCCCGGCCTGCACCGGGTCGGTGTTGGGGACACCCGCGGTGGCCGCGGCGCCGATGTCAAGGAGCAGTCCGGCGAACCTGCGGACGTCACCGGCGAGGTCGGCGGGCGTCGCCGGGTCCAGACGGGCGAGCAGGTACTGACCGCCGTCGAACAGCGCGACCCGTGCATTGGCGGCGACCGCGAGTGCGCCGGTGATGTCGTCGGACCCGCCGGGCGGCGTGACGTTGGTGTTCGTCGCGATCCCGCGACGCACGGTGTCGAATGCCGAGCACATCGCCGTCGTCGCGTCGCGGCGCTGGGCGTCGGTGTAACCGGGATCCGAGTCGGCGGACCGGAACAACGCGAAGGCCGCGACCCCGAGCGAGACGACGGACAGCAGAAGGGACACGACGAGGAGACCGCTGCGCGGTGACGGCGCGTTCATGGCCTACAGATCCAACCCGAGGTCGAGGACCCGCACCGAATGGGTCAGCGCGCCGACGGCGAGGTAGTCGACGCCGGTGCCCGCGTAATCGGCCGCGGTGTCCAGCGAGAGACCGCCCGACGACTCGAGCTTGGTGGCCGGAGCGCGGGTGTCGCGGCGCTGCACCGCGATCTGCGTCTGCCAGACCGCAAAGTTGTCCAGCAGCACCAGTTCCACTTCCTCGGCGAGCACCTCGTCGAGCTGTTCGAGCGAGTCGACCTCGACTTCACAGGGCAGATCCGGCGCTGCGGCGCGGACTTCGCGAAGGGCGGCGACGACCGATCCCGCCGCGGCGACGTGGTTGTCCTTGATCAGTGCCGCATCGCCGAGGCCCATGCGGTGGTTGACGCCGCCCCCGACGCGCACCGCGTACTTCTGCAGCGCCCGCAGGCCCGGCAGCGTCTTGCGGGTGTCCCTGATCTTCGCGCCGGTTCCGGAGACGGCCTCGACCCACGCCGCGGTGGCGGTCGCGACGCCCGACAGATGGCACAGGATGTTCAGCATCGTCCGCTCGGCGGTGAGCAGCTTCTGGGTCGGCGCCTGGACGGTGAGCGCGACGCCGCCCCGATCCAGCGGTGTCCCGTCCGGCACGCGGTGCTCGAGACGGTAGCCGTCGGCGCCGATGACCTCGTCGAGCACGAGCAGGGCGAGGTCGGAGCCCGCGATGACGCCCGGTTCCCGGGCGACCACCGACGCCGACGTCGTGGCCTCGGCGGGGACCGTGGCCAGCGTGGTGACGTCGGGGCCGTATCGCAGGTCCTCCTCGAGGGCGCGCGCAATGACCGCGCGCGCCTCGGCGAGCTCGTAGGAGTTCAGCGCCATCAGCACCCCGCCGCGGCCGGGACCAGGCTGCCGCGCACCACACTGCAGGCCTGCAGCGGGTCGGCGTCGGGGAAGTCGCTGCGGTGATGGCAACCTCGGGTCTCGGTGCGCGCGAGCGCTGCGTCTGCCACCGCGGCAGCGACGACGGTCAGTGCGGCGTCTTCGAAGTCGTTGCGCGACATGATCGTTCGCGGCGCCGCAGCGTCGAGCACGTCGATCAGCCGGTGCAGCCCGCCACCGTCGCGGACGACGGAGGCATGGCGGGTCATGGCATGCTGCAGCTCGGCGCGAGGCAGCACGGACCGGATCGGCAGGTCCGGGACGATCACCCGGGCCGGACCGGCCAGCTCGGCGTGCCGGGCCGCCGCGTCACCGGCCCGACCGCCGACGACGAGGCCTTCGAGCAGGCTGTTGGACGCCAACCGGTTGGCGCCGTGCATCCCGGTGCGGGCGACCTCACCCGCGGCGAAGAGCCCTGCGACGGCCGTGCGCCCGTGCACGTCGGTCACGACGCCGCCGCAGCTGTAGTGGGCGCCCGGCACCACCGGTATCGGCTCATGCGCCGGGTCCACGCCGGCGTCCCGGCAGGCCGCGGTGACGGTGGGGAACCGGGTCGCGAGATCGGGCACCGCCCGCGCGTCGAGGAACACGCACGGGTCGCCGGACGCTGCGAGCCGCGCCTCGATGGCGGCCGCGACGACGTCGCGCGGCGCCAGGTCGCCCATCGGATGCACGCCGGCGGTCACCGCCTCGCCGCGGGCGTCGACCAGGGTCGCACCCTCGCCGCGCAGCGCCTCGGTGATCAGCGGCCGGCGCCCGCCCTGCGCACCGGTGAACAGCATGGTCGGGTGGAACTGGACGAACTCGAGGTCACTGACGGCCAGCCCGGCCCACATCGCCAGTGCCACCCCGTCGCCGGTGGAACCCTCGGGGTTCGTGGTCGCCTGGTACAGGTGCCCCGATCCGCCGGTCGCCAGAATCACCGACGGAGCGTGGATGACGCCGGGACCGTCGGCGCTGAGCACGAGCACGCCGGCGACGGCGCCGTCGTCGATCACCAGCTCCAGCGCGACGTGATTGCGCCGGATGTCCAGCGTGGCCGCCGCGTGGTCGAGCGCCCGCTGCACCTCGGCTCCGGTGGCATCCCCGCCGGCGTGGATGATGCGCCGCCGCGAATGGCCGCCCTCGCGGGTCAGCGCCCATCCGCCGGCCGCGGATTCGTCGAATTCCGCACCGTGGGCGACCAATTCGGCGACGGCGCGGTAGCCGTCGGACACGATCGAGCGGACAGCCTGCGGGTCGCAGAGGCCGGCGCCTGCAGCCAGCGTGTCGGCGACGTGGGCGTCGACGGAGTCGTCGTTGTCCGGCAGCACCACCGCGATGCCGCCCTGGGCGTAGAACGTCGCCGTCTCACCGGCTTTGCTGAGCAGGACGACCTTGCGCCCGCGTCGATGGGCCGACAGCGCCGCGGCGAGTCCGGCGACCCCGGTGCCGACGACCACCACGTCGGCGCGCTGACGCCACATCCGGGCACCACCGCACGCAGGCATCATTCACCGCCGCCGGGCTGTCCGATCTCGATCATCCGCTGCACGCTGGCACGGGCCCGCTCGGCGGTCTTGGGGTCCACGTCGACCTCGTCAGCCCCTTCGACCAGGCACCGCAGCAGTGCGGCCGGGGTGATCATCTTCATGTACCGGCACGACGCCCGGTCGTTGACGGCACGGAAGTCGACGTCCGGTGCCGCACGCCGCAACTGGTGCAACATGCCGACTTCGGTGGCCACCAGGACCTGGCGGGCGTTCGTGTCGCGGGCAGCGTCGAGCATCCCGCCGGTGGACAAGATCTTGACCCGGTCGGCCGGGAAGGCGCCCTCGCCCGCGAGGTAGAGAGCGGAAGTGGCACAACCACATTCGGGATGGACGAACAGCTCGGCGTCGGGATGCGCGCGGGCCTGGTCGGCGAGCTCGTCGCCGTTGATGCCCGCGTGCACGTGGCACTCGCCGGCCCACACGTGCAGGTTCGTCCGGCCGGTCATCCGGCGGACGTGCGCGCCGAGGAACTGATCGGGGCAGAAGAGCACGTCACGGTCGGCGGGGATCGACGCCACGACCTCGACCGCGTTCGACGACGTGCAGCAGATGTCGGTCTCGGCCTTCACCGCTGCGGTGGTGTTCACGTAGGACACGACCACGGCGCCGGGATGGTCGGCCTTCCAGGCGCGCAGCTCGTCGGCGGTGATCGAGTCGGCCAGTGAGCAGCCCGCCCTGCGGTCGGGAATCAGCACCGTCTTGCCCGGCGACAGGATCTTGGCCGTCTCGGCCATGAAGTGCACGCCGGCGAACACGATGGTGTCCTCGGGTGCGTCGGCGGCGATCCGCGACAGCGCCAGCGAGTCACCCACATGGTCGGCGACGTCCTGGATGGCCGGCAACTGGTAGTTGTGCGCCAGCAGCGTGGCGCCGCGGAGGTCGACGAGCCTGCGGACCTCGGCGGCCCACTGCTCGTCCCCGTCGACGCCGGAGAACCCGTTCGGGCCGTCCACGATCCGGTCCGCCAGATCGTTAGCGAGAACCGTCATCGTCGCCTCCTGAGACTGATCGAGGTTTTCGACTTATAATCGAAAACATGCCACATACTAGCACCGGTCATGAGGTCCTGGCCGTGGTGTTCCAGGTCCGGCCCGGCCGGGCATCGGACACCGATGGGAAAACTGCACTTCACGTGTTGTTGTGGCAGCGTGCACTCGATCCCGAACGCGGGAAATGGTCACTGCCCGGCGGCCGGTTGGGCGCCGACGAGGACCTGACGAGCTCGGTCCGGCGCCAGCTCGCCGAGAAGGTCGATCTGCGCCAGTTGGCCCACCTCGAGCAGCTCGCCGTCTTCTCCGACCCCGCCCGGGTGCCGGGTCCGCGCACCATCGCCTCCTCGTTCCTGGGCCTGGTGCCCTCCCCCGCTACCCCGGAACTGCCGCCCGACACCCGGTGGCACCCGGTCAGCGACCTTCCCGAGATGGCGTTCGATCACGGCCCGATGGTCGAACACGCCCGAAACCGCCTGGTCGCCAAGCTTTCCTACACCAACATCGGATTCGCCCTGGCGCCCAACGAATTCGCCCTCTCGACGCTGCGCGACATCTACAGCGCAGCGCTCGGGCACCACGTCGACGCGACGAACCTGCAGCGGGTACTGGAGCGGCGCCAGGTCATCACCCGCACCGGCACGACCGCGCGCTCGGGCCGCAGCGGCGGCCGGCCGGCGGCGCTCTACCGCTTCACGGAATCCCGGTACCGCGTCACCGACGAATTCGCTGCGTTGCGGCCGCCCGGGTGAGTCGACTGGATTCTTAAAGCCTTCTTAAGTAAGAATGCCTAGATGGACTATGGCAGCGTGGCACGGTCGACCGGCGCAGAGTGGATCGGTCAGGCGCCTCACGAACCGCTGGAACGCCGGGTCCGCCCCGTCCTCCCGGACAAGGACCCCTTCTACCAGCCGCCCGAAGGCTTCGAACACGCTCGGCCGGGAACGGTCCTGCGGTCGCGCGACGTGGAGCTGGCGTTCCTGGGCGTGATCCCGCAGAAGTTCACCGCCACCCAGCTGCTGTACCGGACCGCGAACTTCCAGGGGGAGCCGCAGGCGGGCATCACCACCGTCGTGGCCCCGACCGAACGCAGCGGCTCCAAACCCTTGCCGATCATCTCCTACCAGTGCGCGATCGACGCGGTCGCTGCGCGCTGCTTCCCGTCGTACGCACTGCGCCGCGGAGCCAAAGCCGTCGGCGCGATCGCGCAGTTCGAGTTCCTGCTCGTCGCCGCCGCGCTCGCCGAGGGCTGGGCCGTCTCGGTTCCCGACCACGAGGGCGCGCAGGGCATGTGGGGCGCTCCGTACGAGCCGGGCTACCACATTCTCGACGGCATCCGCGCGGCGATGAACCACGACACGTTCGGCGTCACGCACGAGTCGCCGGTCGGCCTGTGGGGCTACTCCGGCGGCGGCCTGGCTTCGGCGTGGGCCGCGGAGGTCCAGGACGACTACGCGCCCGAACTCAACGTGGTCGGGGCCGTGCTGGGCTCACCGGTGGGCGACCTGGGACACACGTTCCGCCGACTCAACGGCAGCATCTACGCCGGCCTGCCTGCTCTGGTCGTCGCGGCGCTCAGTCACATCTACCCCGATCTGGACCGCATCATCTCCGAGCACGCCACCCCGGACGGCAAGGCGATGCTGGAGCGCATCCAGCGGATGACGACCGCACACGCGATGGTGGCGTGCGCGGGCAAGGACATGGCGAACATGATCGACCGGCCGCTGGAGGAGATCCTGCTGAGCCCGGAGGTCCAGCACGTCTTCGACAGCATCAAGCTGGGCACCTCCGCGCCGAAGGTCCCGGTGCTGATCGTGCAGGCCGTCCACGACCGGATCATCTCCGTCGACGACATCGACGCACTGACCGAGACCTACACCAGTGGCGGCGCGCGCGTGACCTACCACCGCGACCTGCTCAGCGAGCATCTGCTGCTGCATCCCATGTCCGCCCCGATGACGCTGCGCTGGCTGCGCGACCGGTTCGCCGGCCGGCCGCTGCGCACGCACATCAAGCGCACCAAGTGGCCGACGCTGCTGAACCCGTCGACCTACCGCGGGATGCTCACGCTCGGCAAGATCACGGTGAAGGTGGTGACGGGGCGACGGGTGGAACGGGCACCTCTGTCCCGCTTCGATCAGTGACCGGCACCGGCGACTCGACGGGCGGCCAGGCGCCAAGGTCGTCGCGCTGCGCCGACACGGCCGCCAGCAGGTAGACCACCGCGGCCACCGCAGCCGGGAACAGCAGCGTCAAGACGATCTGCAGCGGCGAGTGCCCGAAGAACGCCGACGGCGCCTCGGTGACGTAGTGAACCCGGTGCTGCTCGGACACCGGCGCGGCGGCCACGTCGACGACGCCGTAGCGCCATCGAGCCAGCGCGGCGCCGACCCCGACCGCGGCGCCCGCCGCGCACACGCCGCCGACGACCAGAGCGGCAAGCACTGCCGGTCCGCGATGAGTTCGCCACTGCCACACCAGGACTGCGGCGATCACCGCGAGCACCGAGAGTAGGCCGACGACCAGGAACGCCGACGTGAACCAGTGGTCGGACTCGTTGCCGAGGTAGGCCTTGACCCGGTCGCCGCTGCGCGTCAGTGCGACCACGCCGTGGATCGGCGGGGCCAGCCACGCCCAGAGCGCTCCGACGACGGCTCCGGCGCCGGCCAGTCCCACGATGACGGTCAGCGCCGCGCGCCTGCGGGACACCCCAGGGTGGTTCGTCGACTGCCTACCGCCCCCTGCACTGCGTGCGGGGTCCCAGTTCGCGCGAGCGCTCATCGCAACTCCAGATCCTTCGAGTCCACCGTCCCGTGTCGCGAGCATTTGGCCCACCATCCGTCGGGGCGCACCTGGACGATCATCCGGCGGCCGCAGGCGGCGCAGAACCGGGGCGGCTCGAGGCCCAGCTGCGCGGCGGTGGGCACGATGCTGCCCGCGGGCCCACCGGTGTAGACGTTGTACACGCCGGCGCCTACCGGCCCGGGCAATTCGGTGCTGCCTGTGACCATCACAAGGTGGCGTTGAGCGCCTTGATCGGCATCTGCAGATCGTCGAGCAGTTCGAGGTCGGCTTCGGCGGGCCGGCCCAGCGTGGTCAGGTAGTTGCCGACGATCACGGCGTTGATGCCGCCCAGGATGCCCTTCTTCGCACCCAGGTCACCGAGCGTGATCTCACGGCCGCCCGCGAAGCGCAGCATCGTGCGCGGCAGTGCGAGCCGGAAGGCGGCGACGGCCTTGAGTGCCTCCGATGCCGGCAGCACCTCGAGATCGCCGAACGGGGTGCCCGGCCGCGGGTTGAGGAAGTTCAGCGGTACCTCGTGCGGATCGAGTTCGGCGAGGTTGGCGGCGAACTCGGCGCGCTGCTCCAGCGTCTCCCCCATGCCGAGGATGCCGCCGCAGCACACCTCCATGCCGGCCTCGCGAACCATCTGCAGGGTGTCCCACCGCTCTTCCCAGCTGTGGGTGGTCACGACGTTGGTGAAGAACGACCGGGCCGTCTCGAGATTGTGGTTGTAGCGGTGCACGCCCATCGCCGAGAGCTGCGCGACCTGCTCGGCGGTCAGCATGCCCAGTGAGCAGGCGATCTGGATGTCGACCTCGTTGCGGATCGCCTCGATGCCCGCGGCGACCTGGGCCAGCAGCCGCTCATCGGGGCCGCGGACCGCGGCCACGATGCAGAACTCGGTGGCGCCGGTCTTGGCCGTCTGCTTGGCGGCTTCCACCAGGCTCGGGATGTCCAACCAGGCGCTGCGCACCGGCGACGCGAAAAGCCCGGACTGCGAACAGAAGTGGCAGTCCTCGGGGCAGCCGCCGGTCTTGAGGCTGATGATGCCTTCGACCTCGACGTCCGGTCCGCAATGCGCCATCCGGACCTCGTGAGCCAGAGCGAGCAGGTCGTCGAGGCGGTCATCCGGCAGCTGCAACACCTGCAGGGTCTGGTCCTGGTCGAGGCCTTCGCCCCGCTCCAGCACCTGCTCGCGTGCCACCGCCAGAATGTCGCTCACCGATTCGTCTCCCTTGCCTTCTTGAACACCGTTCAGGTTAGGGTAACGGCGTGCAGCTCCACAAACGGGACGTGGTCGAGGCGGCGACGGCGCTGCTGGACGACTACGGGATCGCCGACCTGTCGATGCGGCGACTGGCGCGCGAGCTCGAGGTGTCCGCCGGCGCGCTGTACTGGCACTTCGCCAACAAGCAGCAACTCCTGGGGGCGGTCGCCGACCGGATCCTGCAGCCGGTCTGCGACGAGGACCCGGTTCCCCAACCCTGGCGAGACCGCATAGTCGGCACCTGCAGCCGGCTGCGCGACGCACTGTTGTCGCACACCGACGGAGCGGAGCTGGTGTCGGCGAGCTTCGCCGCCGGCCAGTCGGAAGCGATGAAGGCCGTCGTTTCGTTGCTCGGTGCGGCCGCAGTCGACGCCGGCGTCGCGCCGGACAACGCCGAACTGGCCGCCCGCACCGTCGTCTACTACGTCCTCGGCTTCACCGCCGACGAGCAGTCCCGGATGCAGTGGGATGCCGCGGGCGCCGATCTGGCGGTCGGCCAGTCAGTCCTGACCGACGATCCGACCGCCCGGTTCGATTTCGGCGTGCAGTTGCTCGTCGACGGAATCCGGGCGACGCGAGCGCAGCGGGTCTAGAAGCCCCGGTAGTTCCTGACGTCGCTCATCCATTGCGGGTCGCCGCTGTCCACCGACGCGTTGAGCGCCCGCATCCGGACCCCCTGGTCGTGACCGGCCACCACGGCGAACCCCAGCTCGCGGTGGGCCTCGCTGGCGCCGGGCCTGATGACGACCTCGACGATCTTGCTGGCGCGGCCCTCCGCCGTCACCCCGGCGAACTCGCCCTGTTCGTAGACCGGACTCTCGGCCACGACGAGGTTGTCGGCTTTGGGCGTCTCGTTGCCGCTCCCGACCAGGGAGTCGACGTCGGGGTAGGCGTGCGCCGGATCCATCTTCAGCACCGGGGCGTAGACGCAGGACAGCAGGTTCTCGCCCTCGTCGGTGGGGGCGAGCTTCTCGGCGTAGTTCACGATCGCCAGATACGTGTTGACGATCGCCTGGCCCGGCGCGTTCCCATCGCCGAGCGCCGCATACGGCACCGGTGCCTTCTGATGTGAGCCACCGCCCTCGTCGAGCGCTTCGCGCCACCTGTCCCGCCAGGCGGTCAGGTGTTCGGAGATGTGGGGCACACAGCGATCGATGCGGTCGGCGTAGCTCAGCTTCATGAATTCCGAATGGCCGGACTCGATCGTGGTCGGCGGCGGACTCGGTTGATAGAAGAAGTTCATGATCAGCGAGGTGCCGCCGACGACGGCGCCGATGATCGCGATGCAGGTGGTTGTCCACCAGTGCACCCGACCGGGGCTCCAGTCCGAAGCCCGGCCGGTCTCGCCGTCCGGTTGCTTGGCCACCGAGGCGTAAGTTACCAGCCCCGTCTCAGGTTCGGACCGAAAAGTATTGCCGCAGGATTTGATCCGCAGTCAGGTGATCGGATACTCGCGGCGGGCGTGACCGTCCCAGTGCCGCAGGCCGGTGATCCGTCCGCCGATGTCACGCCCCCACTTCGGCAAGGCCACCGCGGCGGGAAGCTGACCGGGGGCGACGCGCCGGGCCAGCGTGACGTGCGGCGTCCATCGTCCCGGATCAGCATGCGGCAGAGGCCCTTTCGGCATGTGCGGCAGACAGACCCGGTGCACCTCGGCGTGCATGCTCAGCAGTTCGGGTGACGGCACCACGAGTCGCACGAGCGTGACCGAGCGGCCGCCGCCGAACATCATCGGCGCCCCGATGACACAGTCCAGCGGCAGGAGACCGAGCAGCGGGCGCAACGACACGTCGACCGTGCCGTCCATGTCCTCGGCGACGGAAACCGTCACGTGCGGCCGGTTGCTCGGTGAGGTGTGGCCCGCCAGGCTGCGGATGCCGGCGGCGGCGAGGTCGGCCCAGATCTGCCGCACCGCGGCGTCTGTGTCGGCGTCGAACAGCAACTCGACGGAGTGGACCATCTACAGCAGGCCGGTGAGCCAGTCCGGGTCGAACGCTCGGGCACTGACCCGGGCGAAATCAGCGGCCCCGAGCGTGCCCACCCCCGCGGGCAGCGCCGCGCGCACCGGTGCCAGGCGGCCCAGCGCGTCGCGGTTGTCGATCTCCGCGGGTCCAGGCTGGGCGGGCCACGCGCCGATCACCAAGCCGGCGCACGAAATTCCTTGGGCGCTAAGCGCTTCCAGCGTGAGCGTGGTGTGGTTCAACGTACCCAAGCCCGGTGCGACCACGATCAGCACCGGTGCGCCCAGCTCGGCTGCCAGATCACGCAGCGTCACGCTGCCGTCCCCGTCGTCCTGCCCGACCTCGACGAGCAGACCGCCCGCCCCCTCGACAAGGGTCAGCCGGCCCGGTGCGTCGGCCCCGCGGATCAGCTCGATCAGTTCGGCACGTGTCGGCAGGGCCGCGCCCGCGCGTTCGGCAGCCGCCGCCGGGGCGAGGGGTTCGGGATAGCGCCAGCCCGGATACAGCGCGCCGACACCGGCGAGCCGGCCGACTTCGCGCAGATCGTCGTCGCCGTCCGCGGTTCCCGTCTGTACCGGTTTGCACACCGCGACGTCCAGGCCGGCCAGCCGGGCGTGGCAGGCCAGCGCCGCGGTCGCGACGGTCTTGCCGACGCCGGTGTCGGTGCCGGTGACCACGAGAACGCTCATGCGGGCGACAACACGTCGGTGAGGACTTCGCGCGCCAGCGCCATCTCGTCGTCGCTGAGAGATGCCCGCGCCGTCAGCCGCAGCCGGGACGTGCCGGCGGGCACCGTCGGCGGCCTGAAGCACCCGACCCGGACGCCGCGCTCGAGACACGCAGCGGCGGCAGCGAGTGCGACCTCCGGGTCGCCGAGGATCACCGACACCACCGCCGAGGCCGGCGTCTCGGCGACGTCGCAGATCCGCGCGAGCGACGCGGCGTGGTCGAGCACGCGTTGCGCGCGCCACGGCTCGTCGATGAGCACGCCGAGCGCGGCATGGGCGGCGCCGACGGCGGCCGGCGCCAGACCGGTGTCGAAGATGAACGGCCGGGCCGCATCGATCAGATGGTCGCGCACCGCCGTCGGCCCCAGGACCACTCCGCCCTGGCTGCCCAGTGCCTTCGACATCGTGGTGGTCATCACCACATCGGGCGCTCCGGCCAGACCGACCTCGTGCAGCAGTCCCCTGCCGCCGCTGCCGCGCACACCGAGTCCGTGGGCTTCGTCGACGATCAGCAGCGCGCCGTGCCGGCGGCAGACGTCGTGCAGAGCGCGCAGCGGCGCCAGATCCCCGTCGGCGGAGAACACCGAGTCGGTGACCACCACGGCGCGTTCCTCGGAGCGCTCCGCCAGCGCGGTCTCCACGGCGCCGACGTCGCTGTGCGGTGTCACGGCCACCCGTGCCCGCGACAGCCGGCAGGCGTCGACCAGCGAGGCGTGGGTCAGGGCGTCGGACACCACGAGGGAACCCGGACCCGAGAGTGACACCACCGCTCCGAGGTTGGCCGTGTAGCCCGAGGAGAAGACCAGGGCCGACTGGGCGCCGACGAACGCGGCCAGCGCGTCCTCGAACGCCTCGTGGAGTTCGGTGTTGCCGGTGACCAGCCGCGAGCCGCTCGAGCCCGCGCCCCACGTCCGCAGCGCGGCCACACCGCCCTCGAGAACGCGGGGATGCTGCGAGAGCCCCAGGTAGTCGTTGGAGGCCAGGTCGAGTTCGGCGCCGACCGGCCGACGGGTGCGCAGGGAGCGTCGCAGGCCGGCGGCGCGCCGCTGGGTCTCGACGTCGTCGAGCCAGGCCAGCGGGGACACTTCGACGCGGGTCACGGTGCGCTCCTTGGGCTGACAATTGAACACGTCGGCAGGCCGACAATTGAACACGTCGGCGGGCTGACAATTGAACACGTCGGCGGGCCGACAATTGAACACCGTTCAGGTTAGAGCACGTGCGACCCCGAGCATCGCCGAGGTGATCTGGCGCACCTCGTCCGGCGTGCAGATATAAGGAGGCATCACGTAGATCAGGTTGCGGAACGGACGCAGCCACACGCCGTGTTCGATCGCTGCCGGGGTCGCGATCCGCAGATCGACGGGTTTGTCGAGTTCCAGCACACCGATCGCCCCCAGGACACGGACGTCGGCCACGTTCGGCAGCTCGGCAGCCGGCGCGAGACCGTCGCGCAGACCCGCCTCAATCGCGCGCACCCGCGACTGCCAGTCACCGGAGAGCAGCAGCTCCACGGATGCCACACTCACGGCGCAGGCCAGCGCGTTGGCCATGAACGTCGGGCCGTGCATCAGTGCGCCGGGCTCGTTGTCGCTGATCGTGGTGGCGACGTCCCGCGTGCACAGCGTCGCCGCCAGGGTCAGGTAGCCGCCCGTCAGCGCCTTCCCGACACACATGATGTCCGGACCGACGCCGGCGTGGTCGGCGGCGAACAGTGCCCCGGTCCGGCCGAACCCGGTCGCGATCTCGTCGAAGATCAGCAGCACGCCGTGCTCGTCGCACATCCTGCGCAGGTCGACCAGGTACCGCGGATCATGGAACCGCATACCGCCGGCCCCCTGCACCACCGGTTCGACGATCACCGCGGCCAGTTCGTCGGCATGAGCGCAGAGCAGTTCGTCGAACGCGGCGCTGTAAGCCGGGTCGTAGTCGCGCGGTACCGGCGGCGCGAACACCTGGTCGGCGAGCAGCGAGTGCTCGCCCGTCCACAGTTCGTGCATGCCGCCCTGCGGATCGCACACGCTCATCGGGGTGAACGTGTCGCCGTGGTAGCCGCCGCGCCACGTCATCAACCGGCTCTTGCGCGCACGACCGGTGCTGCGCCAGTACTGCAACGCCATCTTGACCGCGACCTCGACCGACACCGACCCCGAGTCGGAAAAGAACACCGTCTCGAGGCCGTCGGGTGTGACGCTGACCAGCAGCTGGGCCAGCCGAGCGGCCGGCTCGTGGGTCAGGCCACCGAACATGACGTGGTTCATCGTCGCGAGCTGGCGGGTGATCGCCGCGTCGAGCACCGGATGGCCGTGCCCGTGCACGGCCGTCCACCAGGACGCCATCGCGTCGAGCACCTCGACGCCCCGCCCGTCGTGAACGAGCGTCAACCACGCGCCCCGCGCCCCCACGGCGACCACCGGCGGCAGTGCGTCGGCGCCGATCGGACTGTAGGGATGCCAGATGTGGGCCGCGTCTATGGCGCTGATCTCACTGGGCGTCAACACAGACACCTTCGGTAGATTAGCCGTCGATCATGATGACCCTCGCCCCCGCCCGGCCGGCGTCTGCATCCGCGACGGGCCTGGTTGCGCCTGCCGCGACGCCGCCGTCACGCCCTTCCAACGGCATGGGAACGCGCGACTCCGGGTTCTACCGTCATGACCTCGACGGGCTGCGCGGGGTCGCGATCGCGCTGGTGGCCGTGTTCCACGTCTGGTTCGGGCGGGTCTCGGGCGGTGTGGACGTCTTCCTCGTGTTGTCGGGATTCTTCTTCGGCGGACGGCTGCTGCGCGCGGCGTTGACCCCGGGCGTGGCTCTGCGGCCGGTGCCGGAGATCACCCGGCTGATCCGGCGGCTGCTGCCCGCGCTGGTCGTGGTGCTGGCCGCCTCGGCGGTGCTCACCATCCTGATCCAGCCGCAGACCCGCTGGGAAGCCTTCGCCGACCAGAGCCTGGCCAGCCTGGGCTACTTCCAGAACTGGGAGCTCGCCAACACTGCCGCCGATTACCTACGGGCCGGTGAGTCGGTCAGTCCGCTCCAGCACATCTGGTCGATGTCGGTGCAGGGCCAGTTCTACATCGCCTTCCTCGCGCTGATCATCGGCTCGGCGCTGCTGTTCCGCCGGATGCTCGGCAGGCGGGCGCGGACCGGTTTCGTCGTGCTGCTGAGCGTCTTGACCATCGCGTCGTTCGTGTACGCGATCATCGAGCACGACGCCGACCAGGCCACGGCGTACTACAGCAGTTTCGCCCGGGCGTGGGAACTGCTGCTCGGCGCTCTGGTGGGCGCGATCGTCCCCTCTCTGCGCTGCCCGATGTGGCTGCGCACGACAGCCGCTGTGGTCGCGCTCGCGGCGATCCTGTCGTGTGGCGCCCTGATCGACGGCGTCCGTGAGTTCCCCGGTCCGTGGGCGCTGGTCCCGGTGGGCGCCGCGCTGCTGCTGGTCCTGTCGGCAGCCAACAGGCACGCCGACCCCCACACCCGCGGCCGCATCCCCGCGCCGAATCGCCTGTTGGCGACGAGGCCGTTCGTCGCCCTCGGCGCGATGGCCTACTCCCTGTACCTGTGGCACTGGCCGCTGCTCATCTTCTATCTGGCCCAGACCGGAAGCTCGCGGGTCAACTTCGCCGAGGGCGCCGCCGTACTGGCCGTCTCGGGTGTGCTGGCGTGGCTGACCACCCGCTACGTCGAGGACCCCTTGCGCACGCGCGGCTCCGCCGCGGCCACCGTGCCGGTCGTCAGGTGGCCGCTGCGGTCCCGGTGGCGCCGGCCCACGATCGTGCTCGGTTCCACCGTCGCGCTCGTCGGCGTCGCGCTCACCGCGACGTCGTTCACGTGGCGCGAGCACGTCACCGCGCTGCGCGCGAACGGCGACGAACTGGCCACGCTCTCGCCCCACGAGTATCCGGGCGCCCGGGCGCTGATCAACCACATGAGGTTCCCCAAGCTTCCGATGCGGCCCACCGTGCTCGAGGCCAAGAACGACATCCCGGAGTCGACGAAGGACGGCTGCATCAGCGACTTCGACAACATCGACGTCATCAACTGCACCTACGGCGACAAGGCGGCCACCCGTACCATCGCCTTGGCCGGCGGCTCGCACGCCGAGCACTGGATCACCGCCCTGGACCTGCTGGGCCAGCGCCACCACTTCAAGATCGTCACCTACCTGAAGATGGGCTGCCCGCTGACGACCGAGGAAGTGCCGCTGGTGATGGGCGACAACCGCCCGTATCCCAAGTGCCACGAGTGGAATCAGCGGGTGATGTCGAAGATCATCGCCGACCGGCCCGACTACGTGTTCACGACGTCGACCCGCCCGTGGAACATCAAACCCGGCGATGTGATGCCGTCGGGTTATCTCGGTGTCTGGCAGCAGTTCTCCGACAACCACATTCCCGTGCTCGCGATGCGGGACACGCCGTGGATGGTGCGCGACGACGGCGAACCGTTCTTCCCCTCGGACTGTCTCGCCGACGGCGGGGACGCCAAGTCCTGCGGAATCGAGCGATCCAAAGTACTGTCGGATCACAACCCGACACTGGACTACGTCGCCCAGTTCCCGCTGCTGAAGCCGCTCGACATGAGCGATGCGGTGTGTCGTAAGGACTACTGCCGAGCCGCGGAGGGAAACGTGTTGATCTATCACGACGCTCACCACATCTCGGCGACCTACATGCGCTCGATGGCCGGTGAACTCGGCCGCCAGATCCGCGCCGTCACCCGGTGGTGGCCTGCCTGATGTCCACACCCACCGTGTGGCCGGGCGCCCCCTACCCGCTGGGCGCCACCTACGACGGGGCAGGCACCAACTTCTCACTCTTCTCCGAAGTCGCCGACCGGGTGCAGCTCTGCCTGATCGGCAAGGACGGACGGGAGACCCGCATCGATCTCGACGAGGTCGACGGCTTCGTGTGGCACTGCTATCTGCCCACCATCACCCCCGGGCAGCGCTACGGGTTCCGCGTCCACGGCGCCTGGGACCCGTCGTCGGGCCACCGCTGCGATCCGAGCAAGCTGCTGCTGGACCCGTACGGCAAGGCCTTTCACGGCGACTTCCGGTTCGGCCAGGCGCTGTACTCCTACGACCTGCAGGCCGACGACCTCGCCAGCGGCGGTGTGCCGCCCCGCATCGACTCGCTGGGCCACACGATGACCAGCGTGGTGATCAACCCGTTCTTCCAGTGGGGTTCGGATCGCGCACCCCGCACGCCCTACCACGAAACCGTCATCTACGAGGCCCATGTCAAAGGGATGACGCAGACGCATCCGGGGATCCCCGAGGAGTTGCGCGGCACGTATGCGGGCCTGTGCCACCCGGCGATCATCGACCACCTGCAGTCGCTCAACGTCACCGCGATCGAGCTCATGCCGGTGCACCAGTTCATGCACGACCACCGGCTGCTCGACCTCGGCTTGCGAAACTATTGGGGCTACAACACATTCGGCTTCTTCGCCCCGCACCAGCAGTACGCGGCCAGCCGCACCGCCGGCGGCGCGGTCGCGGAGTTCAAGACCATGGTCCGGTCCTTTCACGAGGCGGGTATCGAGGTGATCCTCGACGTGGTCTACAACCACACCGCCGAGGGCAACCACCTCGGCCCCACCATCAACTTCCGGGGCATCGACAACGCGGCCTACTACCGGCTGCTCGACGGCGACCGCAGGTACTACAAGGACTTCACCGGCACCGGCAACAGCCTCAACGCCCGCCATCCGCACACGCTGCAGCTCATCATGGACTCTCTGCGCTACTGGGTGCTCGACATGCACGTCGACGGATTCCGGTTCGATCTGGCGGCCACGCTGGCGCGTGAGTTCTACGACGTGGACCGGCTCTCGGCGTTCTTCGACCTGGTTCAGCAGGACCCGGTGGTCAGTCAGGTCAAGCTCATCGCCGAGCCGTGGGACATCGGCGAGGGCGGCTATCAGGTCGGCAATTTCCCAGGTTTGTGGACGGAATGGAATGGGAAGTATCGCGACACTGTGCGCGATTACTGGCGGGGCGAGCCCGCAACCCTGGGTGAGTTCGCCTCCCGGTTGACCGGGTCGTCGGATCTCTACGAGGCCACCGGCCGCCGGCCGAGCGCCAGCATCAACTTCGTCACCTGCCACGACGGTTTCACGCTGGCCGACCTCGTGTCGTACAACGAGAAGCACAACGAGGCCAACGGCGAGCACAACCGCGACGGCGAGAGCCACAACCGGTCGTGGAACTGCGGCGTCGAGGGACCCACCGACGACCCCGAGATCCTCGCACTGCGTCGCAAGCAGATGCGCAACATCATGGCGACGCTGATGCTGTCGCAGGGCACACCGATGATCGCCCACGGCGACGAGATCGGCCGCACTCAGCACGGCAACAACAACGTCTACTGCCAGGACTCCGAACTGTCCTGGATGGACTGGTCGTTGTGCGAGACGAACGGCGACCTGCTCGAATTCACCCGCAAGGTGGTCGCTTTCCGCAGGAGCCACCCGGTGTTCCGCCGGCGCCGGTTCTTCGAGGGCAAGCCGATCCGCACCGGCGACCAGATCCGCGACATCGCCTGGCTGACTCCCGCTGGCAAGGAGATGGACTACGAGGACTGGGAATCGGGCCTGGGCCAGTGCGTGGCGGTGTTCCTCAACGGGAACGCCATCCCGACCCCTGACGAGCGCGGTGAGCGTGTGGTCGACGACTCGTTCCTGCTCTGCTTCAACGCGCACGATGCGACCGAGGATTTCGTTGTCCCGCACGGGGATTACGCCGCACAGTGGGAGGCCGCCCTGGACACCGCAGACCCGACGGGCACGACCGGACTGACGGTCTATGCCGGCGAGAAGGTCACGCTCTCGCCCCGGTCCCTCCTCGTCCTGCGCAAGACGGCCTGACATGCGCGTGCTCTCGACCTACCGCCTGCAGATGCGCGGAGCGGCCAGCGGTGAGGCGTTCACCTTCGCCGACGCCGAGAAGCTGGTCGACTACTTCGCCGACCTCGGGGTGTCGCACCTGTACCTGTCCCCCATCCTCACCGCGGCCGAAGGGTCGACCCACGGCTACGACGTCACCGACCCGACGACGGTGTCCGCCGAACTCGGCGGGCCCGAGGGCTTCGAACGGCTCGTGACCGCGGCGCGAAGTCGGAACGTCGGCGTGATCGTCGATATCGTGCCCAACCACGTCGGCGTCGACGTGCCCCGCCAGAACCGTTGGTGGTGGGACCTTCTGACCTACGGGCGGGATTCGAAGTACTCCTCGTACTTCGATATCGACTGGACGCTGGACCCCGACGGCAGGATCGTGCTGCCCGTCCTGGGTTCCGACGACGACGTCGCGGATCTGGTGGTCGACGGTGACACGCTGCGGCTGGGCGACCTGGCGTATCCGATCGCGCCGGGCACCGCCGACGACGGCGCCGGCGGCGCGGCCGTGCACGACCGGCAGCACTACAAGCTGATCGGCTGGCGCAACGGCGTGTGCGGCTACCGGCGCTTCTTCTCGATCACCTCGCTGGCCGGCCTGCGTCAGGAGGACAAGGCCGTGTTCGACGCCACCCACGCCGAGGTCAAACGCTGGTTCACCGAGGACCTGGTGGACGGGATTCGCATCGACCATCCGGACGGATTGTCCGACCCCACAGGCTATCTGGCGTGGCTGCGGGAGCTCGCCGGGCCGAGCGCGTGGATCGTCATCGAGAAGATCCTCGCCGTCGACGAAGCGCTGGACACCAGCCTTCCGGTCGCGGGCACCACCGGTTACGACGCGCTTCGCGAAGCCGGCGGGCTGTTCGTCGACCCGACCGGGCAAGAGGCGCTGACCGCCCTGGTCGACTCGGCGGGTGCCGACTACGCGGCCATGCCGGCCGAGGCGCGCCGGCTGAAGGTGCAGGCCGTCACCGACACGCTGGGCAGTGAACTGGCGCGGCTGCGCCGAACGATCGTCGCGGCCACGGGTCGCGACCACGAACTGCTCGGCGACGCCGTGGCCGCGCTGCTGAGTCACATCGGCGTCTACCGGTCCGACTACCCGTCGCTGTCCGCAGTATTGCCCGTGGCCATCGCCGAGACCGCTTCGGAGAGCGCCGAACTGGCCGACGCGCTGACGCTGATCGCGACCGCACTCACCCGCAGCGCCGAAGTCGAGGTGCGCCTGCAGCAGTTGTGCGGGGCCGCCACCGCCAAGTCGATGGAGGACTGCCTGTTCTACCGTGACGCCCGGCTGGTGTCGCTGAACGAGGTGGGAGGCGAGCCGGAGCATTTCGGCGTCGGGGCCGCGGAGTTCCACCGGCGCGCCACCGCGCGTGCGGCGCTGTGGCCGGAAGCGATGACCACGCTGAGCACCCACGACACCAAGCGCGGCGAGGACGTGCGGGCGCGCATCGGAGTGCTCTCGCAGGTGCCGTCCTTGTGGACCGAGCTGGTCCAGGGCTGGGAGCGGACCGCGACGTCACCGGATCCGCTCACCGGATTGTTCTTGTGGCAGAACATTTTCGGGGTCTGGCCGGCCGACGGGAACGTCGGCACCGAATTGCGCGAGCGGTTGCACGCCTACGCCGAGAAGGCGATCCGCGAAGCGGCGCTCCACACCACCTGGAACGATCCCGACAGCGATTTCGAGTCCGCCGTGCACGCGTGGCTCGACGCGATCATCGACGGGCCCGTCGGGGTCGAGCTGACCGCCACCGTCGCGCGGCTGGACGAACACGCCCGCGCAGACGCGCTGGGCCAGAAGCTCATCGCGCTGACCGGCCCCGGCGTCCCCGACGTCTACCAGGGCACCGAACTCTGGGAGGACAGCCTCGTCGACCCCGACAACCGACGCGCCGTCGACTACGAGGAGCGGCGTCGGCAGCTGAGCACCATGACGCACCCCAAGCTGCGGGTGGTGCGGGCGGCGCTGCAGCTGCGACGCGCACGCCCGGACTCGTTCCTGGCGGGCGGCTATCGTGCGGTGCTGGCCGACGGTGACGCGGCGGAGCACCTCGTGGCGTTCCAGCGCGGCGACGACGTGCTGGCGGTGGTGAGTCGATGGACCGTCCGGCTGGCCGACTCCGGTTGGGGCGACACCACTCTTGCGCTGCCCGACGGAAGCTGGACCGACCGGCTCACCGGCGCCACCTTCCAGGGTCCGGTGCGTGCCGAGACCCTGTTGGCCGACCTTCCCGTCGCACTGCTGGAGCGCACCGATGCCTGAGCACGAATTCGCCGTGTGGGCGCCGAGCCCCGAGCGGGTCCGCCTCGACGTCGACGGCACCGTCCATCCGATGGAGCGCGCCGAGGACGGCTGGTGGCGGGCCGTCGTCGACGTCGCCCCGGACGTGCGATACGGATTCGTCCTCGACGACGACCCGAAGGTGCTGCCCGATCCGCGCTCGCCCCGGCAGCCCGACGGTGTCCACGAGCGGTCACAGCTGTGGCAACCGGTGCCGCACGCCTTCAGTGACGGGGACTGGAACGGCCGCTCGATCGAAGGCGCCGTGATCTACGAACTGCACGTCGGAACCTTCACCCCCGACGGAACATTCGACTCCGCGATCGAGAAGTTGGACTACCTCGTCGATCTCGGCGTCGACTTCGTCGAGGTGATGCCGGTCAACGCGTTCGGCGGCACGCACGGCTGGGGCTACGACGGCGTGCTCTGGTACGCCGTTCACGAGCCCTACGGCGGCCCCGACGGGTTGATCCGGCTCGTCGACGCGTGCCATGCGCGTGGCCTCGGCGTGCTCATCGACGCGGTGTTCAACCACCTCGGCCCGTCGGGCAATTACCTGCCGAAGTTCGGCCCCTACCTGTCGAGCGGCTCGAACCCCTGGGGCGAGTCGATCAACATCGCCGACGCCGGCGCCGACCAGGTCCGGCGCTACATCCTCGACTGCGCGCTGCGCTGGATGCGCGACTTCCACGCCGACGGCCTGCGCCTCGACGCGGTGCACGCTCTGGTCGACACGACGGCCATCCACATCCTCGAGGAGATGTCGGCCGAAACCGATGCGCTGGCAGCCGAGATCGGGCGCCCGCTGTCGCTGGTCGCGGAGAGCGACATGAACGATCCGCGCCTGATCACGCCGCGCGACCGCGGCGGACTGGGCATGACCGCACAGTGGGACGACGACATCCACCACGCGATCCACACGGCGGTCTCCGGCGAACGCCAGGGGTACTACGGCGACTTCGGCACACTCGAGACGCTGGCGGAGACGTTGCGGCACGGCTACTTCCATGCGGGCACCTACTCGTCGTTCCGCCATCGCCGCCACGGCAGACCGTTGGACACGGCGACCATTCCGGCCACCCGGCTGCTCGCGTACACGCTGACCCACGACCAGGTCGGCAACCGGGCGGTCGGTGACCGGCCGTCACAGAACCTGACCACCGGGCAGCTCGCGATCAAGGCCGCGCTCGCGCTCGGATCTCCCTACACCGCAATGCTTTTCATGGGCGAGGAGTGGGCGTCGTCGTCGCCGTTCCAGTTCTTCAGCAGTCACCCCGAGCCCGAACTCGCCCGCGCGACGGCAGAGGGCCGTAAGAAGGAGTTCGCCGAACACGGCTGGGATGCCGACGAGATCCCCGACCCACAGGACCCGGCCACCTTCGAGCGGTCGAAGCTCAAGTGGGACGAGGTCGACGAGGGTGACCACGGAAGGCTGCGGACGTTCTACCGCGGCCTCATCGCGCTTCGGCGATCCGAGCCCGACGTGGCGGATCCGTGGCTGGACCACCTGCGCATCGACTACGACGAGGACGCCCGCTGGTTCGTGATGCACCGCGGCAGCATCGCGGTGGCCTGCAACCTGGGCACCGATCCGGTGGAGGTGCCCGTGACCGGCGACGTGGTACTGGCGTGGGGCGAGCCCACGGCCGGCGACGACGCCACCCGGCTGGACGGCCATTCCGTCGCCGTGCTGCGTCAGGTCAGGTAGCGATACGTCGGCGAGCCCGGCTCGAGCAGCTCGACGTGGCACTCCGAGGTCCGCATCCGCGCCAGCAGCCCCTCGAGGTCCGACGCCGAGCCCATCTCGATGCCGACCAGCGCCTCCCCCGTCTCGCGGTTGTTGCGCTTGACGTACTCGAACAGCGTGATGTCGTCGTTGGGGCCGAGGACCTCGTCGAGGAAGCGGCGCAGCGCGCCCGGCTCCTGCGGGAAGTCGACGAGGAAGTAGTGCTTGAGGCCGAGGTGTACCAGCGACCGCTCCAGGACCTCGCCGTACCGGGAGACGTCGTTGTTGCCGCCCGAGATCAGGCACACCACCGTGGAACCGGGCTCGATGTCGGTGTCGAGCAGTGCGGCGACCGACAGCGCACCCGCGGGTTCGGCGATGATCCCCTCGTTCTGGTACAGGTCGAGCATCGCCGTGCACACCGCGCCCTCGTCGACGGTGGTGATCGACACCATGTCGCCGGCCGCCGACAGCGCCGCGAACGGCTGGGTGCCGACCCGCGCGACGGCGGCGCCGTCGACGAACTGGTCGACGTCGGTCAGCGTGACGGGCTCGCCCTTGGCCAGCGCGGCGACCAACGAGGCGGCACCGGCCGGTTCCGCGCCCAGCACCGAGGTCGTCGCGGTGCGCTCCGCCAGATACGTCGTCATGCCGCTGATGCACCCCCCGCCGCCGACGGGAACGATCACGAGGTCGGGCTCCGCGTCGAGCTGGTCGAGGATCTCCACCGCGATGGTGCCCTGCCCGGCCATCGTGCGGACGTCGTCGTACGGCGGCACCAACGTGGCGCCGGTGCGGGCGACGTCGCCGAGTGCGGCTTCGGCGGCCAGGTCGTAGGTCTTGCCGCCGACGATCAGCTCGATGAAGTCGCCGCCGTGGTAGCGGATCCGATCGCGCTTCTGCTTGGGGGTCTTGGCCGGGACGTACACCCGGCCGTGCACGCCCATGGACCGGCATGCCAGCGCGAAACCCTGCGCGTGGTTGCCCGCCGACGAGCACACCACCCCCGCCGCCTTCTCCTCCGGGCTCAATTGCATCAGCAGGTTGTAGGCACCCCGCAACTTGTAGGACCGCACCGCCTGAAGGTCCTCGCGCTTGAGGTAGACCTGAGCGCCGGTGACCGCGGACAACCGGTCGCTGTACTGCAGCGGCGTCTGGGACACCACCCCCGAAATTCGCCGAGCGGCCTCGTCGATGTCCGCGGCACGCAGCGGTGCGGGATCGACGCGGGGACCATGACTCAGCTCGGTGGACACCGCACAATGGTGCCACCGGACACGGCCGCACCGGAAATGAGTTCAGCCGACGTCAGCAGGTTCACAGTCCGAAGGCCCGACCGTGGACCAGTATCGCGAGGCCGACGACGATGAGCACCGCGGGAACGGCGACCCGGCGCACGGGCCGCAGCACCTGCGCCAACGGCGAGTAGTCGCAGATGAGCCACGCCAACGCGCACATCACCGCCGCACCGGCCAGGAAGACCAGCGAGCACGCCACCATCGCGTTGATCCCGATGACCGCGAAGAACGGCAGGTAGGCGGCGACGTTGTCCCCTCCGTCCGCCAGCGTGGCGACGGTGACCTGCCACACCTCGGGCGCCCGCACCTCGGGCGCAACGGCGGCGCCGGGGGCGGTGCGGGACGCAGGCCGGATTCGTCGCACCTGCCACAACCCCATCGCCAGCGGAACCAGCCCGAGGTAGGCGGTGGCCGGGCCGGAGAGCACCTGCGCAAGGCCGGCAGCCCCGAGGGCACACGCCAGCACGATGAGCGAGAACCCGAGGAACTGCCCGATCACCACGCGGATGTTGGCCGCGGTGTCCCCGTTCGCCTGGCTGAAGAAGGCCAGCAGGATCACGAAGCTGTCGACGTTGGTGCCGAGGAACAGTCCGACCGCTTGAAGCAGCACAGCGTCAGGCCCCCGGACTCACCGTCACAGCACGACGCGCGGATAGATGCGAGCGGCGATCAGCACCAGCACGACGAGCGCACCCGTGAGCACGGCGAAGTCCTTGGTGAGGCCGAAGGCGCTCACACCGCTGAGCAGCATGAGGCTGCGCAGGATGTCGGTTTGGTAGGACAGCGGGTTGATCTGCGCGAACCATCGCACGGCGGCGGGCATGACCGCGATCGGGTAGATCGCGTTCGACGCGAAGAACAGCGGCATGGTGAGCACCTGACCGATACCCATGAACCGTTCGCGCGTCTTCACCAGACACGCGACGATCAACGAGAAGGTCGCGAAGACGGCAGCCCCCAGCACGACCGCGACGACCATACCGAGCAGCGGCAGCACACCCCACCGGATCCCGACACCCATGGCCGCCGCGACCGCGTACACGATCACGGCCTGCGACAGTGCGCGCACCCCGGCCGAGAATGCCTTCCCGCACACCAGCGCCGACCGCGCGGCGGGACTGACCAGGAATTTGTGGAGAACGCCGAGGTCGCGTTCCCAGATCACCGCGATGCCGTAGAAGATCGCGACGAACATGCTGCTCTGCGCCAGGATGCCCGGAGCCAGGAAGTCGAGGTAGGGCACCCCGCCGGTGGGGATCGCATGCGTACGAGCCATCACGTTGCCGAAGATCACCAGCCAGAGCAGCGGCTGAACTGCGCGGGTGAGCAACTCGAGCGGGTCGTGACGGAGCTTGCGCACCTCCATGTCGGCCACGGTGACGGTGTCGGAGACGAAGCGCAGCAGCGCCGGCGGTTGCCGATCAACCGAGACGACGGGCGACCTCGCGAGTGCGGGCGGTGTCATCGAACCCCCTCTCCTCGGTCTCGGCCGCGCCGCTGTAGACCACGAAGGCGTCTTCCAGAGTCGCGTCCGGGCCGATCTCCGCCCTCAACTGCAGCGGAGCACCCTGGCGTACCACCCGGCCGTGACGCATGATCGCCACCTGGTCGCACAGGGTTTCGGCCTCCTCCATGTCGTGGGTCGTGATGAACAACGCGGTTCCCGACACGGCGATCAGATCCCGCAGACCCCGCCAGATCTCCCGGCGGGCCGCCGGATCCAACCCGATCGTCGGCTCGTCGAGGAAGAGCACCGCGGGCCGGTGCAGCATCGACTGCACGATCTCCAGCCGGCGGATCATTCCGCCGGACAGATCGCGTACCAGCCGGTGCGCGACCTCGGTGAGTCCCATGAACTGCAGGGCGTTGTCGATCCGATCCCGGCGCTGCCGGCGGGGAATGTGGTACAGCCGGGCGAACACCGACATGTTCTCCCAGGCGGTCAGCGATCCGTCGGCCGACAACAGCTGCGGGACGTAACCGACATGCCGGCGTACCTGCTGAGCCTGGGTCCGCACATCGAAGCCGGCGACGCGCGCGGTCCCCTCGGTCGGTGGCAGCAGCGTGATGAGCATCTTGATCAACGTCGTCTTGCCCGCGCCGTTGCGCCCCAGCAGGCCGAAGGCGGCGCCGTTGGGCACCGTGAGGTTCACGTGATCGACGGCCGTCGTCTCGCCGAACCTGCGGGTCAATCCGTCGATCACCACCGCGGCGTCGGTCCGCCCGGCGCGCTGCTCGTGGGTCACCGCCCCAGCGTGCGCTGTGCCGGTGGCAGCGGGTAGAGAACTATGTCCCCCGCCGCGACTGACCTTCGCCTACATCGTCACGCACGCTCGTTCCCGTGGGCGACTCGCCGAGGTTTCGGGTGGCCGAAATCTCGGATCCGAGCTATCGTCATCTGTGTGACGACCGCCGACAATTTCCACGATGCCGTGTCCCGCCCGGCGTCGACGGTGTCGATCGCCGGCGTGCCCTGGCCCACCTACAAAGTGGTGGCCCTGCTCATCGGCCTGCTGGTGTTCGGAGCCGTGGCCGTTCTGACGACGGCGCCGGCGCCCGCGGTGCTCGGCGGTGCGGGGGCGGCCGCGGCGGTCTGGCTCGTCCTGGGCCTGCGCGGGCCTTCGCACCACTGACGGCCTAGCCGCCCAGACACCCCGGCCCGAGCAACTCCTTCAGGTCGCCCATCAGCGCCGACGACGGCGTCACCCGCAGCGACTGATCCAGTTCCAGCGTGGTGATCCGCTCTCCGCTGATCAGTCGCAGATGCACCTGCGCGGTGCCGGGATGCCGCGCCAGGACCTGCTTGAGCGCGCTGACCTTGTCCACGGTGCACTGACGCGTCGGCAGGCTGACCGCGACCGGCCGGTTGACCTGCGCGCTCGAGAAGTCCGGCACCACGAGTTCGTTGGCGATCAGCGAGATCCGGTCATCTCGAATGGCCACCTTTGCGCCGACCAGCACGACGACGTCGTCGGCGATCTCGCCGCCGAACATCGAGTAGGTCTGCGGGAAGAACAGCACCTCGATCCCGCCGGTGAGGTCCTCCAGTTGCGCCGAGGCCCAGGGCAGCCCGTTCTTGTTGACGCGCCGGTTCACCGACGCGAGAATCCCGCCGACGCGGACCTGGGTGTCGTTGGCGACGTCGCCGTCGAGGATGGCCGGGATCTGCGTGTCGACCTGGGCGGTCAGCAGGTGGGCGATGCCGTTGAGCGGGTGACCGGACACGTAGAGGCCCAGCATCTCGCGTTCGAGCGCGAGCTTGTGCTTGTCCTCCCATTCCTCGTCGGGAACCTTGATCGTGAACACCGACTCTGTCGACGAGTCGCCGCCGCCGAACAGATCGAACTGGCCCATCGCCTCGGCCTTCTTGGTGCCGAGCACCGAATCCACCGCGTCGGTGTGCACCAGGAACAGGCCCTTGCGCGGGTGGCTCAGCGAGTCGAAGGCCCCGGCCTTGATCAGCGACTCGGTGACCTTCTTGTTGCAGGCCGCGATATCGATCTTGTTCAGGTAGTCCGAGAAGTCGGTGTACTTCCCCTTCTCGGTACGCGTGTTCACCAGCGAGGCAACGACATTGGCGCCCACATTGCGCACCGCGCCGAGGCCGAAGCGGATGTCGTTGCCGACGGAGGCGAAGTTCTGCACCGACTCGTTGACGTCGGGCGGGAGCACGGTGATGCCCAGCCGGCGGCAGTCGGCCAGGTACACCGCGGCCTTGTCCTTGTCGTCACCGACCGAGGTGAGCAACCCGGCCATGTACTCGGCCGGATAGTTGGCCTTCAGATAGGCCGTCCAGTAGGACACCAGCCCGTAGCCGGCCGCGTGCGACTTGTTGAACGCGTACCCGGCGAAGGGAAGGATGGTGTCCCACAACGCTTTCACCGCGCCCTCGGAGAACCCGTTGGCGGTCATGCCCTCGCGGAAGCCCTTGTACTCGGCCTCGAGCACCTCGAGCTTCTTCTTGCCCATCGCCTTGCGCAGCGCATCGGCCTTGCCCATCGTGTAGGAGGCGACCTTCTGCGCGATGAACATGATCTGCTCTTGGTAGACGATCAGACCGTAGGTCTCGGCGAGGATCTCCTTGAGCGGCTCCTCGAGCTCCGGGTGAATCGGCTTGATCGGCTGCCTGCCGTTCTTGCGGTCGGCGTAGTCGTTGTGGGCGTTCATGCCCATCGGGCCGGGCCGGTACAGCGCCAGCACCGCGACGATGTCGTTGAACTCGGTGGGCTGCATGCGGCGCAGCAGGTCGCGCATCGGCCCGCCGTCGAGCTGGAACACGCCGAGGGTGTCGCCACGACCGAGCAGCTCGTAGGCCTTGGGATCGTCGAGCGCCAGCGATTCCAGGTCGAGGTCGACGCCCCGGTTGGCTTTGATGTTCTCGATGCAGTCGCCGATGATGGTCAGGTTCCGCAGCCCGAGGAAGTCCATCTTCAGCAGGCCGATGGCCTCACAGGACGGATAGTCCCACCCGGTGATCACCGCGCCGTCCTGCGGCCGCCGCCACAGCGGGATCGCGTCGATCAGCGGTTCGGAGCTCATGATCACCGCGCAGGCGTGCACGCCGGCGTTGCGGACCAGGCCCTCGAGGCCCCGGGCCGTCTCGTAGATGGTCCGGACGTCGGGGTCGGTGTCGATCAGCCCGCGCACCTCGGCGGCTTCCTTGTACCGCTCGTGGTTCGGGTCGGTGATCCCCGACAGCGGGATGTCCTTGGCCATGATGGGCGGTGGCAGCGCCTTGGTGATCCGGTCGGCGATCGCAAAGCCCGGCTGGCCGTAGTTGACGCGGGCCGAATCCTTCAGTGCGGCCTTGGTTTTGATGGTGCCGAAGGTGATGACCTGCGCGACCCGGTCGCTGCCCCATCGGTTGGCGGCGTAGCGCAGCATCTCGCCGCGGCGGCGGTCGTCGAAGTCGATGTCGATGTCGGGCGCCGACGGCCGCTCCGGGTTGAGGAACCGCTCGAACAGCAGCCCGTGCGGGATCGGGTCGATGTTGGTGATGCCCAGCGCGTAGGCCACCAGCGAGCCGGCCGCCGAGCCTCGGCCGGGCCCGACCCGGATGTCGACCGACTTCGCGTAGTTGATCAGGTCGGCGACGATCAAGAAGTAGGACGGGAAGCCCTTGTCGCAGATGACCTTGATCTCGTACTCGGCCCGCTCGACGTAGTTCTGCCCGACCGCGCCCGGGAATCGGCGCTCCAGGCCCGCCATCACCTCGTGGTGCAGCCAGGAGGCCTGGTCGTGCCCCTCGGGCACCGGGAAGACCGGCATCCGGTCCTTCGGCGTCCAGACGTCGGCGTAGGACTGCACCCGCTCGGCGATCAGCAGCGTGGAATCACACGCGCCCGCGACCTGGCCGTCCCACAGCGCGCGCATCTCGGCGGCGGACTTGAGGTAGTAACCGTCGCCGTCGAACTTGAACCGGGTGGGGTCCGACAGGGTCTTGCCGGTCTGCACGCACAGCAGCGCCTCGTGGTTGCGCGACGCGTCACGGGTGACGTAGTGGCAGTCGTTGGTGGCCAGCGGCGGGATGCCCAGCTTCCGGCCGACCTCGAGCAGGCCTTCACGCACCCGGCGCTCGATGTCGAGGCCGTGGTCCATCAGCTCGAGGAAGAAATTCTCCGGCCCGAAGATCTCCCGCCACTTGGCAGCGGCTTCGAGCGCTTCGCGCTCGTGGCCGAGCCGCAGCCGGGTCTGGACCTCACCCGACGGGCAGCCGGTGGTGGCGATGATGCCTTCCGCGTGCTCGGCGATGATCTCGGCGTCCATCCGCGACCACTTACCCAGCTGCCCCTCGAACGAGGCCAGCGACGACAGCTTGAAGAGGTTCCGCAGGCCCGTCGCGTTCTCGGCGACCATCGTCATGTGGGTGTAGGACCCGCTGCCCGAGACGTCGTCGCTCTTCTGGCCCGGGTCACCCCACAGCACGCGTTTGGTGTCGAACCGCGACGCCGGCGCGATGTAGGCCTCGACCCCGATGATCGGCTTGATCCCCGCGGCGGTGGCGGCGTTGTAGAACTCGCTGGCGCCGAACATGTTTCCGTGGTCGGTCATGCCGATGGCCGGCATCTCGAGGCGCTGCGCCTCGGCGAGCATGGGCTTGACCTTCGCGGCACCGTCGAGCATCGAGTATTCGGTGTGGTTGTGCAGGTGCACGAACGAGCCCGAGGGCCGCGAATCCAGACTGCTCATAGGCAGGCCAGTCTATGACCGAGCACCGACAGCGTTCGGCGTGTCGGGCTGCGTGTCTCAGCTTCTTCGGATCACGCCTGGACAGGCGCTTTGACTGACTGTTCCAGCAATCCGTTTTCGAGCACCCGGAGCAATTGCCTGGCTACGCCGGAGCCGTCACCGGCCTCGTCGAGGAAGCCGGCGTGGAAGGCGGTTCCCCAGAACAGCGAGGCCAGCATGTCGGCGACCGCGTGCGCGTCGGTGCCCGCCGCGAGTTCGCCGCGCCGCACCGCGTCGAGCACGATCGTGTCGTAGAAGGCGTGCACCGCGGCGACCACGGCCTGCGCCGCGTCCTGTCGCGGCGGGGGCGGCTTGCAGCGTTCGAGCCTGGCGGTGACGAGGAACCTCATCACCTCCGGGTCGGCCGCGCTCAACTGCTGCATCGCGGTGATGAAGGTTGTCAACTGGGGGCGCAGGCCGTGCTCGCGCCGTGCCTGGGCGACGCAGTCGGTCACCTGCGCACCAACCTCGGTCAGCAGCACGTCGTAAACCTGCTCGCGGGTGCCGAAGTAGTAGTGCAGCGTCGGCCGGCTCACGCCGGCTCGCGCAGCGATCTGCTGGAACGTCGACGCGTGGTACCCGCGTTCGGCCATCACCTCGCGCGCGGCGCGCAGGATGGTCAGCCGGGTTTGTTCGGCATCGGCGCCCACGGGCCGTCCGCGCCCTCTGGTGCTGGGGCGGGGCGCCGTGTCGCTCTCCACGGGCAAACGCTATGACATAGCTGCTATACGGTCAATGAAGGATTTCGCAAAGCGGCGCGACTACGCCGCACGGTGGCCACCTCGTTGACGGTGAAGACCGCCAGCGCGACCCAGATGAGTCCGAACCCCAGCCACCGCGCGGGTGGCATCGGTTCGTGGCCGACGAGCACCCCCCAGCTCAGCTGCATCGCCGGGGTCATGTAGAAGAGCAGGCCGAGCGTGACCATCGGCAGTCGCTGCGCCGCGGCGGCGAAGAACAGCAGCGGCAGCGCCGTGAGTACCCCGGACAGGATCAGCAGCGCGGTGTGTCCGGCACCGTGGGCGGTGAACGTCGCGTGTCCACCGGCCTGCAGGACGAGGACGTAGGTCAACGCGAAAGGCGCCGCGATCGCCGCCTCGATGCCGACGCTCACCCGCGGATCGGTGGGCACCAGTTTCTTCACCGCACCGTAGAGCCCGAACGACACCGCCAGGCCGAGGCCCACCCACGGCGGCGCGCCCACGTCGAACGTCAGCACGATCACCGCGGCGATCGCGATCAGCAGCGCGCTGAGCTGCCAGCGGTTCAGCTTCTCCCGAAAGATCAACAGCCCCAGCGCGATCGACACGAGCGGGTTGATGAAGTAGCCCAGCGCCGCGTCGACGACGTGGCCGTTGTTCACCGCGTACACATAGATCAGCCAATTGACCGAGATCAGCCCCGCCGCGGCCGTCAGCAGCAGCCAGGTGCGCCCGGTGATGACCTTGATGTCGCCCAGTCGGCGGACCACGATGACCACGACGCACATCAGCGCGAAGCTCCACAGGATGCGGTGCGCCAGGACCTCCACCGCACCCGCGGGCTTGAGCAGCGGGAAGAACGCCGGGAACAGCCCCCACATCCCGTAGGCGCCGACGCCGAAGGCGAGTCCTGACCTCACAGCTGGTGATTGCGCAGCACGTCCAGCGCATGCTGCAGGTCCGCCGGGTACGGGCTGGTGATCTCCACGCGCCTGCCGTCGGCCGGATGCGCGAACGCCAGCGACCGAGCGTGCAGCCACTGCCGCTCCAGCCCGAGCTTCTTCGCCAGCGTGGGGTCGGCGCCGTAGGTCAGATCTCCGCAGCAGGGATGGTGCAGCGCCGCGAAGTGGACCCTGATCTGGTGGGTGCGGCCCGTCTCGAGTTCGATGTCGAGCAGGCTGGCCGCCTGGTGGGCCTCCAGGGTGTCGTAGTGCGTCACGCTGTGCCTGCCGCCCTCGACCACCGCGAACTTCCAGTCGTGCCCGCGGTGGCGGCCGATCGGGGCGTCGATGGTTCCGCTGGACGGATCGGGATGGCCTTGCACGAGGGCGTGGTAGCGCTTCTCGACGGTGCGTTGCTTGAACGCCCGTTTGAGCACGGTGTAGGCGCGCTCGGACAACGCCACCACCATCACACCCGAGGTGCCGACGTCCAGCCGGTGCACGATCCCCTGGCGTTCGTGGATGCCCGACGTGCTGATCCGGAACCCGGCCGCGGCCAGACCACCCAGCACCGTGGGACCCTGCCAGCCGACGGTCGCATGCGCCGCGACGCCCGGCGGTTTGTCGACGGCGACGATGTCGTCGTCGGCGTAGAGGATCGCCATGCCCTCGATCTCGACGGCTGTGTTCTCGACCGGCGCCGGCGCTTCGGGCAGCCGCACCTCCAGCCACGCACCGGCGGTGAGTTTGTCGGATTTCCCGGCGCGCGCGCCGTCGAGCTCGACGTCCCCCTCCTCGGCCAGCGCCGCGGCGGCGGTCCTCGACAGGCCGAGCAGCCGTGCCAGCCCCGCATCCACCCGCATCCCCGCCAGCCCTTCCGGCACCGGCATCGACCGAGTCGTCATCCGGCCGACTCGTCGTCGGGCTTACGCCTCCCGACGGTATCTTCGCCGCCGTCGGGCTGGCGCCTCCCGACGGAATCGAAGTCGAACCCGAACAGCGACAGCGCCACCAGCAGGATCGCCCCGCCGACCACGGCCGGGTCGGCGACGTTGAACACCGGCCACCAGCCGATCGACAGGAAGTCCACGACGTGGCCGCGCAAGGGGCCGGGCGACCGGAAGAACCGGTCCATCAGGTTGCCGAGCGCCCCGCCCAGGATCATGCCGAGCCCGAGCGCCCACCACGGCGACACCAGGCGACGGCCCATCCAGATGATGCCGACGACGACGCCGGTGGCGACCAGCGTGAGGACCCATGTGTAGCCGGTCGCCATCGAGAACGCCGCGCCGGAGTTGCGGACCAGCGTCCAGGTCACCGTGTCGCCGATGATCGGCACCGGCTCGCCGGGTGTCAGCAGCTTGACGGCGAGCACTTTCGTGACGACGTCGGCCAGCAGCACGATCCCGGCGACCGCGAGAAGGAGGCGCAGCCGCCGCGGCGGCTTGCCCGGTGCCGCCGCCGCGACGCCGTCGCCGGTCGCCGGCTCCGCCGGGCTCGAGGGTTCGTCAGTCACGCCACCATCATCGCAAAACACCCGTGGGCGAGAATTCCACCCATGGGTCGCCTCGTCGTCATAGCCACCGGAGGGACGATCGCCACGAGCGCGGACGCCGACGGGGTGAAGCGCCCGACGCGCTCCGGCGCGGACCTCGCTGCGGGGCTCGACGTCGAGGTGGTCGACGCGATGGCGGTCGACAGCTCGCAGCTCACGCCGGCGGACTGGGACCGCATCGCGGCCGCGATCCGCCGGGCGGCAGACCACGCGGACGGCATCGTCGTCACCCACGGCACCGACACGATGGAGGAAACCGCACTCTGGCTGGCCCTCACCTACGACGGCGCGGCGCCGGTGGTGCTGACCGGCGCACAGCGCAGCGCCGACGCCGAGGACGCCGACGGGCCGGTGAACCTGCGCGACGCCCTCGCGCTGGCGGCCAGCCCGCACGCCCGCGGACTCGGGGTGGTGGTGAGCTTCGCCGGCGCAGTGTTCGCGGCGCTGGGGCTGACCAAGGTGGCGACCACCGACCTGCAGAGCTTCGCGGGCCGGCCGCCGGACCCGGCCGAGCGGCCGTTCCTGGGCCACCTCATCGCGAGCGAGGCGCCGCGCGTGGACATCGTCGCGGCCTATCCCGGCGCCGACGCGGTGGCGATGGACGCCTGCGTGGCCGCCGGTGCCCGGGGCATCGTGCTGCAGGCGCTCGGCGCGGGCAACGCGGGCGCGGCACTGATCGAGGGCGTGCGACGGCACTGCGGTGACGGTGTCGCGGTCGCGGTGTCGACGCGCGTGCCGGGGGGCCGGGTCCGCCCGGTCTACGGCCCCGGACACGACCTGGTCGACGCGGGTGCGGTCGTGGTGCCGCAGCTCCGGCCTCCGCAGGCCCGTGTCCTGCTGATGGCCGCACTGGCCGCCGGGCTGCCGCCGCGCGACGTCTTCGACCGCTGGGGCTGACTATCGGGCGAGTTCGTCGACGAACTCCGGCCAGGCCAGACTGTCCACCGGGTTCGCCCGGGTGAGGGCGGGATCGTGGTCGGAGAACGTGCGCGCCGGGCCGCGTCCGGTGGCGCGGGTCTCGAAGCGCACCGTCATCACGCCGTGGCCTGCGCCCTGCACCCAGCCGTGGCCGTGCTCGGTGTGCGACACGTCGTCACCGATGCGCCACGCCGGTGCCGCCGCGGCGGCGTCGGACAGGGTCGACGGCAGCGGGCCGTCGCCGGACGTCTCTTCGGCGGTCAAGTCCACATCGGTGAACAACGGTTCCTGCCGGACCTCCGTCAGACCAGAAAAGCCCACGCCCACAAGGCGGACGGGCCCGATCTCGATCGGGTCCAGCAGCAGCCGCCGGGCGGTGCCGATCAACGTCGACGGGTCGGTGGTCGCGTACGGCAGGGTGGCCGAACGGGTGAGCGTGCTCATGTCGGACCGTTTGAGCTTGACGGTCACGGTGCGCGCCCCGCGGCCGTCCTTCTCCAGCCGTCGGTGCGCGTGCTCCCCGATCGGCCCCATCGCCCCCCGCAGCTGCTCGAGGGTGGTGAGGTCCTCGGCGAACGTCGACTCGGCGCTGATCTGCTTGGCCGGCGCGTTCTCGGCGACGGGCCGGTCGTCGATGCCGCGCGCGAGGCGGTGCAGCGCCGGGCCCACCGTCGCGCCGAGGATGTCGGCGACCTCCGCCTCGCTCAGGGCGGCGAACGCGCCGATGGTCTCGATGCCGAGCCGGTGCAGCTTCTCCTCGGCCACCGGACCGATGCCCCACAGCTTGCGTACCGCGAGGCCCGACAACAGCGTCTGTTCCTGGTCGCGGCCGACCACTCGGATGCCGTCCGGCTTCGCCAGGCCCGACGCGATCTTGGCGATCTGCTTGCCCGAGCCGGCACCGACCGACGCCACCAGCCCCGTCTCGGTGCGCACCTCGGCCCGCAGCGCCTGGCAGAACGCCTCGACCTCCGAGCTCGTCGCGCCGGCCAGTTCCGTCGGCTCGCCGAACGCCTCGTCGTAGGACAGCTGCTCGAGCACCGGCACCCGGGCGCGCACCGTGTCGAAAACGCGGCGGCTGGCCAGGCCGTACACCACACCGCGCGGCGGCAGGACCACCGCGCCCGCGCCGACGAGCCGCCGGGCCTGGTGCATCGGCATCGCCGAGCGCGCACCGAACACCCGCGCCTCGTAACTCGCCCCGGCCACCACACCGCGGCCGCCGAGGCCACCGACCAACACCGGCCGGTCGCGCAGCGTGGGCCGGGTCAGCTGCTCCACGGACGCGAAGAACGCGTCCATGTCCAGGTGCAGGACCCATCGCGCCGCCACAGGGCGAATGGTAGGCGGCTAGCGTTGCGGCCATGGATGACGTGCCGATCCGCGACGAGTCGATCCGGCTGGGCCAGTTCCTCAAACTCGCGAACCTGATCGACAGCGGAGCCGACGCCAAGGGCGTGATCGCCGACGGCCGCGTACTGGTCAACGGCGAAGTCGAGACCCGGCGCGGACGCCAGTTGCGCGGCGGCGACGTCGTGGCCTTCGACGGGCGCAGCGCCCGGGTCGCCCAGTCCCGCTAGCCCTCAGGCCTTCGCGATCGCGACCCGCACGCCGTCGCCGATCTCGGTCGAATCCGCCGGATCGCCGAACTCGAAACTCGTCGCGAGGATCTCCCCGGCGATCAGGTCCCGGTGGGTGCGCGCCCACTCCTGATGGGCCTGCGGCACCGAGATCACCACCGAGATCCGGTCGGAGACATCCAATCCGGTGGACTTGCGGAGCTCCTGCAGTTCGCGGATGCGGTCCTTGGCCCAGCCCTCGGCCTCGAGTTCCGGTGTCACCGTGCCGTCGAGCACCACCAACCCGGCCCCGTCGGGCAGGGCCGCGGTGAACTCGGCGTCGGCGGCCACCAGCCGCGAGCTGAACTCGCCCGGCTGCAGCACCGCTGGCCCCGCGGTCAACGTGCCGTCGGCATTGACGAGGGCCTCCCCCGCCTTCACCGCCTTGATCGCGGCCTGGACGTCTCTGCCCAGTCGTGGTCCCGCGACGCGCGCATTGACGGTCAGCTCGAAACGGCCGTGCGTCTCGATGTCGTCGGTCAGCTCCACCGCCTTGACGTTCAGCTCGTCGGCGATCAGATCCCGGTACGGCTCCAGACGCTGCGGATCGCCGACTGCCACAGTCAGTTTCGGCAGCGGCAGACGCACCCGCAGCTTCTTGGCCTTGCGCAGGGACGAGCCTGCCGACGCCACCTCGCGCACCAGGTCCATGTCGGCGACCAGTTGCGGGTCGGCGGGCAACGAGTCCGGCTGCGGCCAGTCCGTCAGGTGTACCGACCGCTCACCGGTGATGCCGCGCCAGATCACCTCGGTGATCAGCGGCAGCAGCGGGGCCGCCAGCCGGCTGGTCACCTCGAGCACCGTGTGCAAGGTGTCGATGGCGTCGGGATCTTCCTCCCAGAACCGTGAACGCGACCGTCGCACATACCAATTCGTCAGCGCTTCGGTGAACTGGCGCAGTTGGTCGCAGGCCAGCGAGATGTCGCACACATCCAGCGACGCGGTGAGCTCGTCGCGCAGCACGGCCAGCTTCGCCAGGATGTAGCGGTCGAGCACATGAGCCGAGTCGGTGCGCCAGGTCCCCTTCTGCGGCGCGTAGAGCGCCAGGAACGTGTAGGCGTTCCACAGCGGGAGCAGGACCTGGCGGACGCCCTCGCGGATGCCCTGCTCGGTGACGATCAGGTTGCCGCCGCGCAGGATCGGTGAGGCCATCAGGAACCAGCGCATCGCGTCGGAGCCGTCCCGGTCGAACACCTCGGCGACGTCCGGGTAGTTGCGCAGCGACTTGCTCATCTTCTGCCCGTCGTTGCCCAGCACGATGCCGTGAGACACGCAGGTCCGGAACGCCGGGCGGTCGAACAGCGCCGTCGCCAGGATGTGCAGCGTGTAGAACCAGCCGCGGGTCTGCCCGATGTACTCGACGATGAAGTCGCCCGGGAAGTGGGTCTCGAACCAGCCCTGGTTCTCGAACGGATAGTGCACCTGCCCGTAGGGCATCGAACCCGAGTCGAACCACACGTCGAGCACGTCCTCGATGCGCCGCATCGTGGAGCGGCCCGTCGGATCGTCGGGATTGGGCCGGGTCAGCTCGTCGATGAAGGGCCGGTGCAGGTTCTCGGGCCGCACCCCGAAGTCGCGTTCGAGTTCGTCGAGGCTGCCGTACACGTCGACGCGCGGGTACGCCGGATCGTCGGACTTCCACACCGGAATCGGGCTGCCCCAGTAGCGGTTTCGCGAGATCGACCAGTCGCGGGCGCCGGCCAGCCACTTGCCGAACTGGCCGTCCTTGACGTGCTCGGGATACCAGGTGATCTCCTGGTTGAGCTCCACCATGCGGTCGCGGAACTCGCTGACCTTGATGAACCAGGACGACACCGCGCGGTAGATCAGCGGGTTGCGGCAGCGCCAGCAGTGCGGGTACGAGTGCTCGTAGCTGTCGTGGCGCAGCAGCACCGCGCCGTTGACCGCCGCCGCCCCGGAGCCGTTCTTGAGATCGCGGATGATCTGCGGGTTGGCGTCGAACACGTGCTGCCCCGCGTAGTCGGGCACGGTTGCGTCAAACCGGCCCCTGGCGTCGACCGGGGTGACCGCCTCGATCCCGGCCGCCTGCGCCGTCGCCATGTCGTCCTCGCCGTAGGCCGGCGACATGTGCACCAGCCCGGTGCCGTCCTCGGTGCTGACGAACTCGCCGGGCAGCACCCGGAACGAGTTCGGCGCCTCGGCGAAGTACGGGAAGGGCGGCGCGTACCGGGTCTCCAGCAGCTCCCGGCCGGAGTAGGTGGCCAGGACCTCGGGCTCTTCTCCGAGCTCGCGGGCATATGCGGCCAGCCGCGCCTCGGCGAGCACATAGCGCCGGCCGTCCGGCGCGGCCACCAGGGCGTAGGTCACTTCGGGGTTGACCGCGACCGCCTGGTTGGACGGCAGCGTCCACGGCGTCGTCGTCCAGATCAGCAGGTAGGCGTCGGCGAGATCGCGAATGGGACCGTCGACGATGCGGTACCCGACGGTCAGCGCCGGATCCTGGCGGCTCTGGTAGACGTCGTCGTCCATGCGCAGCTCGTGGCTCGACAGGGGCGTCTCGTCGTTCCAGCAGTACGGCAGCACCCGATAGCCCTCGTAGGCCAGCCCCTTGTCCCACAGCTGCTTGAACACCCAGATCACCGACTCCATGAAGCCGATGTCGAGGGTCTTGTAATCGTTGTCGAAGTCCACCCAGCGGGCCTGGCGGGTGACGTAGTTGCGCCACTCGTCGGTGTACTTGAGCACCGACGCCCGGCATGCGTCGTTGAACTTCTCGATGCCCAATTCTTCGATCTGCGCCTTGTCGGTGATGCCCAGCTGTCGCTGCACCTCCAGCTCGGCGGGCAGGCCGTGGGTGTCCCAGCCGAATCGGCGCTCCACCTTGTAGCCGCGCATCGTGCGATAGCGCGGGACGATGTCCTTGACGTAGCCGGTCAGCAGATGGCCGTAGTGCGGGAGCCCGTTGGCGAACGGCGGGCCGTCGTAGAAGACGTACTCGGGTGCGTCGTCGCGGCGATCGATGCTCGCGCGGAAGGTGCCGTCGCGATCCCAGTAGTCGAGGACCTCGAGTTCGAGATTCGGGAAGTTGGGCGATCCACTCGCCGGCTTCGGGTAGGCGCTCACCGCGTCGGGTCTCCTGTGCCAGGTTCACGGCACGGGGACGACGCCGCGCCGTTGCGCGGACACCGCGGTACCACCCCGCTTGCGCACGAGTGCGCCACTCGAAACGGCTGTGACGGGCCTACCCGTTCGGTTCTACTGAGCGCGCGGACGCACCGTTCTTCCGAAGGCTCCCCGGTGATGGCCGGATCGACGCCGATGGCCCACAGTCTAGCGGGCCACGCACCCGTTACAGCGGCGCGCCGGCGTCCGACGTGATCTCGACCAGCGCGAGCGGGAACTGCTCGGCCATCTCCTCGACGGAGTAGGCGTCCAGCCGGGCCGGGTCGTAGAGCCAGTCGAAGTGCAGCAGGCCGTCGGCGCGCCGGACGCGCAGTTCGAGGGCGCGCCCGCCCGCCGCGTCGTCGTGGGCGGGACTGACGTTGAGCAGGATCTCGGACTGGGCCGCCGGGCGGCCGGACGCGGTCTTGAGTGCCGTGTGGGCGCCCTGCAGCATCTCCGTCGGCCCCATCGGCCAGGACGCCGCGCAGAGCAGCGTGACGGGATGGCACAGCCAGCGGTGCCCGCCGGTGACGTCGACGCCGACCGCGCCGTCTCCCCGGGTGCGGCCGAAGGTGCGGCCCAGCGCGGCGAGCAGGATCTCTTCGATCTGCACTCCGAGCCATTCTGCGGCGCCGTCGAGTTCCTCGGTCAATTCGCTCGCGGACACAGCGCTGAAAATCTCGAGCCGAGATGCATTTGTGGTGGCGGCGGCGTGGTCGAACACGTCCAGCGCTACCGGCGCGGTATTGACGAAGGGGTGCTTGACCTCGTCAGCGATATATGGAGCGACCATGTGGCTAACCGTACAGCGGGTGTCCCAAATTTGGGAGAGTGCTCCCAAAACTGTGACGGCCGTGTCAATTAAGAATGTGTTATCCGTTTGCCGGCAGGGGCTGCCCATTGAAGGGAGGACGGTTTAAAGTAGTCAAGTGCCCAGGACGGACGAGAACGGCAGACAGCTCAAAGCACTGCTCGATTACCTCCTCGACGGGGAAATCGACGCGAAGGACATCTTCGACGCTCTCGGCGTCTCGAGCAGCACGTATTACCGGCGCATCAAGGAAGCCGACTATCCCAACGCCGAAGAATTGCGGCGGGTCGCCGATCGTTTCGATCTGAGCTATCCGGACCTGCAGATTCAATTCGGATTGATGACTCGGCAAGAAGTCTTCAGTTATGTGGAGTCTGCGAGACTCGCGGTCGCCACGCGGCAGGAGACAGTGCAAGCAACCACGAAACACCGTCCGAAGCTCTCGGAGCTGACACCACGGCTCGACGCTCCTCCCCTTTAGGCCCGTCAGCCCCTACAATTTTGCTGACCACCAGCTGCTCGAAAGCGAAATCCCATGGCACTGGCATCTCTGATCGCGATCACACTCCTGTGTATCGCGTGGAGCCTGTGGATACGCCGCGTCACCTGGTCCTGCCGGTGGGAGGTCGCGGCCACCCTCAACATCGCGCTGCAGGGCGCCGCCGTGCTGTTGATGTCGCCGATGGCGTCCGAAACCGTCGGTCACTGGCTGTACTCCCTGACCGGGAAGTGGAACCTCGAGGACTACATCGGGCACGACTGCTACATCGTGGCCGCGTCTGCAGTCGTCTACAACGCGCTCGGCCGCCTCGAACCCGACCACGCGATGCATCAGCGGTTCAGGCAATTCGTCGAGCGCCCGGCGACCCTGTGCATCCCGCTGCTGCTCGCGGCCTTCTGGCTGGGTAACGGCGCTGCGATCTACCGCCCCGACTTCTTCGACGTGCCCACCGACTTCTGGCTGAACGTGTACTGGCTGCTGCTCTGCGGCATGCTGATCTACCTGCTGGGATACGGCTCGCGGGCACTGATGATCCTGCGCTCCGACCCGAGGTCGCGCCACATCGCCAACGTCTACCTGTTCGCGTCGGCCATGGGCATCCTGGCCTGCATGGTGCGCATCACCACCGCGTTCGTGCCACAGCTGCAGAGCGCCCAGGCCAGCACGCTGCTGGTGTGGGTGTTCGCCTGCGCCTGCGGGGCGGGTTTCGCTCTGACGTCGGCACACTCCTGGCGGATCAAGACGAAGTGGTTCACCCGCGCCAGCACCTAGCCATGGGTGTCACTCCGCCTCGGCGACCAGCTTGATCTCGAGGTACTCCTCGAACCCCGCCACGCCCATCTCGCGGCCCAGGCCGGACTGCTTGTACCCGCCGAACGGGGCATCCGCGGAGTACCAGACCCCGCCGTTGACGCTGATCGTGCCGGTGCGCAGGCGCGACACGACCCATGCCACGCGCTGCGGGTCGATGCCGTGCACCGCACCCGACAGCCCGTAGGACGAGTCGTTGGCGATGCGCACGGCATCGGCGTCGCCGTCGTGCGCCAGCACCACGAGCACCGGACCGAAGATCTCCTCGCGGGCCACCCGGGCGTCGTTCGTCAGTCCGGCGACCACCGTCGGCGCGATGTAGTAGCCGGTCGTGAGCCCCGGCGGCGGTCCGCCGCCGCACGCCAGCCGGCCGCCCTCGGCGATCGCGAGGTCGAGGTAGCCCTGCACGCGGTCCCGCTGCCGGGCCGAGATCAGCGGCCCGCACATCGTCGCCGGGTCGGCCGGGTCCCCGACCACGACCCGCGCCATCGCGTCGGCGGCGATCTCGACCGCCTCGTCGTAGCGGGAGCGCGGCACCACCAGACGGGTCGTGAAGGCACAGCCCTGGCCCGCGTGCCGCGCGACGCCGACGGCGGCGGCCGCGGCCGCTCGGCTCAGGTCGGCGTCGTCGAGCACGATGGACGCCGACTTGCCGCCGAGTTCGAGGAAGACCTTCTTCACCGTCCCGCTGGCCGCCGCCATCACGGCGCGGCCCGTCGCGGTCGATCCGGTGAACGACACGAGATCGACCCGCGGATCCTCCACGAGCTGCGCGCCGATCCGGTGGTCGGCCGAGGTGACGACGTTGACGACGCCGGCCGGGATGTCGGTGCGCTCGGCGATGATGCGGCCGACCTCGGCGGCGCACCACGGGGTTTCGGGTGCCGCCTTGAGCACCACGGTGTTTCCGGCCGCGAGGGCCGGCCCGAGCTTGGCCAGGTTGAGTTGGTGCGGGAAGTTCCACGGCGTGATGGCCGCGACGACCCCGTATGGCTCGCGGACAACGGTGCGGCGGGTCGGGACACCCAGCGGTGCGGCGGCGCCCAGGCGCTGCCGCCACCCGTAGCCTTCCGCGAGTTCCGCGGCGTACTCGAGGTCGTCGACCGGGCCCTGCAGGTGGGGACCGTAGGTGCCCGTGATCGGCGCGCCGACCTCGGCGACCGTGACGGCGCGCAATGTGTCGATCTCGGCGGCGAGCGCGGTCCGCAGTTGCCGCAGGCAGTGCACGCGCAATTCCACGTCGCGGCACCACTCGGTGTCGTCGAAGGCCCTCCGGGCCGCCGCCACGGCGTCGTCCAGGTCCTGGGCACCGGCATCGGCGGCTTGCCCGAGGGCGTCCTCGGTGGCGGGATTGATCGTCGGGAAGGTGCCCGCACCGCCGCGCAGGTCGCCGTCGATCAGCAGTGCGGTGCTCCGCGGGCGTGCTGCCACCCGCCTATAGTATGTAATCAACCGGTTGCTTATTTACGTCTTGGGGTCGACACACATCCATGAAGAGTCGCGCTGCGATCCTCCGCGACGTCGGCGGCCCGTGGCGGATCGAGACCTTCGACCTCGACGCACCCCGCACCGGCGAGGTGCTGATCCGGATGGCCGCCGCCGGGCTGTGCCACTCCGACACCCACATCCTCAACGGCCACGTCAGCGATCCGGGCCGGCCCGCGCGGAAACGACCTCCGACGATCGGCGGCCACGAAGGCTCGGCCGTGGTGGTCGAGGCCGGCCCGGGCGTCACCGGCTTCGCGCCGGGCGATCACGTGGTCACGTCCTTCGTCCCCGCCTGCGGTCGATGCCGTTGGTGCGCAAGCGGAATGGAATATCTCTGCGACCTCGGTGCGGGGACCATGACACCGGGGATGCCGACCGACGGCACGTTCCGCCACCACACCTCGGACGGCCTGGATCTCGGCCACGTCGCCAAGATCGGCGCGTTCGCCGAGCACACGGTCGTCGCCGCCGATTCGCTCGTGAAGATCGACCCCGCACTCCCCCTGGTGCCCGCCGCGCTGCTCGCGTGTGCGATCCCCACCGGATACGGCTCTGCCGTGCATCGCGCCGGTGTGCGCGGCGGCGACACCGTCGTGGTGGTCGGGGCCGGCGGCATCGGCACCGCGGCGATCCAGGGCGCACGCATCGCGGGCGCCGCGATCGTCGTCGCCGTGGACCCCGTCGAGTTCAAACGCGCGTCGGCGCTGCGCTTCGGCGCCACCCACGTCGCGGACTCCGCATCGGAGGCCGTCGATCTGGTGCGTGACCTCACCCGCGGCGTGATGGCCGACGGCGTGGTGCTCGCCCCCTCGCTGGTGACCGCCACCGACATCGGCGCCGGGCTCGCCCTCACCCGCAAGGGCGGCAACTGCGTGGTCACCGGGCTTGCCGCGCCCGATACCCGGACCATGTCGTGCGACGTGCAGGAGTTCACGCTGATGAACAAGAGCCTGCACGGGACGGTTTTCGGGTCCTGCAACCAGAACTCCGACATCGCCGCGCTGACGCGCCTGTACTTCTCCGGGCAGCTCATGCTCGACGAGATGATCACTCGCCGCTACCGCCTCGACGAGGTCAACGACGCGTATCGACACCTGTTGGCGGGCAAGCTGATCCGGGGAGTCATCGAGTTCTGAGGGGGCCCCGGCCGGCGGCATCGGCTAGTCGTGGCGGTGGTGCCAGTGCTCGTCGCGCAGCCGCTCCGTCGCGCGCGCGTACTCCAGTTCGGTGTACGGCCACTGCGTGACGATGCGCCCGGACGGCGAGCGGAAGTAGCTGTCGCATTGGGTCCACACCGATCGCTCGAGGTCGGCTTCGAGGCGCGCGTTGAACCGGGCCTGCGCATCGGCGCGCACCTCCACGCTGCCCCCGCGGCGGGCCAGTCGCCGCACGGCGTCGACCACCAGTTCGGCGGCGGCCTCCAGGACATAGACGATCGAGTTGCCGCCCTGGTTCGTGTTGGGGCCGTAGAGCATGAAGAAATTCGGGTAGCCGTGCACCGCCACGCCGAGATAGGCGCGGGGGTCGTCGCCCCACTCGTCGTGGAGGCTGCGGCCGCCGGTGCCGAACACCTCGAGGTCAGCGAGGTAGCGGCTGGTCTCGAAGCCGGTGGCCAGCACGATCGCGTCGACGTCGACGCGGCGGCCGGATGCCGTGTCGATCGCGTGGTCGCCGACGCGGACGATCGGGTCGGTCACCAACTCCACGTGGTCACGCTGCAGGGCCTGGTAGTAGCCCGCACCGAGCAGCACCCGCTTGCACCGGAACGGATAGTCGGGCGTCAGCGCCTCGCGCAGGCCGGGTTCGGCGACCTGCGCGTCCAGGAAGGCCTCGGCGTATCCCTGACGTCCTGCGACCAACGGGTCGTCGGCGGCGACGGCGGAGTTGACGTGGAACTCGGTCCAGATCCGCTCGCGCTCCGCCGCGACCGCAGCGGGGTCGCGGCGGAACCGCTCCAGTTCCTCGGCGGTGAAGTAGCGGTCGTCCTTCGGCACCATCCACGGCGGCGTGCGCTGGAACACGGTCACGTGATCGGCGACCTGCGCGAGCTCGGGAATCACCTGGACGCCGCTGGCGCCGGTCCCGATGACCCCCACCCGCCGCCCGGCCCAGCTGACCGTGTGGTCCCACCTCGAGGTGTGCACCAGCGGCCCCGGGAAGCCGGAAAGGCCGTCGATGTCCGGGACCCGAGGTTCGGCGAACAGGCCGACGGCGCTGATCAGCACGTCTGCCACCACAGTGTCGGGCCCGGAAGCGGTTTCGAGTTCGAGTCGCCACTGGGCCGAGCTCTCGTGCCAGCGCGCCCGCGTCACCGTTGTCTCCAGCCGCAGGTGGCGGCGCAGGCCGAAGTCGTCGGCGACCGTCTCGAGGTAGGCCAGGATCTCCGGCTGCCGGGCGTAGGTCCGCGACCAGTCCGGATTCGGCGCGAACGACAGCGAGTAGAGGTGGCTCTGCACGTCGCACGCCGCGCCGGGATAGGTGTTGGACCGCCACGTGCCGCCCACGCCGTCGGCTCGCTCGACGATGGTGATGTCACCGAAACCCGCCCGGCGCAACGCAACAGCCGCGGCCATCCCGCCGAACCCCGCACCGATGATCACCACCGACGGGACGCGCGGCGCCGTCACGACCGGGCCGCCGACGTGCGGCGGATGCCGAGCCCGGCGAACGTGCCCTCCTCACGCCAGGAGGCCAGCAGGTCCGCGTATTCGGTCGGGCCGCCGTAGAAGAACGAGCCCTGGCGGGTCGTGTCGTCGTAGGAGCCCTCCCGGTTGTAGTACCCGGGCGTGCACGACCGGGCGCGGTCGAGGCTGGCGGTCGAGCGCCGCATCACCTGATCGACCCAGGCCGCTTCGGCGTCCACGTCGGCCTCGAGCTCGGCCACGCCGCTCTCCAGGGCCCGCGCGATCACCCAGGCCACGTGGGTGGCCTGGACGTCGAGCAGATACGGGAAGTTCACCGTGAATCCGGACTGCGCGATGCTCAGCACGAACGCGTTCGGGAAACCATGGACGTGCACACCGTGCAGCGTGTGGACCCCGTCCCGCCACGCGTCGGTGAGGGTGCGCCCGTCTCGCCCGATCAGGGTGAAGCCCGAGCGCCGGCAGTAGTCGGTGCCCACCTCGAAGCCGGTCGCGAAGATCAGACAGTCGAGCGGGTGCTCGACACCGTCGACCACCACACCCGTCTCGGTGATCCGTTTCACGCCGAGGCCACGGGTGTCGACCAGGCTCACGTTGTCGCGATTGAACGTCTGCAGGTACTCGTCGTGGAAGCAGGGCCGCTTGCAGAAGTAGCCGTACCACGGCTTGAGCGCCGCCGCGGTGGCGGGATCCGACACGATCTCGTCGACTCGACCCCTGATCTCCTCCATCTTGGCGAAGTCGGCGAGTTCACCCGCGTTCGCACCGCCGTCCTGCCGGCGCATCAGGAACAGCTTCTTGGTGATGCTCGTCCACGCGTCGGCGACCAGATCCTCGTCGGCGTCGCCGCCGGCGGTCAGCGTCTGGAAGTTCTCGATGCGGCGCCGCTGCCACCCCTCCGGCAGCGAGGCCGCCCACTGCGCATCGGTGGGTGCGTTCGCGCGCACGTCGACGGTCGACGGCGTGCGCTGAAACACCGACAGGTGCGCGCACGCGGCCGCCAGATGGGGTACGCACTGCACCGCGGTGGCACCGGTGCCGATGAGCCCGACCCGCCTGTCGGCGAGCTTCTCCAGGCCCGGGCCGGTGTAGGCGTAGTCCCACCGACTGGTGTGGAAGGCGTGGCCGGTGAAGGTCTCGATGCCCGGGATGCCGGGCAACTTGGGCCGCTGGATGTAGCCGTTGGCCATCGAGACGAACCTGGCGCGGAAGGCGTCACCGCGGTCGGTGGAGATGATCCACCGCGAATCGGCGGCGTCCCATCGGATTCGACGCACCTCGGTCTGCAAGGCGGCGTCGCGGTAGAGGTCGTAGTGCTCGGCGATCCGGCGGCAGTGGGCGAAGATCTCCGGCCCCTTGGCGTACTTCTCGGTCGGCACGTAGCCCAGTTCCTCGAGCAGCGGCATGTACACGTATGACTCGACGTCACAGGCGATGCCGGGATAGCGATTCCAGTACCACGTGCCGCCCACGTCGGCGGCCTTGTCGATGAGCCGCAAGCGCCGGACGCCGAGCTCCCGCAGCCGGACCCCGGTCAACAGTCCGCCGAAGCCGGCGCCCACGATCGCGACGTCGACCTCGTCGGTCAGCGGGGCGCGCGGGGCCGGCGGCCCCGCCCACGGATCATCGGCGAAGTGCCGGAACGCACCGGCCACCTCCACGTACTGCGCCAGTCCGTCGGGCCGCAGCCGGCGCCGGCGTTCGGCGGCGTACTTCGCGCGGAGTGCTTCGGGATCGAAGCCGAGTTCCGGTCCCATCCCCCGAATATAAGCAACCGATTGGTTATATAGTTCGGATTCGACCGGGAAGGAGCGGATGCGATGCGCCATGCTGCAGCCGCACCGCTGGGCAGGCCGATCGGCGCGAGCGGCGAGGAGACCCGCAGGCGCATTCTCGATGCGGCCATCCGCTGTGTCGCCGAGGGCGGATACTCGCAGGCCACCATCCGTGAGATCGCCAGGGCGGCCGACGTCACCAGCGGCAGCCTGTACAACTACTTCGCCACCAAGAACGACCTGCTGCGGGCGACGGCGCAGTCGATCGAGGAGCTCACCCTCCCCCGCTTGCGCGCGGCGGCGCAATCCTCCGGTGACATCGTGGACCGCCTCGACGCTCTGCTCGACGAATCCGACCGGCTCATGCGGGAATTCCCCTATCTGGCGGCCTTCGAGCGGGCCATGCGCGCCGAGCACACCGCGCACCGCCGCCGCGGCGACACCCAGGCGGGGGTGCACGTCATCCGGGCACTCATCGCCGAGATCGTCGACGACGCCCGCCGGGACGGATCCCTGGCCGTCGAGGCCGACCCCGAGTCCGTGGTCGACGTGCTCTTCGCGCTCGCCCGCGGTCTGACGGAGCGGGCGGGTGAGTCGCCGCTCGCCCGCCGAGACACGCTGGCGACGGCCAAGCGGCTCATTCGGGGCACGCTGTTCTCCGGACCCGACGACACCGGAAGGCAGGTGACGTGACCCTCGAATTCGATCCCGACGTGCTGGCCGAGATGGGGCCGCTGATGGCGGCGCGACCGGCCGAGGCCGAACCTCCCCCCGTCGGCGACGTGGCGACGCGACGGATCACCGGCCGCGACACCTTCGCACAATTGGCGTCGGTCCGCGCGCCCGTCGAGGGCGTCCGCACCGACGACCACGTCGTTCCGGGCACCGACGGCTGCACACTCACGGCGACCTGGTACCGCCCCGCAGAGATCGCGCCCGGTGATAGCACCGCGGCCGCGCTCTACCTCCACGGCGGCGGCATGATTCTCGGTCTCGAGCACACCCGCGAGCTGTACGACTCGGTGGTACGCGGATATGTCGCCGCCTCCGGTGTCCCGATGCTGATGGTCGACTACCGCGTCGCCCCCGAATTCCCGCACCCCCAGCCGCTCGACGACTGCCGCGCGAGTCTGCGGTGGCTGGCCGACCACGCCGGCGAACTCGGGGTCGATCCGCGTCGGCTGGCGGTGATGGGTGACAGCGCCGGCGGCGGGCTGGCCGCGGGTGTGTGTCTGGCGGCCCGCGACGACGGGATCCCGGTGGCTGCGCAGCTGCTCGTCTACCCGATGCTCGACGACCGGACGACGGCCGCCGACCCGCTACTGACGCCGTTTCTGACGTGGACCTACGACGACAACGCCACCGGGTGGCAGGCGCTGCTCGGCACGCGGGCAGGCACCGCCGACGTCCCGCCGTACGCGGCGCCGGCACGGGCCGTCGACCTGCACGGGTTGCCGCCGACATATCTGGAGGTCGGCGAACTCGACGTCTTCCGCCGGGAGGTGCTCGCCTACGCCGACGCCCTCGGCAGGGCCGGGGTGTCGGTGGAGTTGCACCAGTACCCGGGCTGCCCGCATGCGTCGGACCTGCTGGCACCCAACGCCGGCTCGACGCAACGGGCACTCGCCGACCGCGTACGCCGGCTTCGCTCGCTGTAGTCAGACCGCCGTGGCGGCGACGTCGGTGAACGGCGCGCCGAACTCCCGCACCCGCCGGTACCCGTTCTTGCGCGCCTGCGCGGCACAGCGCCGGATGAGAGCGGCCGTGGCGACGAACCCGGCCTGATCGCTGACGACCAGCGGCGTGAGCAGCCGGTTGTGCACGTAACCGAAGGCCAGCCCGCTCGCGGGGTCGGCCCAGCCCAGCGATCCGCCGAGGCCGACGTGTCCGAACCCGGGCATCACCCCGGGGATCGGCAGACCGTGGTATCCGAGGTGGAACGACAACGGCATGATCATGCTGTGGTCGGGCCGCAGGCTGCGGCGGCCGGTCAGCGCAGCCGTGGTCTCGGCGGACAGGAACTGCATTCCGTCGATGCGCCCGCCGTTGGCGATCGCGCCGTACATCCGGGCCAGCGCGCGAGCCGTCGCGACTCCGTTCGCCGCGGGGATCTCGCCGTCGAGCATCGGGATGTCGCCCTGCACGAAGGCCTTGACGCCGGGGAAGTACATCGTGCCGAAGGCACCGGAGAACGGCAGCGCCGCGACGTGCGGCGCCACGAGGTTAAAGACCGGGTTCTGCAGCCGGGTCTGCGGGCCGATGATCCGGGCGGGCTGCGTCGGCGCGTGCACCGGCGGGCGTCCCAGGTGAATGCCGTCGGTGTTCAGCGGCTCGGCGATCTCGGTCCGGATGAGTTCCCGCATGCCCGTGCCGGTGACGGAGCGGGCCAGACCGGAGAGCAGCCAGCCGAACGTCAGGGCGTGGTAGGCGGGCTTGCCGTGGAGCCAGCTGATCGGCGCCGCGGCCAGCCGGTCCTCCATGGCCAGGTGGTCCATCAGATCGGCCTTGGCCACGCCGTTGAGCTGCGACAGACCGGCCCGGTGGCGCATCAGGTCGCGGACCGTGATGCGAGCCTTGCCGTTGGCGCCGAACTCGCGCCAGTACTCGGCCACCGGTGCGTCGTAGTCGATCAGACCGCGGTCGGCCAGCCGGTGGATGACCGTGGCGGCCACACCTTTGGTGGCCGAGAAGACCATGGGCGCGGTGTCGGCCGTCCAGCGGCGCTTGCCCCGGCGATCGCACCAGCCGGTCCACACATCGACGACGGGCTCACCGTCGAGGTAGACCGACAGCGCGCCGCCGCCCAGGCGTCGCCACGGAAACAGCTGCGCGAACGCGCGCACCGCGCAGGCGAAGTTGGGGTCGGCAGCACCTTGCACGCCGCGGGGCAGGGCCTCGCGATCGGCGCCGGAGGGAAGCGCCTCGCTGCGCTCCGAAAAATTGACGGCTGTCACAATGCTTTGAATTTACCGTGTGACGCGGGTTACAAACCTGGAGTTATCGATTTGTTAGCAGCGCTGACGTTCACTGTTGCTCGACGGCGTCCAGAAGCTGCTGGGCGGCGAGAGCCGGCGTGAGATCCCCGTCGCGCACCTGCCGTTCGACGTCGGCACGGAGGGCTCGGACGCCCGGGCTCGACATCACCCGGTCGAGCACCGCGTCACGCACCATCGACCACATCCACTCGACCTGCTGTGCGCGCCGCCGCGCCTCGAACTGCCCGGCCCGGGTGAGGACGTCGCGGTGCTTCTCCACGGTTTGCCACAGCTCCGTCAGCCCCGATCCCTGCAGCGCGCTCATCGTCAGGACCGGTGGACGCCAGAGGCTCTCACGGGGGTAGAGCAACCGGATCGCACCGGCCAGCTCGCGTGCGGCGGCCTTCGCCTCGACGGCGTGCTCGCCGTCGGCCTTGTTGACGACGACGATGTCGGCGAGTTCGAGCACCCCCTTCTTGATGCCCTGCAGCTGGTCGCCGGTGCGCGCGAGCGTGAGGAACACGAAGGTGTCGACCATGTTGGCGACTGTCACCTCGGACTGGCCGACCCCGACGGTCTCGACCAGGATGACGTCGTACCCCGCTGCCTCGAGCAGCACGATCGTCTCGCGGGTGGCTTTCGCGACCCCGCCGAGGGTGCCCGACGTCGGGGACGGCCGGATGTAGGCGTCCGGGTGCACCGCGAGTTTGGCCATGCGGGTCTTGTCGCCCAGGATCGAGCCGCCGGTTCGGGTCGACGACGGGTCCACGGCGAGCACGGCCACCCGGTGCCCCTGCTCGATCAGATACATGCCGAGCGCTTCGATGGTCGTCGACTTCCCGACGCCCGGCACGCCGGTGATGCCGACGTGGACGGCAGAGCCCGCCTCGGGCATGAGTTCGAGCAGCAGCTCCTGCGCCTTCTGGCGGTGGTCGGCCCGCGTCGACTCGACGAGCGTGATCGCCCTCGCCAGCGCGGAGCGGTCACCGCTGCGCAGTGCGGCAGCGAGCTCGGAGACGGGCTGGTTCACTAGCTCAGCGGGTAGCCGAGCCGCTCGGCGAGCTTGTGCAGCAGACCGATCGCGGCGTCGGCGATGACGGTGCCCGGCGGGAAGATCGCCGTCGCGCCGGCAGCGTAGAGCTCGTCGAAGTCACCGGGCGGGATCACGCCGCCGACCACGATCATGATGTCGGGCCGGCCGACGTCGGCGAGCGCGTCCCGAAGCGCAGGCACCAGCGTCAGGTGTCCCGCCGCCAGCGAGGACACCCCCACCACGTGCACGTCGTTGTCGGCAGCCTGGCGCGCGACCTCCTCCGGCGTCGAGAACAACGAGCCGACGTCGACGTCGAAACCGATGTCGGCGAACGCGGTGGCGATGACCTTCTGCCCCCGGTCGTGTCCGTCCTGCCCCATCTTCGCGACGAGGATGCGGGGCCGGCGACCGTCGGCCTCGGCGAACTTCTCCACCAGTTCGGTCGCGCTGCTGACGTTGCCGGCCATTCCCACCTCGTCTCGGTACACGCCGGAAATGGTCCGGATCTCGGCCTGGTGCCTGCCGTAGACCTTCTCCAGCGCGTCGGAGATCTCGCCGACCGTCGCCTTCGCGCGTGCGGCGTCGATCGCCAGCGCCAGCAGGTTGTTGCCCAGACCGTCGTGCCCGGCTGTCCCCGAAGCGGCTGCAGCGCGGGTCAATTCGGCGAGGGCGGCCTGGGTGGCGGCGTCGTCCCGCTCACTGCGAAGACGCTCGAGCTTGGCGATCTGCTCGGCGCGCACCCGGCTGTTCTCGACCTTGAGGACCTCAATCTCGTGGTCCTCGTCGACCTGGTAGCGATTCACCCCGATCACGGTCTGGGCACCGGAGTCGATGCGGGCCTGGGTGCGGGCAGCGGCCTCCTCGATGCGCAGCTTCGGGATGCCCTCGTTGATCGCCTGCGCCATCCCGCCGTGCTCGGCGATCTCCCGGATGTGCGCGCGGGCCTTCTCGGCGAGCTGGTAGGTCAGCCACTCGACGTAGTACGAGCCGCCCCACGGATCGATGGACCGGGTGGTGCCCGACTCCTGCTGCAGCAGCAGCTGGGTGTTGCGCGCGATGCGGGCCGAGAAGTCGGTGGGCAGAGCCAGCGCCTCGTCGAGCGCGTTGGTGTGCAGCGACTGGGTGTGCCCCTGCGTGGCCGCCATTGCCTCCACGCAGGTGCGGGCGACGTTGTTGAACGCGTCCTGAGCGGTCAGGGACCAGCCCGAGGTCTGCGAATGCGTGCGCAGCGACAACGATTTGGGGTTCTTGGGGTCGAACTGCGACACCAGCTCGCTCCACAGCAGCCGGCCGGCGCGCAGCTTGGCGACCTCCATGAAGAAGTTCATGCCGATGCCCCAGAAGAACGACAGCCGCGGGGCGAACTTGTCGATGTCGAGCCCGGCGTCGAGGCCCGCCTTGATGTACTCCACGCCGTCGGCGAGCGTGTAGCCCAGTTCCAGGTCGGCGGTGGCCCCGGCCTCCTGGATGTGATAGCCGGAGATCGAAATGCTGTTGAACTTGGGCATTTTCGCGCTCGTGTAGCCGAAGATGTCGGAGATGATCCGCATCGACGGCTTCGGCGGGTAGATGTAGGTGTTGCGGACCATGAACTCTTTGAGGATGTCGTTCTGAATGGTCCCGGCGAGCTTCTCCGGCGGCACGCCCTGCTCCTCGGCGGCGACCACGTAGAGCGCGAGGATCGGCAGCACCGCGCCGTTCATCGTCATCGACACCGACACCGACGACAGGTCGATCCCGTCGAAGAGCTGGCGCATGTCCAGGATCGAGTCGATGGCCACCCCGGCCATGCCGACGTCGCCGGCGACCCGTGGGTGGTCGGAGTCGTAGCCGCGGTGGGTGGCCAGGTCGAAGGCGACCGAGAGCCCCTTCTGCCCGGCGGCGAGGTTGCGCCGGTAGAACGCGTTCGACTCCGCGGCGGTGGAGAATCCCGCGTACTGGCGGATGGTCCACGGCTGGTTGACGTACATCGTCGGATACGGGCCGCGCACGAAGGGCGGCTCACCGGGCAGGCTGTCGAGCGGGTAGCCGGCGCCGGCGACCTCGTCGCGGTCGGCGGCGATGTAGACCGGCTTGACGTCGATGCCCTCGGGGGTCGACCAGTCCAGCTGGTCGGCGCTGTAGCCGTGCGCGGCCGCGGCCGCGGACAGCTGCGCGGCCACGTCGCCGGCGCTCGGCGTGGCAGCGGCCGCACCGCCGTCGAGGGGGACGTCGGCGAAGGAGTCGATCATCGACGGTTTGGTGGCCGGAGCCGGCTGGCCGGCGACATCGTGCACAGTCATCTCACGCTCCCAGTCTGCTCAGCAGGTCCGACAAGGTCTGCACCGCATCGATTTTCGCGGTCACGTAGCCGTCGGGTCTCGACCCCGCCTCTGCGACGGCCTTCTCCGGCCCGGCGAGCAGGAGGTGGCGCACACCCGCCCGGCGCGCCGCGTCGACCACGCCGGAAACCTCGCTCCCGTAGCGAGCGTCGGTCCCGCAGATCACGGCGACCTCGGTGACACCGGACTCCGCGACGGCGGCGGGGATTCCGGCGGCGTCGAGCGGTCCGGGGTTGACGGCCTCGATACCACCGGAGGCCAGCAGATTCGCCGCGAAGGTGGTGCGGATGTTGTGTTCGGCCAGCGGGCCCAACGGAAGCAACAGCACCTTCGGGCGTGCGCCGGTCTTCTCCAGATGTGCGTCGGAGCGGTCCCGCAGGGCTTCGAACGCCGCCGCGTACCGCTGCACGCCGTCGAGCGGATTACCTTGCGGGAGCGGCACTTCCGCGAGGTCGGGGAATTCGCTGACGCCGGTCAGCGCGGTACGCCGGTGCGCGACGTCGTCGGCACGCTGGTCGGCGACGTCGGCGACGCCCGCGGTGATCACCTCGTGCGCGGCCGCGAACCCGCCGGCGGCTTCGATCTGCTGGAAGTGCTCCCACGCCTGCTCGGCCAGGCTGCGGGTGAGGTCTTCGACGAACCACGATCCGCCCGCCGGGTCGAGCACGCGGCCCAGGTGCGACTCCTCCAGCAGCAACAGCTGCGTGTTGCGCGCGATGCGGCGCGCGAAACTGCGCGCGGTACCGGGGAATCCGTCGGCGATCGCCACGTCGAACGGGTGCACGAGGACGGTGTCGGCGCCCCCGACGCCGGCGGCGAACGCCGCGACGGTGGTGCGCAGCATGTTCACCCAGGGGTCGCGCTGGGTCATCATCGCCAGCGACGTGGTCGCGTGCACGGTCGCCGCGCCCGCCTCGGGTTCGCCGACCACCTCGGCGACCCGCGCCCACAAGCGGCGTGCCGCCCGCAGTTTCGCGATGGTCATGAACTGGTCGTCGTCGGCGGCGAACCGGAAGCTGATCTGCCCGAGCGCGGCGGAGGTGGACGATCCGGCGTCGACGAGCGCCCGCAGGTAGGCGACGCCGGCGCCGATGGCCGCACCCAGTTCCCACGATGCGTTGGCGCCGCGATTGTGCAGCGTCGGGCCGTCGACGGTGATCGTGCGCACGTGGCCGCCGAACTCCTCGACCCGCTTCGCCGTCGCGATCACGTCGTCGAGCCCGGGCGCGGGCTGCCCGGCCAGCGCCGCGGTGAGCGGGTCGGCGCCCAGATCCACCGACAGCCGCGACCGCTGATCGTCGTCGAGGCCGGCCAGCAACGCGAGCAGCGCGCCGGCCGCATCCGCGAATGTCGTTCCGTCACCCTCGATTTCGGCGATGACCGGCACGAGGTCGAGGTAGACGCCGTCGAGCAGACGCTCCAGATCGGCAGGGGTGACGGCCGCTCGGCCCGACCCGGCGCCGATCCGCAGCACCAGCGCGCTGACCCCCTCGGTCAACCCGAGCAGCACCGACCCGTTGGCCTCGGCTGCGGCCGACCCGTCGGCGGGGAACGCCTCGGCGACCTTCCACCCCGACTTCACGTCCCGCAGCGCGTCACCGCCGCGGACGAACGGCCACCGTCCCGGCAGTGCGGGTTCGCCGAGCTCGTCGGCGCTCGTGTACAGGGGCCGGATCGGGAAATTCTCGTACGTGGGCGAATCGAGCAACCGCTCGGGCTCGTCGCCCAGATCGGCGGCGTCGCGCCGCATCGACTTGGCCAGAACGCCCGCCACAGCCGAGCGCCAGCGATCGAGATCGGCGTCGATTACTCCCCCGGCAGCGCCGGCGCTGGGTTTCTGCACAGCCATCAGGCTAAATGATCGCCATCACACCGGTGTGCGCTGGTCGGCGCGACTCACGCCGCCGACGGACGGTGGTGTTCACCGCCGGCCCGTAGTGTGGATGACCGTGAAATCCGTCGTCAGCACGTTGCGCACCGTCCGGGGCGCGATGCTCTCGACACTGCGCGCCATGCCCAAGACCCGGCTGGCGGGCATCCTCACCGCCATTGTGATTCTCGTCGCAGTTGCGGTGCTGGTGCCGTTGCCCTCGGCTGTGCAGTTGCGCGACTGGGCCACGTCGGTGGGCCCCTGGTTCCCCCTCGCCTTTCTGGCCGCCCACGTGGTGGTCACCGTCTTCCCGTTCCCGCGCACGGCCTTCACGCTGGCCGCAGGCCTGCTGTTCGGGCCGTATCTCGGCATCCCCCTGGCCGTCTTCGCCAGCACGGTGAGCGCGGTCATCGCGCTGCTCCTCGTCCGTGCGGCGGGTTGGCAGCTCGACCGCCTGGTCAGTCACCCGCGGGTGCACGCGATGGACGCCCGGCTGCGCGCCCGCGGCTGGCCCGCGATCGTGGCGATGAGGCTGATCCCCGCGGTGCCGTTCTCCGTGCTGAACTACGCGGCCGGCGTGTCAGCGGTGCGGCTGGTGCCCTACACGCTGGCCACGCTGGCGGGCCTGCTCCCGGGGACCGCGGCGGTCGTCATCCTCGGCGATGCGCTGACCGGCCACGTCAGCCCGCTGCTGTTCGTCATCTCGCTGTGCACGGCCGCGCTGGGCGTCGCGGGCCTGTTCCACGAGTTCCGGCTGCATCGGCGCCAGCAGGCCGAGCCGGGCGAGGAGAGTCAGCGGGGCGGGCCCTTCACGGTCAGCGCGCCGTAGAACGCCAGAAGCGACGACGCCGCCACGAGGTTGGGGCTCCAGTCCCTGACGCGGACGTGAGACCCGACGGCGAGGACGAAGTAGACCGTCAGCATGAACGTCGTGAGCCGGGCCAGCCAGGGGAACCGGAACACCGACAGCAACCCCACCGCGGCAGCGGCGTGCACGACCGGCAGCACGGGCCGCACGTCCTCGGGGAGCCCGACGTCGTCGAGCGATTTCTTGATCGGCGCGATGGGACCGATGCTGGCCACGGCGTCGACCGCATGGAACGCCGCGAGCGCGGCGTAGGTCTTCTTCGACGTCATCACGGTCATGGCGCTACAGGGAGTGGGAGCCGGTCGTGGGCGGCTCCGGCGGCGCGTGACGCGGCGGCTGCACCGCGGCCGTCTCCGCGGGGGCGGAGAGTTGCTGCGGCGCGCCGTAGCGCGGCCCGTCGACCGGTGTGCGGGCGTCGGCCTCGGCCTTGGCGACCGCTTGGGCGATGGCCGGATCGGTCTGCGTGGTGAACCAGTCGGCGACCTCTTCGGAGTCGTCCTCGGGCTTCGGCAGGTTCTCGTCGACCGGCGACGGGGTGTAGCGGAACACCCCGTCCTCGCCGGGGGCACCCAGCAGCTTGGTGAAACCCTGTAGCGCCGAACCGAAGTCGCTGGGCACCAACCACACCTTGTTCGCCTCACCCTTGGCCATCTGCGGCAGGGTCTGCAGATACTGGTAGGCCAGCATCTCGGGTGTGGGCCTGCCCGCCTTGATCGCGGCGAACGTCTTCTCGATCGCCTTGGCCTGGCCCTGCGCCTGCAGGTAGGCGGCGGCGCGCTCACCCTGGGCGCGCAGCATGCGGGACTGCCGGTCGGCCTCGGCGGCCAGGATCGCGGCCTGCTTGGCCCCCTCTGCGGCCAGGATCTGCGCCTGCTTCTGCCCTTCGGCCTGCTTGATCGCGGCCTCGCGCGACCCCTCGGCGGTCAGGATCATCGCCCGCTTCTCGCGGTCGGCGCGCATCTGCTTCTCCATCGAGTCCTGGATCGACGGCGGCGGGTCGATGCTGCGCAACTCGACCCGGGCGACCCGCAGCCCCCACCGGTTTGTGGCCTCGTCGAGCACGCCGCGCAGCTGCCCGTTGATCGAGTCGCGGGAGGTCAGCGTCTGCTCGAGCGTCATGCCGCCGACCACGTTGCGCAGCGTGGTGGTGGTGAGCTGCTCGACGCCGACGATGTAGTTGCTGATCTGGTACACCGCGGCCTGGGGGTTGGTCACCTGGAAGTAGACGACGGTGTCGATGTTGACCGTCAGGTTGTCCTCGGTGATCACCGGCTGCGGCGGGAACGAGACGACGCGCTCACGCAGATCGACGCGGGCACGGATCCTGTCGACGAACGGCAGCAGCAACGTCAGCTGGCCGGACACCGTCTTGCTGTAGCGGCCCAGCCGCTCGATCACCGCGGCCTCGGCCTGCGGGATCAGCGCCACTGATTTCGCCACCACGATGATCGCGAACAGCACCAACACGGCCAGCAGGACCAACCCTGCGACGGCTCCGTCCACTGCGACTCCTCTTTCTGCCTCAGGCGATCTTCGCCACGACCGCGGTCGCGCCGTCGATGTGCACGACGGTCACGTGATCGCCGGGTTCGTAGACATCGTTCTCGTTGTAGGGCCGTGCCGTCCAGATCTCGCCGTCGAGCTTCACCTGGCCCTCGTGCCGGCCCACCCGGTCCAGGACCAGAGCGCTCTTGCCTTCCAGGGCGCGGGCGGGCTCCGGAAGCCCGGTACCGGACTGCATCCGGCGCCGCAGCGCCGGGCGCACCCCGACGAGCAGCAGAACCGCCACGACCAGGAACACCAGACCGTCGGCCCAGACCGGCCAGTCCAGAAGCCAACTCGCACCGGCGGCGGCCAGCGCGCCACCGCTGAGCATCAGCAGGAACATGTCGCCGGTGAGCGCCTCGGCTCCGGCCAGCGCCAGTGCTGCGATCAGCCAGATCAGCGGTACGGGCATGACGCCAGCCTATCGCGCAGCCGACCCGGTGAGCGGCTAACAACTACACTGCCAGGCATCATGTGGAGCCCCAGTGTTTCGTTATCGGTGTGGGCCAATTCCTGGTTGGCCGGAGTCGCTGCACCCGACGATGTCTTGGATGCGTTATCGGCATGGACGCCAAGGCATTCCGTCACGGCGTACGACTCGGTGGCGGCTGACCGGACCGGGCTGCCGTGGCCGGATCTCGACGACGCCGGAGCGGTCTCGCTGCTGCAGACGATGCGCACCGTCGCACGGCCCGCGGGCCCCGGGCCGGCGATCACGCTGGCGCTTCCCATCCCCGGCGATGTCCGCGGCCTGCCCCCGGGCACCCAGTTCGGCCGCGACGCGATCGCGGCCGGTGAGGCGATCGTCGTCGGCCCTCCGGACGCCGCGGTCGGGCTGGTGCCCGACTTCGAGTACCCGGACTCCGGTGAGATCGCCGACGACTACGAGTTCGAGCCGGAACTGTGTGCGCTGTCGTGGACGGTCTACTCGCTCGACACCGCACCGGCGCCCGAGCACATCGATCTCGGCGAGGCCGAGTACGCGCTGCGCGACGCGGTCCGTTCGGCGGCTGACGCGCTCGGCACGCTGCGTGCCGGGACCTCCGGCAGTGAGGTGGCCGACCCGCGCCGCCTCGTCGAGCAGGTGCTCGATTCGACTCGCGCCCACCGCATTCCAGACCATGCACCGTCCCGGGCGGTGCGCGTCCTGGAGAACGCCGCGCACGTCGACGCGATCATCACGGTCAGCTCCGGGCTCATCCCGAGCGGTCTGCAGAGCTCCTCGGAGGTGCAGATCGCCAGCGACGCGCTGCGCCCGCTGACCTCGGTGGTCCGCTCGGCCCGGCTGGCCGCCGTCGAGGCGATCCTGCACTCCGCCTGGCGCGGCTAGGCACCGACGAGCGCTTGCGCGTGGGGGCACCGCCCGGCCGAAGGCCAGGGGGAGAGCAGACTAACCACCGCAGGTGGGCGTGCAGAGTGCGCCGTTGACGGTGCAGCCGTAGCCCGGCACCGCCAGGGACCCCGGCACCCGGGCCGCCGGCAGTCCACGCTCCAGTTCGTCGACCAGATCGACCACCAGACGGGCGAACCGGGGCTGCGCGTTGGGCGTCAGCGCCCGAGCGAACGCGACGCCGGCCGCGGCGGCCTGCTGCGCCACTTCGTTGTCGAGGTCCCACACCACCTCGATGTGGTCGGCGACGAAGCCGACGGGACAGACGATGACCGCCTTGGTGCCGCCGGCGATCAGCGTCTCGAGGTGGTCTCCGACGTCGGGCTCCAGCCACGGCACCTGCGGCGGACCGGAACGGGACTGCCACACCTGGTCGTAGGAGCGGTAGCCCGCGGCATCCGCGACGAGCCTCGAGGCGTAGGCGACCTGGCGCTCGTAGAGGTCGGGTCCGCACCGCGAGGCGGCGCGCAGCGGGATCGAGTGCGCGGTGAAGATCAGGCGCGCGTCGTCGCGCAGGTCGGCGGGCAGCGTCGCGGCGGCCTCGCGGATCGCGTCGGCGAACATCTCGATCAGCAGCGGGTGGTCGAAGTACTGCCGCAGCTTGGTCAGCTCGGGCGCCTCCGGTCCCGCCGCGGCGCGGGCGCGGGCGATGTCCTCCTGGTACTGAGTGCAGCCCGAGTAGCCGCCCCACGCCGACGTCGAGAACACCGCCGCGCGCCGAATCCCGTTGTCGCGCATGCGCGTCACCGTGTCCTCGACATAGGGATCCCAGTTGCGGTTGCCGAAGTATACCGGCAGTTCAGCGCCCCGTCTCGCGACCTCGGCCTCGATCTGCGTGATCAGATCGCGGTTGATGCCGTTGATCGGCGACACGCCACCGAAATGCAGATAGTGCTCGGCGACGGAGACCAGCCGCTCACGCGGGATGCCCCGGCCGCGCGTGACGTTCTCCAGAAACGGCATGACCTCGTCGGGACCTTCCGGACCGCCGAACGACAGCAGCAGCAGCGCGTCGAACTTCACGACTGCCGGTTCTTCACGCAAGCGTTGCTCACAGCAGCTGGGTGCTCGCTCCCCCGTCGGCGTAGATCACCGTGCCGGTGGTCGCGGGGAGCCAGTCCGACAGCAGCGCGCACACGGTCTTGGCGACCGGGGTGGGGTCCTTCATGTTCCAGCCGAGCGGGGCGCGCTGATCCCAGCCCTCTTCGAGCAGCTGCATCTGCGCGCCGGCCTCCTCGCCCAGCGCCCCGCCGACGATCGCGCTCATCGCGAGTGTCCGGATGGGCCCTGCGGCAACGAGATTGGACCGCACGCCGACCTTGCCCGCTTCCCTGGCGACGAATCGGTTGACCGACTCGAGCGCGCTTTTGGCGACCGTCATCCAGTTGTAGGCCGGCATCGCGCGGGTCGGGTCGAAGTCCATGCCCACGATGCCGCCGCCGGGATTCATGATCGGCAGTACGGCCTTGGCCAGCGACGCATACGAGTACGCGGAGATGTGGATGCCCTTAGCGACGTCCTCGTAGGGTGCGTCGAAGAACGGGTTGATGCCCATGCCGGTCTGCGGCATGAAGCCGATGGAGTGCACGACGCCGTCGAGCTTGTTGCCCTCGCCGATCTCGGCGGTGACCCGGTCGGCGAGCGTGTCGAGGTGCTCGGTGTTCTGCACGTCCAGCTCGATCAGCGGCGCCGGGTTGGGCAGCCGGTCGGCGATGCGCCGGATCAGCTTCATCCGGTCGAAGCCCGTCAGCACCAGCTCGGCGCCGGCCTCCTGGGCGACCTTGGCGATGTAGAACGCGATCGAGCTGTCGGTGATGATCCCCGTGACGAGGATCCGCTTGCCTTGAAGAAAGCCTGTCATCCTGAGTCCTTTTCTCTTCGTGGGGCCGTGGGCCTAGTGACCCATACCCATGCCGCCGTCGACCGGGATCACCGCGCCGGCGATGTAGCTCGCGTCCTCCGAGGCCAGGAAGCTGACGACTCCCGCGACCTCCTCGGCGGTGCCCACCCGTTTGGCCGGGATGAAGTCCAGCGCGCCCTGCTGGATCCGCTCGTCGAGCGCGCGGGTCATCTCGGTGTCGATGTAGCCGGGCGCCACCACGTTGGCGGTCACGTTGGCCTTCGCCAGCTCCCGCGAGATCGAGCGGGCCATGCCGATCAGGCCGGCCTTGGCCGCCGCGTAGTTGGACTGGTTGCCGATGCCCCACATGCCCGAGACGGAACCGATGAAGATGATGCGGCCGAACCGCTTGCGCTGCATGCTGCGCGACGCCCGCTGGGTCACCCGGAACGCACCGGTGAGGTTCGCGTTGATGACCTCGGAGAACCGTTCCTCGGTCATCCGCATGAGGAAGGCGTCCTTGGAGATCCCGGCGTTGGACACCAGCACCTCGACCGGCCCCTGGTGTTCCTCGACCTCCTTGAAGGCCCGGTCGACGGCCTCGTTGTCGGTGACGTCGCACTCGACCCCGAACAAGCCGTCCGGCGCGCCGGATCCGCGGTGGGTGACGGCGACCTTGTGGCCGTCGGCGGCCAGACGCTGCGCGATGGCCAGGCCGATGCCCCGGTTTCCGCCCGTGACGAGGACGGAGCGGGACACGAACGGAGGTCGGCCGCCTGCCGTGCCGGCGGCGGTGTCGGCGGGATTGTCTGCCAGCGTCATGCCCGCCAACTTAATGCCTGGGCCTCATTCTTAAGAAATCGCCTTAGTTGGGCAGTCGCCGGTTGATCAGCAGTGCTGCCACGCCCGCGATCGCGAGCACCAGCGCTCCCAGGCGCAGCCAGCCCACGCTGGCGTCGCCCTTGATCGTCTCGTAGCCGATCTGCTCCTGCAGGTTGGTGAACACCGCCTTGAGCTGCTCGAGGCTGGACGCGGTGAACGAGTCGCCGCCGGAGAGGTTGGCGATCCGCTTGAGCATCTCGTCGTCGACGGGAACCGGCTGGCGTTGGTCGTTGATCTCGACGTAGCCGTAGGGCGTGCCGAACGACACCGTCGAGATGGGCACACCCTGGTCCTTGGCGGTGCGCGCAGCGGTGTAGGCGCCCTTGGGATTGTCCGGATTCGACGGCACAGTCTCCTTGCCGTCGCTCATCAGCACCACGCGGGCCGGGGGCGGCGCGTCGCCGCCACCGATCACCGCGCCGACCGTGGCGATGGCCTGCAGCGCGGTGAAGATGCCCTCACCGGTCGCGGTGCGGTCGGCGAGCTGCAGCTTGTCGATCGCGTTCTTGGTGGCCTCGCGGTTGGTCGTCGGCGAGACCAGCACGGTCGCGGTGCCTGCGTAGGCGATCAGCCCCAGGTTGATGCCGGGCGTGAGCTGGTCGGCGAACTGCTTGGCGGCTTCCTGCGCGGCGGCCAGCCGGTTGGGCGCCACGTCGGTGGCGCGCATGGACTGCGACACGTCGATCACCAGCATCACCACCGCGCGGTTACGCGGGATCCGGACGTCGTGGGTGGGGCCGGCCATCGCGATCGTGAACGACACCAGCGACGCGATCAGCAGGATCGCCGGCACATGACGCCAGCGGCTGGGCCGCTTGGGGGCGACGCTCTCCAGCAACTCCATGTTGGCGAAGCGCAGCATCCGCTTGTGACGCGACAGCGCTACGACGATGTAGAGCGCGATCAGCCCGATGACGACCACGAAGAACAGGAACCACCACGGGTGTTCGAAACCCGACAGCGACATCGGTCCGAGGAACGGTAAAGTCATGCGGCACTAGTCATTTCGTTGTCAGCTCCCGTGGTGGTGGTTACCGAGCCGCGAGCGCGCCCCTGCGCCTGCTCGCCACGAACCGAACCACGTCGGCAATCCAGTCGCGGTCCGTGCGCAGCGTCAGAAGCGGTGCGTCACAGCGGCGCAGCGTGCGCGCCACGTCCGCCCGATGTGCCGCGGCGGCCCTCTCGAAGTCCGTGCGCAGCTGCTCGTCGATCGTGAATTCGCGGGTGCGACCGGTCTCGGTGTCCTGCAGGACGACGTCGCCGACGAGCGGCAGCTCGATGTCCCGGGGGTCGAGGATCTCGATGCCGAGCACCTCGTGCCGCCCGGCGATCGCCCGCAGCGGACGCATCCAGTTGATCGGTCCGAGGAAGTCGCTGATGATGACCGCCATGCCGCGCCGGCGTTCCGGCCTGCGCAGCGCGTCGATCGCCGCCGCGAGGTCCCCGCGCACCCCGACCGGCGCCCGCGGCGTCGTCGCGATCGCGCGGAGCACCTCCTGCTCGTGCATCCGGCCCGACAGCGCCGGCACCCGGCGCGTCGTGTCGCCGTTGGAGATGATCGCGCCGAGCCGGTTGCCGCCCCCGCTGTTGAGGAATGCGATGGACGCCGCCGCGGCGACCGCGAGGTCGCGTTTCTCGCATCCGGTCGTGCCGAAGTCCAGGCTGGCCGACACGTCGACCACCAGCCAGGTCTCCAGCTCGCGGTCGGCGATCATCTGACGCACATGCGGTTGGGTGGTGCGCGCGGTGACCGACCAGTCCATCCGGCGCACGTCGTCGCCGGGCTGGTAGATCCGCGACTCCCCCGGCTCGGACCCGGGTCCCGGGAGCAGCCCGAGGTGGTCTCCGTGCAGCACTCCGTCGAGCTTGCGCCGCACGGTCAGCTCGAGCTTGCGCAACGCCGCCGTCAGCGCGGGGTCGCGAATCTCTCCGCGCTGCAGCGACGGCAAATCGACACTGCGACTCGATCTGGTCACCAGGTCAGCGGCCGCCCGCCGCGCCGGCGCCCGCCGGCACCGGAGGCGGAGCCGAAGGGCCTTGCTGCGGAATGGCATTGACCTGCGGCAGCGCGACCGTCTGCAGGATCCGGTTGACCACCGTCTCCGAGGAGATCTCGTCGGCGAGCGCGTCGTAGGTCAGCACGAGGCGGTGCCGGAGCACGTCCGGGATGACCTCCACGACGTCCTGCGGGATGACGTAGTCGCGGCCGCGCACCAGCGCCAGCGCACGCGCGGCGGCGATGATGCCCAGCGACGCACGCGGTGAGGCGCCGTAGGCGATCCACGCCTTGGCGTCGGGCATGCCGAACTTCTCGGGCTCGCGGGTGGCGGTCACGACGCGCACCACGTAGTCGACCAGCGCGTGATGGACGAAGTTGTTCGCCGCGACGTCCTGCAGGCGCTGCAGATCGCCGGTGCTGAGGATCTGCTTGGGCTCGGGGGGCCGCACCCCCATCCGGTAGATGATCTCGCGCTCTTCCTCCGGCGACGGGTAGTCGACGTTGAGCTTGAACAGGAAGCGGTCGCGCTGAGCCTCCGGCAGCTGGTAGACGCCCTCCTGCTCGATCGGGTTCTGGGTGGCCATCACCAGGAAGGGGCTGGGCAGCGGGAAGGTCTTGCCGCCGATGGAGATCTTGCGCTCGGCCATCACCTCGAGCAGCGCGGACTGCACCTTGGCGGGCGCACGGTTGATCTCGTCGGCGAGCAGGAAGTTGACCACCACCGGGCCGAGTTCGATGTCGAACTCCTCCTTGCCCTGACGGTAGATGCGGGTACCGATGATGTCGGTGGGCACCAGGTCGGGGGTGAACTGGATGCGGGCGAAGGTGCCGCCGACGACCTTGGCGAACGTCTCGACGGCGAGCGTCTTGGCCACGCCGGGCACGCCTTCGAGCAGCACATGGCCCTTCGCGAGCAGGCCGACGAGCATGCGTTCGACGAGCAGGTCCTGGCCGACGATGATGCGCTTGACCTCGAAGATGGCCCGCTCGAGCGTGTGGACTTCCTGCTGCAGACCGCCGTTGGACTGGGCGGAACCCGATGGTGCGGAAGGCGCGGCGTGCGCTCCGGCGGAGTAGCCCTGGGTCGGGCCCTGTCCGGGGAATCCTCCGGCGCCCTGCGGCGGCCCACTCGGTGACGTCATCCACGTTCCTTCCACATGCGCGATACAGCTCGTCGTCGGGACGCGGGCCCACAGCGGCCGGGCGCCCGCCGTCAACTATTCCAGGCGCTACGAATTACGTCGACGTCGCCCGTTCTTACTCAGGCCCCGCTCAGGATTCGATGATGCGCGCCGCGTAGGGCTGCAGACCCGCGGTACGGACCGGGGCGACGGCCACCTTGCCCTCGTTGCTCGACGCCTCGAGCATCTTGCCGCCGCCGAGGTACATCGCGACGTGCTGGCTGCCGCCCGGCCCCCAGAACAGCAGGTCCCCGCGCTTGGCCTGCGACAGCGGCACCTTACGACCGGTGTTGTACTGGTCGCCGGAGTACTTCGGGATCAGCACGCCGACTCCGGCGTAGGAGAACTGGGTGAACCCGGAGCAGTCGAAGCCCACGGTGTTGGCGCCGGAGTCGATGCCCCGGGTGGGGCCGCTCGGCTTGCCGCCGCCCCACGAGTAGGGCGTGCCCATCACGCTCGCGCCGCGGCGGATCACGTACTCGATGGCGGCGGGTCCGCGGACGACACCCGGCGCGACGCTGGTCGGGTCGGCCGGTGCCAGCCCGAGGCTCTGCAGGAACTTGTGCCCCAGGTTCATCGTGACCTGGGTGGCCTGGGCCGTGGCCGCCAGCGACGCGTTGGCGATGGCCAGCGGGTCCCCGGGCGCGCCGGCGCTGATCAGCTTCGGCAGGGTCGGATCCCACTGACCCGCCCCGGGCTGCGCGGAGGCCGGCGCGACCGCCGCCCCGAGCAGCGCCGCGGCGGTGGCCAGTGCACAGATGAGACGACGCAGGACCATCACCACTCGATCATTCGGGTCACGTACGGGGTCATCCCGCTGGTGCGCACCGGCGAGATCTTGACCGTCGAACCGGTGTAGGGGGCCTCGAGCATCTGCCCGTCGCCGAGGTACATCGCGACGTGCTGGCTGGCGTTGGGGCCGTAGAAGATCATGTCGCCGCGGCGCATCTGCGACGACGGCACCTTGCGGCCGGCGTTGTACTGCGAGCCCGAGTAGTGGTCGAGCTTGATGCCGACACCGGCGAACATGTAGAGCATCAGGCCCGAGCAGTCGAAACCGACTGTGCCGGCACCGGAGTCGATGCCGCGACTCGGCCCGGAGGCGTTGCCGCCGCCCCACGAGTACGGCACGCCCAGCTGCGACATGCCGCGCTTGATCACGTACTCGGTCGCCTGACGGCCGTAGAGCGTCGGAATCGCACCGTTGGTGATTCCGGTCGGGGTCGGCAGCAGACCGATGCTCTGCAGGAACTTGCGTCCCAGGTCCTGCGTCACCTGCAGCGACGTCGTGATGATCTTCAGGACCGCGTTGATGATCTGCACCGGGTCGCCGCTGACGAAGGCGCTCGGGATCTGGGGCAGGGTCATGTCCCAGGCGGTGTTGCGGTTACCAGTGGCGGGGTCGACGTCCCAGTCCGCGTTCGGCTGCCCGGCGCCGCCCGGCTTCGCCGCCGGACCCGCAGCGCTCGCGCCCCGGCCGGTCGGGCCCGGGGTCGCGGCGGGCTGGGCCGCCGGTGCGCCGCTGGGCGCCGCCATCGCGCGCGCCTGCTGGAGTTTCGCCTGGGCCTGCGCGCGCTCGGCGGTCAGGCGGTCGAGCTCGCCCTGCTGCGCCTTGAATGTCTCCTGAGCCTGCGTCAACGCGGAAACCGCTGTCTGCTGGCTGTTTTCGGCGGCTTTGACCGCGTCGTCGGCCTGCTGCTTGGTCAGCCGGGCGGCCGACTCCTTGTTGACCTGCTCGGTGCGGGCGCGCTGCAGGTCCCCGACCGCCTGCTGGGAACTGATCGACAGCGTCTGACCGGTCGCGGCGGCGTCGAGGATGTCCGCCGGATCGGAGGCGGTCAGATACGAGCTCGACGGCCCGTTGACGTACATCGCGGCGGCGAACTTGTCGAATCTCTTCTGCGCGGCCGAGATCGCGGCGTTGGCGTCCTTGACCCGCTGCGCACCCGCGTCGACCGCCTGCTGGGCGGACGCGGCATGGTCGCGGGCGGTCTGCACATCGAGGATCGCCTTGTTCACACCCTCCTGCTGCGCCTGGATCCTCGCGCCGAGATCCTGCAGCTTCTGATTGACGTTGGCGACCTCGGTCACCAGCTGGGCGAGGCTGTCGGGGCTCGCAGGCTGCGCAAATGCGAGCGCGGGCCCCAGATTCGGCACGGTCAGCACCATGCCGAACGTCAGGGACGCCGCGCACAGCCGCGACGCGGGGGCGCCGCCAGGGATGCGTCTCATCCGACTCAGATCTCCTCAGGCTCCACGCGAACGTGTCGGCACATACAACGGCGCCTTAGTCACAGAAGCCACAAATAGCACAGCCGCAACAACAGGCACCGATTGCACCGTACGTCACATCTGACGCCAAAGAAACTTTAGTCACAAATTACAACATTGTAATTGCATTTGCCGTTATCAAACGGTGATGTTTCTATTTGCGTCAGAAACGGGAACTCAGGAATCGGCGCTGGTCAGTGCTGCGCTTGAAGCGGCACGCCGTTTGCCCCATAACTGCAGCATGCGGGTGCCGACGACCGCCAGGGCGACCGCCAAAACAAGCACAATCGTGAATGGCGTCCAGGGAAAGTGCGGCGTCGTCAGCTCGCCGAGGAAATTCTTCGACGACTGCACCGGATCGCCCGACTTGGCCAGATCCTCGCCGGCCTCCAGGGTCACCCGGTCGAAGACCGGGCTGTACGTGCCGGCGAAGGCCGGACTCATCGCCAGCACCGTCGAACCCGGGTTGGCCTGACCCACTTCGGTCGCGATGTCGCGCAACGGAGTGTCGATCGGCGGGTTCAGGTCGATGACGACGATCTTGAGATCGATGCCCTCCTTGCGGGCGTCCTCGACCACCTGGTGCAGTGCGGGCACCTCGGCCTGCTGGGCCGGCGGAACGCTGACCCCGTCGTCGGCGACGTCGGCTTTGACCTTCTGCATGTCGATCTCCGGCGGGATATACGCCGGCAGAAAAGGGATCGAGAGCGGTCCGGGCACATCAGCACGGTACGCGACGACCGGACAGTCGCTGCGACGACACGAGGATTACCCGTCCCGTCGTGGGTACCCGTGCTCCGGGTGGCACCCGGTTGGCACGGGCCGCACCCGAGGACGAGACTGGTAGGGGCCCTGGGGTTTCTTACAGGACAAGCGTACTGTTAGGGTTACGAGCGCCGCCGACACAGCCCGTCGCGGCGAGGATTCAAGCCGGGAGTTGATGTGAGCAGCAAGGATTCATCCGTGAACTCGTTCGGAGCCAAGGACACGCTCGAGGTTGCAGACAAGAGCTACGAGATCTACCGCCTCGACGCGGTGCCCGGCACCGAGAAACTTCCCTACAGCCTCAAGGTGCTCGCGGAGAACCTCCTGCGCACCGAGGACGGCGCGAACATCACCAAGGACCACATCGAGGCGATCGCCAACTGGGATCCGTCGGCCGACCCGAGCATCGAGATCCAGTTCACCCCGGCCCGGGTGATCATGCAGGACTTCACCGGGGTGCCGTGCATCGTCGACCTCGCCACCATGCGCGAGGCCGTCGGCGAGCTCGGCGGCGATCCGCAGAAGGTCAACCCGCTGGCTCCGGCCGACCTGGTGATCGACCACTCCGTGATCGCCGATCTGTTCGGCCGCGCCGACGCCTTCGAGCGCAACGTCGAGATCGAATACGAACGCAACGGCGAGCGCTACCAGTTCCTGCGTTGGGGGCAGGGCGCTTTCAACGACTTCAAGGTGGTGCCGCCCGGCACCGGCATCGTGCACCAGGTCAACATCGAGTATCTGGCCAGCGTCGTGATGGACCGGGACGGGGTGGCCTACCCGGACACCTGTGTGGGCACCGACAGCCACACCACGATGGAGAACGGCCTGGGCGTGCTGGGCTGGGGCGTGGGCGGCATCGAGGCCGAGGCCGCGATGCTCGGTCAGCCGGTGTCGATGCTCATCCCCCGCGTCGTCGGTTTCAAGCTCACCGGTGAGCGCCGCGCCGGCGTGACCGCCACCGACATCGTGCTGACAGTCACCGAGATGCTGCGCAAGCACGGCGTGGTCGGCAAGTTCGTCGAGTTCTACGGCGAGGGGGTCGCCGAGGTGCCGCTGCCCAACCGCGCCACCCTGGGCAACATGAGCCCCGAGTTCGGTTCCACTGCAGCCATTTTCCCGATCGACGACGTCACGATCGACTACCTGCGGATGACCGGGCGCAGCGATCAGCAGCTCGCTCTGGTCGAGGCCTACGCCAAGGCCCAGGGGATGTGGCACGATCCGCAGCGCGAACCGACGTTCTCCGAGTACCTCGAACTGGACCTGGCCGATGTGGTCCCGTCGATCGCCGGCCCGAAGCGCCCGCAGGACCGCATCGCCCTCGACGACGCGAAGTCGGCGTTCCGCAAGGACATCCACAACTACGTGGGAGACGGCGCGAACGGTGCCAAGGTCCCCCACTCCAACATCGACGAGGCGGTCGAGGAGACGTTCCCGGGCAGCGACCCGGTGTCGCTGTCGTTCGCCGAGGAGGACTCGGTCGACGTCGTCTCCGCCGCCAACGGCGCCGAGGGCCGGCCGACCAACCCGATCACCGTGCGTTCCGACGAGCACGGCGAGTTCGTGCTCGACCACGGGGCCGTGGTGATCGCGGCGATCACCTCTTGCACCAACACCTCCAATCCGGAGGTGATGCTCGGGGCCGCGCTGCTGGCCAAGAACGCCGTCGACAAGGGCCTGACCTCCAAGCCGTGGGTCAAGACGACGATGGCTCCGGGCTCGCAGGTCGTCACCGACTACTACGAGAAGGCCGGGCTGTGGCCGTATCTGGAGAAGCTCGGCTTCTTCCTGGTCGGCTACGGCTGCACCACGTGCATCGGCAACAGCGGGCCGTTGCCGGAGGAGATCAGCAAGGCGATCAACGACAACGACCTCTCGGTCACCGCGGTGCTGTCCGGCAACCGCAACTTCGAGGGCCGCATCAACCCCGACGTCAAGATGAACTACCTCGCCTCGCCGCCCCTGGTCATCGCCTATGCGCTCGCCGGCTCGATGGACTTCGACTTCGAGAACGACTGCCTCGGCACCGACAACGACGGCAACCCGGTGTTCCTCAAGGACATCTGGCCGAGCCAGCAGGACATCAACGACACCATCGCGGGCGCGATCAACACCGAGATGTTCGTCAAGAACTACTCCGATGTGTTCAAGGGCGACGAGCGCTGGCGCAACCTGCCGACCCCAAGCGGCGACACGTTCGAGTGGGATGCCGACTCCACCTACGTGCGCAAGCCTCCGTACTTCGACGGGATGCCCGCCGATCCGGAGCCCGTCTCCGACATCAAGGGGGCCAGAGTGCTTGCGTTGCTGGGTGATTCGGTCACCACCGACCACATCTCCCCCGCCGGCAGCATCAAGTCGGGCACCCCGGCCGCGCAGTACCTCGACTCCCACGGCGTCGACAAGAAGGACTACAACTCCTACGGTTCGCGCCGCGGCAACCATGAGGTGATGATCCGCGGGACGTTCGCCAACATCCGGCTGCGCAACCAGTTGCTCGACGACGTGTCGGGCGGCTACACCCGCGACTTCACCAAGGGCGGCGAGCAGGCGTTCATCTACGACGCCGCGCAGAACTATGCGGCACAGGACATCCCGCTGGTCGTGCTCGGCGGCAAGGAGTACGGGTCGGGATCCTCGCGCGACTGGGCGGCCAAGGGCACCGGGCTGCTCGGGGTGCGCGCAGTGATCGCCGAGTCGTTCGAACGCATCCACCGCTCGAATCTGATCGGCATGGGCGTCATCCCGCTGCAGTTCCCGGAGGGCGAGTCGGCCGCGTCGCTGAAGCTCGACGGGACCGAGACGTTCGACATCAGCGGCATCGAGACCCTCAACGAGGGCAAGTCGCCGAAGACCGTGCACGTCACCGCGTCGAAGGACGGCGGCGACACCGTCGAGTTCGACGCGGTCGTGCGCATCGACACCCCCGGTGAGGCGGACTACTACCGCAACGGCGGCATCCTGCAGTACGTGCTGCGCAACATGCTGAAGTCCTGACAGGCGGCTGTCATGCCCCGGGTGACCGACGATCACCTGGCGGCGCGCCGTCGCCAGATACTCGACGGCGCCCGCAGGTGCTTCGCTCAGTACGGATATGAAAGCGCGACCGTGCGGCGGCTCGAGGAAACCATCGGGCTGTCGCGCGGCGCGATCTTTCACCACTTCCGCGACAAGGACACGCTGTTCTTCGAGCTGGCTCACGAGGATGCCGAGCGGATGGCCGACGTGGCCGGCCGCGAGGGCCTGATTCAGGTCATGCGCGACATGCTCGCCGCGCCCGAGCAGTTCGACTGGCTGGCCACGCGGCTGGAGATCGCCCGCAAGCTGCGCAACGATCCGGCGTTCAGCCGGGAGTGGGCGGCGCGGTCGGCCGAGTTGTCGGCGGCCACCACCGAACGGCTACGACGCCAGGAACAGGCAGGTCGGCTGCGCGACGACGTCCCTCGCGACGTGGTGCGCACCTACCTGGAGTTGGTGCTCGACGGGCTGGTCGCGCGTCTCGCTTCGGGTGACGATCCCGAGAAGCTCGGCGCCGTGCTGGACCTGGTCGAGGCCTCGGTCCGTCAACCCTGAGGGCCGGCAGGTCACTTCCTCCCGCGGTGATTGGGACCGCCCCGGCTGCGCATCGCCGCACCCGACTCGCGGAGCATGCTGTGGATCGAGCCGTAGGAGTGACCCGTGGTCGCGACGAGGTTCCTGATGCTGGCGCCGCTCTCATAGGCACTGCGGAGCTCGTTCACCAGTTGGTCCCTGGTCTTGCTGTTCTTCTTCATCAACGCCTCCCCGAGGTTCTGCACAAACGCATACCCGGGTCGGTGACCGTTGACACACCCGACCGAATGACGGGTGGGCCGCGCAATGAGCCTTCCCAGACAGCGCTACAGCGCGTGGCGCCCGGTCGATCGCGCCGCAGCTCGGTCTGAAGCCGCCGTCCTGCTGTGCCGCGGCTGCGTCTGCACTCGCATCCTGTCGGAGGCGTGCACAGTTGAACTGCCGTCGGTCTTGTCGGGCGCCGCCATCCCGTCCGCAACGCGCGAGGACTGAAGTGCGTGTCTCGGCGACCTGGTCGACCGCATCGCCGTGTCGTCCTCGGTTCGGTCCGCCTCACCGGCCGGGGTGTCCAGCGACAGTGCTCCAGCAGCGGACTTCTGACGCGTCCGCACTGCGGGGGACACCTTACGGCCGCCGATGCCAGGATCAGCAGACTCCGCAGATACCACCGGTGCTGCTGCTGACGAAGCCTTCTCACCCGATCCGGTCGACGGAGCTACGCTGAGCCCGGCGACGGCGTTCTGTGCTGGCGCAGCGGCCGGCGGAAGGTCGGTGAGAAGGTTCGGTAGCTCCCATCCTGCCGCCATGGCCTCGGCCAACGTGACGTATCCCGTGCGGTCGTAAGCGGAGTCGACGATCGGCTTCAGCTTGGCGTTCAGCGCGTCATGCAACCCGTTCAGATGCAAGGACAACAGCGGATCCAGCATCGGCAGATTCTCGGTGGGTACCAAGACGTATGTGGTGCCGCCCTTCTGAAGGACGAGATTGTTCGGGTCGGTCAGGTCGACACCGGTGTAGTCCATGTGGACACGGAAGTAGCCCGAGCGAGCATTCGCGTTCGCGAAGGAGTTGAAACGTTTCGTCGGAAAATCGGATTCGAGGTCGTATTCGCGCGACACCTCGATGATCGTGTATCCGGTGTCGGTCGGCGTCGCCGGGGCTGTCGTGGATCCGCTCGCCGGGCCCAGGCCGCCCATACCGTTGTCGGGGCTGCCCGCCAGGACGAACTGCACCTCATCGGGCTGACCGGCGACCCGGCCGGTGCTGGCGCCGTATTTGAGGAGCCATGAGGTTGCGATCTCACCCCCTTGCGAATACGCGAACACGATCGCCGGACCCGCAGTCGCCTGCAGGTCGTTCTGCAGGATCTCCACCGCCTCCACTTTCGGGCGACCACCGAGTCCGCTGGATCGGTAGTCCACCTTCTGGCACGAGAATTGCCCTCGGCAGAGCCGGCCCTGCAGCTCCTGTTCCATCGGCGTCCGGACGACCAGCGTGTGGCCCGAGATGGTCAACACCGGTGTGGCGGCGGCCGCTTCCCCCGTGGCCAGACCGAGTGGGAGACTCAGAGCTCCCGCCAAAACAGTCGAAACAGCGAAAATACGCATGCGAAAAATTCCTCCCCCGAGAATCGCGACGCAGCAGGTGAATCGGTTGACTCCCCCCAGAGATCGCCCGTCCGGTGAAGGCTAGCAAAGCTACTTGTTAGCCTTCAAGCACCTGTGAACTCGCTGTGTGACATCGGAAAGAACTCCACTCGCCGATGGCAGTAAAAAGCAAACTCAGGCGAGTTCGATGAGCTCCCGGTAGTCCTCGGACCAGAAGTCCTCGGTGCCGTCGGGTAACAGCACCACGCGCTGCGGATCGAGCGCCTCGGCGGCGCCGGGATCGTGGGTCACCAGCACCACGGCGCCCACATAGCTGCGCAGTGCGTCGAGAACCTGCTCCCGCGATGCCGGATCGAGGTTGTTCGTGGGCTCGTCGAGCAGCAGCACGTTGGCTGTCGATGCGACCAGACCGGCCAGCGCCAGGCGGGTCTTCTCACCGCCCGACAGCGTGCCGGCCGGCTGGTCGAGCTGCGCGCCGCTGAACATGAACGCCCCGAGCAGCCCGCGCAGCTCCTGCTCCCCGGTGTCCGGTGCGGCGTGGCGGATGTTCTCCCACACCGTCGCCATGTTGTCGAGGGTGTCGTGCTCCTGCGCGAAGTACCCGATCTTGCAGCCGTGACCCGGCTCGAGCGCACCGGCGTCGGGAGTCTCGACACCGGCGAGCAGCCGCAGCAGCGTCGTCTTGCCCGCGCCGTTGAGGCCCAGCACCACCACCCGCGACCCGCGATCGATCGCCAGGTCCACGCCGGTGAAGATCTCCAGCGATCCGTAGGTCTTCGTCAGCCCCTTGGCCATCAGCGGCGTGCGCCCGCACGCGGCGGGGGTCGGGAATTTGATGCGAGCCACCTTGTCGGCCACGCGTTCGTCGTCGAGCTCGGCCAGCATTCGGTCGGCCCGGCGCAGCATGTTCTGCGCGGCAACGGCTTTCGTCGCCTTGGCGCCCATCTTGGCGGCCTGGGTGCGCAGTGCGGCGGCCTTGCGCTCGGCGTTGGCGCGTTCCCGGCGGCGGCGCTGCTCGTCGGTGGCCCGGGCGTCGAGATACTTCTGCCAGCCCATGTTGTAGACGTCCACCTCGCCGCGGACCGCGTCGAGGAACCACACCCGGTTCACGACGTCGGCGAGCAGCTCGACGTTGTGGCTGATGACGACCAGCCCACCGGTGTGGTTCTGAAGGAACGTGCGCAGCCAGCCGATCGAGTCGGCGTCGAGGTGGTTGGTGGGCTCGTCGAGCAGCAACGTGGTGGCCGAGCCGGTGCCACTCTCACTCGCGGCGAACAGGATGCGCGCGAGCTCCACCCGCCGGCGCTGACCCCCGGAGAGGGTGCGCAGCGGTTGGCCCAGCACGCGGTCCGGCAGGCCGAGGCTGGCGCAGATCCGGCCCGCCTCGCTCTCGGCGGCATACCCGCCGAGCGCGGCGAACCTCTCCTCGAGCTGGCCGTAGCGCCGCACGGCCTTGTCGCGGGCGGCGTCGTCGGCGACCTCGGCCATCAACGCCTGTTGCTTCTCCAGGTCCGACAGCAGCGTGTCCAGGCCCCGCGCCGAGAGCACCCGGTCGCGGGCGAGCATGTCGAGATCGCCCTCCCGGGGATCCTGCGGCAGGTAACCGACGTCGCCGGTCCGGGTGACCGTGCCGGCATACGGTTCGCCCTCGCCGGCGAGGATGCGCATCGTGGTGGTCTTGCCCGCGCCGTTGCGGCCGACCAGGCCGATGCGGTCGCCGGGCTGCACGCGAAGGGCCGACCCGTCGATGGAGAGCAGTGTGCGCGCTCCGGCGCGGACCTCGAGGTCCGTTGCGGTGATCACGCGCGAACTCCTGAATGACAGCGGGCAGGGCAGAGCCCCTGCCGAGATGGGCACTTCAAAGGCTAATGGCAGCGGTGTGTTCGATGCCAATTCATTTGTCGTCGGTGAAGACCGGCGCGCGGTTGTCCTTCCGCGCCGCCACGGCCTCCTCGAAGTTGCTGGTGAGCAACCGGATGTAGAGCTGACCCAGCCCCTCGGCCTGCATGTGCGACTCGAGCGAACCGGCGTCCAGGCCGCTCCAGATGGTCCGCTTGGTCAGTTCCGTACCCGGCCGCGAGAACCCGGCGATCCGCTCCGCCATGTCGTAGCAGGTCTCCAGCAAGTGCTCGCCGGGCACGTGGCGCGACACCAGCCCGATGCGCTCCGCTTCCTCGGCGTCGACGTCGCGCCCGGTGAGCATGATCTCGAACGCCCGCGACGAGCCGATCGCCCTGGGCAGCAGATAACTGAGTCCCAGTTCGCTGGCGGTGAGGCCGTTGTTGATGCCCGCCGCGCGGAAGTACGCGTCCGTCGCCGCGACGCGGATGTCGGCCGCCAGCGCCAGACACAGACCGCCTCCGATCGCGGCGCCGTTGACCGCCGCGATGACCGGCTGGTGCATCTTGCGCAGTGCCAGGATGACGTCGTCGAGCACTTCCATCGAGCGCAGGCCGAAGGTCGGACGGGTCAGACCGTCGACGTGCGGAACCGAGCCCGCCGATTTGTGGTCGGCACCCGAGGAGAAGCCGCGCCCTGCACCGGTGAGCACCACGACACGGACGTCGTTGTCGTGGGTGAGCTCGTCGAGCGCCGCCTTCAGCGGCACCATGACGTCGAAGGCCATGGAGTTCATCCGCTCGGGCCGGTTCAGCGTCACCAGGGCGACGTGGCGGCGCGGGCGTTCGACGAGGACGAAGCCGTTGGTCACGTGTGCACGCTATCGCGTGCCGGGCTGCGCTCCCGCGGTCAGGCGTCGGACGGGTTTGCCTGCTCGGCGGCGATCGCCGCGTCGATGTCGAACTCCTTGATCTTCTGCACCAGGTCCTCCAGCGCGGCCGGCGGAAGGGCGCCGGCCTGGTTGAACACCAGCTTGCCCTTCTTGAAGGCCATCAACGTGGGGATCGACCGAATGTCGGCCGCGGCCGCGAGCTGCTGCTCGGCCTCGGTGTCCACCTTGGCGTAGACGACGTCAGGATGTTTGTCCGACGATGCCGAGTAGGTCGGGGCGAACGCCCGGCACGGCCCGCACCACGACGCCCAGAAATCGACCAGCACGATCTCGTTGTCGTTGATGGTGTCGTTGAACTGCTCGGCGGTGATGTCTTGGGTAGCCACGTGTAGGTCAACGCTTCGCCCCTCGCGCGTGTTCCCAGATGTGGGAGTCAGCCGGCCGCAGCGCGCTGGGCATTACTCAGCAGCCTCGCCCGCCGCCCGGGCCACCAGAACACCTCGACCAGCAGCGCCGCGAGATACACGGCGGAGGCCACCGCGTTCCCCCACGAGCCGAGGGCTGCGTCCCACAACGCCGTCACCGCCGCCACGACGAGGACGACACCGAGCAACCATCGCCACCGCCGGCCCTCCTCGGCTGCGGCAGTGAGGCCGGCGGCGTAGGCCGCCGCCGCATCGGAAAGTCGTCCGGCGACCGGTTCGCCGCGCCGGACGGCGCGGACCACCGCCACACGATCGGCACCGGACAGCTGATCCGACGGCCAGTACCGAGCCATCCGACGCGACATCCAGACGCCGTAGAACCCGCCTACGACCGTGAACACGACTGCACCGGCCGCGACGGCGCCGGAGTCCAGCCAGGCCAGCGCACCCACGCACAGCCCGAAGGCCGCGCCGATCGTCACCGCGCGGCGGACCGCGCCGCCTCGCCAGACCGCGGCCGGGATGGTGACCACCCGAGGTCAGACCGTGAAGCCCAGCGCCCTCAGCTGTTCGCGGCCGTCCTCGGTGATCTTGTCCGGTCCCCACGGCGGGTTCCACACCCAGTTGATCTTGATCTCGTTGACCAACCCGGCGCCGACCAGCGCAGTGCGGGACTGGTCCTCGATCACGTCGGTCAGGGGGCACGCGGCCGACGTGAGCGTCATGTCGATCAGCGCGACCGGGCCTGTGTCGCCCTTCTCCACACCCAGGCCGTAGACCAGACCGAGGTCGACGACGTTGATCCCGAGCTCGGGATCGACGACGTCGCGCATCGCCTCCTCGATGTCGGCGAGCAGCTCCTCGTTCGGCTCCATCGATGCCCCGCTCGTCTCTGCCGGTGCAGTATCACTCATCAGTTCTCCTCAGAACTCGTCGACCCGTGGGCTTCCGCGACAGCGGCCTTGAACGCTGTCCAGCCCAGTAGCGCGCATTTGACCCGCGCCGGATATTTAGCCACTCCTGCGAACGCGATTCCGTCGCCGAGCACGTCCTCGTCCCCCTCGATGCGCCCGCGGGACGACACCATCTCCGAGAACGCCGCCACCGTCTTGAGCGCGTCTCCGACGGTCTGCCCGATCACCTGGTCGGTCAACACCGACGTCGACGCCTGGCTGATCGAGCAGCCCTGCCCGTCGTAGGACACGTCGGTGACGGTCTCCCCGTCCTCGGACAGCGCCACCCGCAGCGTGATCTCGTCGCCACAGGTGGGGTTCACGTGATGGACCTCGGCCCCGTACGGCTCCCGCAATCCGCGGTGGTGCGGGTGTTTGTAATGGTCGAGGATCACTTCCTGATAGATCTGCTCCAGGCGCATCGTCACGCCCTGCCTGAAACCCGGGTCGCTTCGCTCCTGCCCGCCGGATCGAAAAACTCGACGGCGCGGCGCACACCCGCCACCAGCCGGTCCACCTCGTCGACGGTGTTGTAGACCGCGAACGAGGCCCGTGCCGTCGCGGCGATCCCGAACCTGCGGTGCAGCGGCCACGCGCAGTGGTGACCGACGCGCACCGCGACTCCTTCGTCGTCGAGGACCTGGCCCACGTCGTGCGCGTGCACCCCGTCGACGACGAACGACACGGGCGAGCCGCGATGCTCCATCGACGACGGCCCGATGATCCGCACACCGTCGATGCCGGCCAGCCCGGCCAGCGCCGCGGCCACCAGCTCACGCTCGTGTTCCTCGACCGCGGGCATCCCCAGCTCGGTCAGATACCGGGCGGCAGCGGCCAATCCGACCACCTGGCTGGTCATCGGCGTGCCCGCCTCGAAGCGCTGCGGTGCGGGAGCGTAGGTGGTGGCCTCCATCGTCACGGTCTCGATCATCGACCCGCCGGTCAGGAACGGCGGCATCGCGTCGAGCAGTTCGCGCCGGCCGTAGAGCACACCGATCCCGGTCGGGCCCAGCATCTTGTGCCCGGAGAACGCGGCGAAGTCGACGCCGAGTCCGTGGAGGTCGACGGGTTGATGCGGCACGGACTGGCAAGCGTCCAGCAGCACCAGGGCACCGACCGCCCGGGCCCGCGTGACGAGCTCCTCGACGGGCGCAATCGCGCCGGTCACGTTCGAATGATGGCTGAAGGCAACGACTTTCACGCGGTCGTCGAGCTGGAGCGAATCGAGGTCGATCCGGCCCTCGGAGGTCACCCCGTACCAGCGCAGGGTCGCTCCGGTACGCTGGGCCAGCTCCTGCCACGGCACGAGGTTGGCGTGGTGTTCGAGCTCTGTGGTGACGATGACGTCGCCGGGCCCTACCGCATGCTCGAAGCGCTTGTCCCCCAGCGCGTAAGCCACCAGGTTGATGGCCTCGGTGGCGTTCTTGGTGAAGACCAGCTCGTCGGCGTCGGCGCCGACGAACTCCGCGATGTCCTCGCGGCCCTGCTCGTAGGCGTCGGTCGCCTCCTCCATCAGCTGGTGCGCACCGCGGTGCACCGCGCCGTTGGAGCGCAGCAGGAACTCCCGCTCGGCGTCCAGCACGGCCAGCGGCTTCTGCGACGTCGCCCCGGAATCCAGGTACGCCAACTGGTTCCCGCCGCGCATCACCCGGTTCAGGATCGGGAAATCGTCCCTGACCCTGGCGAGCACGGTGAGGTCCAGCGTCCGCGCGGCGGTCACGTCAGGCTCCGGCGGCTGCGGCCTGGTGGGGGTCCCTCCCGCTTGCGGGGGAGAAGCGCTCGTATCCGTTCTCCTCGAGTTCGTCGGCCAGCTCGGGGCCACCGGAGGTGATGATCCGGCCGCCGACGAACACGTGCACGAACTGCGGCTTGATGTAGCGCAGGATCCGCGTGTAGTGGGTGATCAGCAGAACGCCGCCGTTCTCGGTCTCTTTGTAGCGATTCACGCCTTCGCTGACGACGCGCAGCGCGTCGACGTCGAGTCCGGAATCGGTCTCGTCGAGGATCGCGATCTTGGGCTTGAGCAGGCCCAGCTGCAGGATCTCGTGGCGCTTCTTCTCACCGCCCGAGAAGCCCTCGTTGACACTGCGCTCACCGAAGGACGGGTCGATGCCGAGATCGCTCATCGCTCCCTTGACCTCTTTGACCCAGTGCCGCAGCTTGGGCGCCTCGCCGCGGACCGCGGTGGCCGCGGTGCGCAGGAAGTTCGACATCGACACCCCGGGCACCTCGACCGGGTACTGCATCGCCAGGAACAGGCCGGCCCGCGCCCTCTCGTCGATGCTCATCGCCAGCACGTCCTGGCCGTCGAGCGTGATGGTGCCGGAGGTCACCGTGTACTTGGGGTGGCCGGCGATGGCGTAGGACAGGGTCGACTTGCCGGAGCCGTTGGGCCCCATCACCGCGTGCGTCTCCCCCGACTTCACCGTGAGGTCGACGCCTTTGAGGATCGGGATCTCCTCGCCCTCGGCGGTGTTCACCGAGACGTGCAGGTCCTTGATTTCCAGAGTGGTCATGATTGGGAGGCTCTCGATTCGGTAATGGCCAGTTCTCGTTCGATGGCGTCGGTCAGGCGATCGCGGACGGCGGGGACCGCGATCTTGGCGATGATCTCGTTGAAGAAGCCGCGCACCACCAGGCGGCGGGCCTGCTCTTCGGGGATGCCGCGGGCACGCAGGTAGAACAGCTGCTCGTCGTCGAAACGTCCGGTGGCACTGGCGTGCCCGGCACCGACGATCTCGCCGGTCTCGATCTCGAGGTTGGGCACCGAGTCGGCCCGGGCGCCGTCGGTGAGCACCAGGTTGCGGTTGACCTCGAAGGTGTCGGTGCCCGTCGCCGCGGCACGGATCAGCACGTCGCCGACCCACACGGTGTGCGCATCGGGCTTGCGCGAGTCCGGATCGCCTTGCAGCGCACCCTTGTACAGCACGTCGGACTTGCAGTTGGGCTCGGAGTGGTCGACCAGCAGCCGGGACTCGAAGTGTTGTCCGTCGTCGGCGAAGTACGTGCCGAGAAGCTTCGCGTCGCCGCCCGGCCCGGTGAAGCGCACCGTCGTCGTCGTGCGGACGACGTCGCCGCCGAGGGTGACGTTGACGTGCCCGAGCACCGCGTCCTTGCCCAGCCGCGCGTGATGCGAACTGACGTGGACGGTGTCGTCGGCCCAATCGGCGATCCAGATGACCCCGACGCCGGCCGAGTCGCCGACGATGATCTCGACGTTGTCGGCGACCGTTCCGCTGCCCCGCAGGTCCACGACGACGATCGCACGGGAGAGTTCCTCGACCCGGATCTGCAGGTGGTGATACGCCACGGCGCCCTCGCCGGGTCCGGTGACGACGATCTCGATCGGTTCGGGCACCTCGGTGTCCCGCGCGACGGTCACGACCGTCGCCGAGTCGAACGATGAGAATGCCTGGGCCGCAACCCGATCGGTGGGCGCGCCGGCCTGGCCGAGCCGCTCGTCGTCGCGGCCGACGGTCTCCACCGTCACGCCGGGACGCTCGGTGGCCTCGACCGTCACCGCACCGGTTGCGACCGCGGAGCCGTCGTGCAGTCCGCGCAGCCGCCTCAGCGGGGTGAAGCGCCAGATCTCGTCGCGCCCGCCGGGCACCTCGAAGGCGTTGACGTCGAAGGACGAGAACAGCTCGCCCTTGTTCCGGACGATCCCTTCGACAGCTTCAGTGAGGTTCTGGGTCACTTAACCGACCGCGCCTTCCATCTGCAGCTCGATCAGCCGGTTGAGCTCCAGCGCGTACTCCATCGGGAGTTCCTTGGCGATCGGCTCGACGAATCCGCGCACGACCATCGCCATGGCCTCGTCCTCGGTCATCCCGCGGCTCATCAGGTAGAACAGCTGATCCTCGCTGACCTTGGACACCGTCGCCTCGTGGCCCATCGTCACGTCGTCCTCGCGGATGTCGACGTACGGATAGGTGTCGCTGCGGCTGATCGTGTCGACCAACAGCGCATCGCATTTCACGCTCGACTTCGAGCCGGCCGCACCCTTGTTCACCTGCACGAGACCGCGGTAGGAGGCGCGGCCACCGCCACGGGCCACCGACTTCGACACGATGTTGGACGACGTGTTGGGCGCCAGGTGCAGCATCTTGGCGCCGGTGTCCTGGTGCTGGCCCTCCCCCGCGAACGCCACGGAGAGCACCTCGCCGCGGGCGTGCTCGCCGGTCATCCACACGGCCGGGTACTTCATCGTGACCTTGGAGCCGATGTTGCCGTCGACCCACTCCATGGTGGCGCCGGCTTCGGCGCGCGCCCGCTTGGTCACGAGGTTGTAGACGTTGTTCGACCAGTTCTGGATCGTGGTGTAGCGGCAGCGGCCGCCGGGCTTGACGATGATCTCGACGACCGCGCTGTGCAGCGAATCGCTCTTGTAGATCGGCGCGGTGCAGCCCTCGACGTAGTGCACGTAGGCGTCCTCGTCGACGATGATCAGCGTCCGCTCGAACTGACCCATGTTCTCGGTGTTGATCCGGAAGTAGGCCTGCAGCGGGATGTCGACGTGCACGCCCTTGGGGACGTAGATGAACGAACCGCCCGACCAGACCGCGGTGTTGAGCGCGGAGAACTTGTTGTCGCCGGCCGGGATCACCGTGCCGAAGTACTCCCGGAACAGTTCCGGATGTTCACGCAGCCCGGAGTCGGTGTCGAGGAAGATCACGCCCTGCTCCTCCAGGTCCTCGCGGATCTGGTGGTAGACGACCTCGGACTCGTACTGGGCGGCCACACCCGAGACCAGGCGCTGCTTCTCCGCCTCCGGGATGCCCAGCTTGTCGTAGGTGTTGCGGATGTCCTCGGGCAGGTCGTCCCACGACGCCGCCTGCTTCTCGGTGGAGCGGACGAAGTACTTGATGTTGTCGAAGTCGATGCCTTCGAGGTTGGAGCCCCACTTCGGCATCGGCTTCTTGTCGAAGGTGCGCAGCGCCCGCAGGCGGATGTCGAGCATCCACTCGGGCTCACTCTTCTTGGCCGAGATGTCGCGCACCACGGCCTCGGACAGCCCTCGCTGCGCACTGGCGCCCGCGACGTCGGAGTCGGCCCAGCCGTAGCCGTACTTACCCAGCGAGGCGATGGCCTCCTCCTGGGTCAACGCCTCCGGCTTGGCGACTGAAGCCTCCGGTGTGAGTGTCATTGCGACACACTCCTTTTGCTCTTCGTGGTGGCTCCGGCGCGGGCTGAGCGCCGAAGGTGGTGCGGTCTAGCGACCCGCCGGGGTCAGCGGGACATGAGTGGTACAGGCGCAGTCGCCGTTGACGATGGTCGCCAGACGCTGCACGTGAGTGCCCAGCACCTCGGCCATCGCCTGCTGTTCGGCCTCGCAGAGTTCCGGGAACTCCTCGGCAACATGCGACACCGGGCAGTGGTGCTGGCAGATCTGCACGCCCGCGACCGGCCCGCGCACCCGGGTCGTGGTCGTGGCGTATCCCGCACCGGTGAGCGCGTCGGCGATCCGGTCGGCGGCCGCCTCGACGTCCTCACCGCTGGCGACACCCGCCACCGGGTCGACGCCGGCCAGGATGGTGTCGATGCGGCGCCGCGCGAATGCCTTGATGGCCTCGTCGCCGCCGAGCTCTCGCAGCTGGCGCATGGCCGCCGAGGCGAGGTCGTCGTAGGTGTGCTCGAGCTTCGCCCGGCCCGCGGCGGTGAGCTGGTAGCGCTTGGCGGGCCGGCCACGGCCCTCCTGCTGCCAGGCCGCGGCGGCATTCGCCTTCGCGTCACCCGCGTCGATCAGCGCGTCGAGGTGTCTGCGCACCCCCGCCGCGGACAACCCCAGACGCTCGCCGATGCTGCCGGCGGTGGTGGGTCCCGACTCGAGAAGCAACCGGATGATCGCGGCCCTGGTGTCGGTGTGTGAATCACTGTCGGCAGCCGTCGACGACGCCGGTGACGGCGCGGCCGAGCCCTGCGGACGGATTTTCACAACACCAGTGTGACGCAATTCCCGGACCGGGTCCAGCAAGCCGACCCTTATCGGGGGCGTTGGCATCCTCACACCGCCGCCCCGGGGGGACCGGGAATAACCGGGGCTACGCTGCCTTTCGTGGCAGCTCGCCTCCCGTCTCTCAGTACGTCGATCGCCGGCTGGCACGGCGACGAGCGGACCGTCGGCAGCCCCCTCAACGCCGGTGAGCTGGTCGCGATGCGCCACACCCGCCTGTTCGGCGCGACGGGCACGGTGCTGATGGCGATCGGCGCGCTGGGGGCCGGCGCGCGTCCCGTCGTCCAGGACCCGACGTTCGGGGTGCGCCTGCTCAACCTGCCCTCCCGCATCCAGACCGTCTCGCTCACGATGACCACCACCGGCGCGGTGATGATGGCGCTGGCCTGGCTGATGCTGGGCCGGTTCACGCTGGGCAAGCGCAAGATGACGCGCAGCCAGGTCGACCGCACGCTGCTGCTGTGGACGCTGCCGCTACTCATCGCGCCGCCGATGTACAGCAAGGACGTCTACTCCTATCTGGCCCAGAGCGAGATCTCGCTGCAGGGCAAGGATCCCTACCGCGTAGGCCCCGCGCCCGGGCTCGGGCTCGACCACGTGTTCACGCTGTCGGTGCCCAGCCTGTGGCGCGACACCCCGGCCCCGTACGGTCCGCTGTTCCTGTGGATCGGGCGCGGCATCTCCTCCATCACCGGCGAGAACATCGTCGAAGCGGTGCTGTTCCATCGACTCGTCGTGCTGGTCGGGGTGGGGATGATCGTGTGGGCGACACCGCGGCTGGCGCGCCGGTGCGGGGTCGCGGAGGTGAGCGCGCTGTGGCTGGGTCCGATGAATCCTCTGCTGTTCATGCACCTGGTCGCCGGGATCCACAACGAGGCACTGATGCTGGGGATGATGCTGGCAGGCACCGAGTTCGCGCTCCGCGGCATCGAATCCGCAACCCGGCTGATCCCCCGCCCGCTGGCCTGGCCGCGGGGACGCGCGCAGTGGGCGCGCTGGTACCCGATGGGCATGCTGGTCGCGGGCACCGTGCTGATCACGAGCTCGTCGCAGGTCAAGCTGCCCTCGCTGTTGGCGCTCGGCTTCGTGGCGATGGCACTGGCGTGTCGGTGGGGCGGCACGGTCAAGGCGTTCTTCATCGCGGGCGGTTCCCTCACCGCGATCGCGCTGGCGGTGATGGCGGTGATCGGCTGGGCCAGCGGCCTGGGCTTCGGGTGGTTGTTCACGCTCGGCACCGCCAACGTCGTGCGCAGCTGGATGTCCCCGCCGACGCTGCTGGCACTCGGCACCGGGCAGGTCGGCCTCCTGCTCGGCCTCGGCGACCACACCACCGCCGTGCTGGCCCTGACCCGTGCGATCGGTGTCAGCCTGATCGCGCTGATCGTCACCTGGCTCCTGCTGGCGGTGCTGCGTGGCCGGCTGCATCCGGTGGGCGGGCTCGGGGTCGCGCTGGGCGCGACCGTGCTGCTGTTCCCGGTGGTGCAGCCGTGGTATCTGCTGTGGGCGATCATCCCGCTCGCCGCCTGGGCCACCCGGCCGGGCTTCCGGGCGGCCGTGATCGTGGTCACGCTGGTGGTCGGCATCTTCGGGCCGACCGCGAACGGCGACCGGTTCGCACTGTTCCAGATCGTGATGGCGACCGTCGCGAGCGCGCTGATCGTGCTGATCCTGATGGCCGCAACGCTGCACTGGCTGCCGTGGCGCGCACCACCGGAGCCCGCCGCCGAGGACACCGACGAACCGGCCGCAGCTCTCCCGCCCGATGCGCCGTCGCGACCGGTGCCGCCTGCCCCGGCGGCCGACGCCTACGCTGAATCTCCGTGAGCCCGTCGGAAGTCCCCGTGCTGATGCGCGGTGTCAGCAAGCGGTACGGATCGACGACCGCGGTCGCGAACCTCGACCTGGAGGTCCGGGCGGCCGAGGTGTTCGCGCTGCTCGGGCCCAACGGCGCCGGCAAAACCACCACGGTCGAGATGTGCGAGGGCTTCATCCGGCCCGACGCGGGCTCGATCCGGATCCTGGGTCTGGACCCGGTGACCGACAACGCCGCGGTGCGGGCCCGCACCGGCGTGATGCTGCAGGGCGGCGGCGCCTACCCGGCCGCCCGCGCCGGCGAGATGCTCGATCTCGTCGCCTCCTACGCGGCCGACCCCCTCGACCCGCAGTGGCTCCTCGACACCCTGGGCCTGACGGAGGCCGCGCGCACCACCTACCGGCGGCTGTCCGGCGGGCAGCAGCAGCGGCTGGCCCTGGCCTGCGCGGTGGTCGGCCGGCCCGAACTGGTGTTCCTCGACGAGCCCACCGCGGGCATGGACGCGCACGCGCGCATCGTGGTGTGGGAGCTGATCGACGCCCTGCGACGCGACGGGGTGACGGTGGTCCTGACCACCCACCAACTGGCCGAGGCCGAGGAACTCGCCGACCGGATCCTGATCATCGACCACGGCGCCGCGGTCGCGACCGGCACCCCGGCGGAGCTGATGCGCAGCGGCGCGGAGAACCAGCTGCGGTTCCGCGCACCCCGCAAACTCGACCTGTCGCTGCTCGTCTCGGCGCTGCCGGAGAGCTACCGCGCGGCCGAGACCGCCCCGGGCGAATACCTTGTCGAAGGCCACATCGACCCGCAGGTCCTCGCGACGGTCACCGCGTGGTGCGCGCGCCTCGACGTGCTGGCCACCGACATGCGCGTCGAGCAGCGCAGCCTCGAAGACGTCTTCCTCGAACTCACGGGGCGGGAGCTACGACAGTGACTTTCGACGACTCAGGGACTTTCGACGACTCAGGGACTTTCGACGATTCAGGGACTTTCGACGACTCAGGGGCGGGGATGAATCGCTTCGCACCGGGGACCTTCGCCCCCGACCCGCGGCCCGCGGCCGTGCCGACGATGCTGTCCGCCCAGTTCGGTCTGGAACTGCGTCTGCTGCTGCGCAACGGTGAGCAGCTGCTGCTCACGATGTTCATCCCCATCACCCTGCTGGTCGGGCTGACGCTGCTGCCGCTGGGATCGTTCGGGCCGAACCGGGCCGCGACGTTCGTACCGGCCGTCATGGCGCTGGCGGTGATCTCGACGGCGTTCACCGGGCAGGCGATCGCCGTCGCGTTCGACCGCCGCTACGGCGCGCTCAAGCGACTCGGGGCCACCGCCCTGCCGGTGTGGGGCATCATCGCCGGGAAGTCCATGGCCGTGGTGGCGGTCGTGATCCTGCAGTCGATCCTGATCGGCGCCATCGGGCTCGCGCTCGGCTGGCGGCCGCCGCCGGCGGGCCTGGCCCTGGGCGCGGTGATCATCGCGCTGGGCACCGGCGTCTTCGCCGCCCTCGGGCTGCTGCTGGGCGGGACGTTGCGCGCCGAGATCGTGCTGGCCGTCGCCAACCTGCTGTGGTTCGTGTTCGCCGGCGTGGGCGCGCTCACGCTGGAGGGCGGCATGGAGGGCGGCATGGTCCCCGCGGGCGTGAAGTGGGTGGCGCGGCTGACCCCGTCGGGTGCGCTGACCGAGGCCCTGACCCGGGCGATGACGCTGTCGGTGGACTGGTTCGGTCTCGCCGTCCTCGCGGTGTGGGGCGCGGTCGCCGCGCTGTGCGCCCTGCGCTGGTTCCGCTTCACCTGAGCGCCCCTACTACGGGCCGTAGTTCAGCGGGCTCTACCATCGACAGCGTGCCTGTCGGACGACTCTTTGTGCGGCTCGTCGACCTGCTTCCCGAACCGAGCCTGCGCGTGCAGCGCATCGTCGCGGCAGCGGTGATCCTCACCCAGGGCGGCATCGCCGTCACCGGGGCCATCGTCCGCGTCACCGCCTCCGGCCTGGGCTGCCCGACCTGGCCGCAGTGCTTCCCCGGCAGCTTCACTCCCGTCCCCCACGCCGAGGTCGCCGGCATCCACCAGGCGGTCGAGTTCGGCAACCGCATGATCACCTTCCTGGTGGTGATCACCGCGGCCGCGGCGGTCATCGTGGTCACCCGCGCGCGCCGCCGCCGCGAGGTGCTCGTCTACGCGTGGCTGATGCCTGCCTCGACGGTCCTGCAGGCCGTGATCGGCGGCATCACCGTGCTCACCGGGCTGCTGTGGTGGACGGTGGCGATCCACCTGCTGGCGTCGATGACGATGGTGTGGCTGGCGGTGCTGCTCTACGTCAAGATCGGCGAACCGGACGACGGCGCGCCGGTGACGTGCGTGCCGAAGGCGCTGCGCCAGCTGACGTTCCTCGGCGGCCTCGCGCTGGCCGCCGTCCTGGTGACGGGCACGTTCGTCACCGGAGCGGGCCCGCACGCCGGCGACAAGAGCATCGAGCAGCCGGTGCCGCGGTTGCAGGTGGAGATCACCACGCTGGTGCACATGCATTCCTCGCTGCTGGTGGCCTATCTGACCCTGGTGGTCAGCCTCGGGTTCGGGCTGCTGGCGGTGCGCGCGCCGCGGCGGGTGCTCGAGCGGCTCGCGGTGCTCGCCGTGCTGGTGCTGGCCCAGGGCACGCTCGGCACCGTGCAGTTCTTCACCGGCGTGCCCGCGGTTCTGGTGGCGTTCCACGTCGCGGGCGCGGCGGCCTGCACCGCCGCGACGGCGGCGCTATGGGCGTCGATGCGAGAACGGGCCGAGCCCGAACGCCTCGAGGGCTGACTCGACGCCGAGCGCGAACTGCCGCTGCTGTCGCCGGCGGGTGTCGTCGTCGAGCTGCCGCCAGCCCAGCGAGGGCTCGACCAGCTCCAACTCCAGCACCGTGGGGGCCTCGGCGCCGCCGAGCAGGTCGACGCGTGCATACAGGAAGTCGGTCGGCTGGATGTCCAGACGGGCTGCCGCGGCCGCCAGCGCCGCGTACCCGACGTCCCAGAGTTCGAAATCCGGCTCGGTCGGCTGCAGGCTCTCCTCGGCGTAGGTGCCGGATTCGTCGAAGACGGGCGCCTCGCCCGCCGCGGGCAGCATCGGCCCCTTGAGGAACGCGTGGGACTGCTCGCCGTGGAGGAACACCAGCGCGGTCTCGCCGTCGACGACGCGGGCGTCGTAGGGCTGCACGAGCGCGGTGTATCCCCGCGCCTGCAGCGCCTCGGCGTGCGCCCGCGCCCGCCGCGGATCGGAGAACCGCAACGCGTCCACCGACCCCACCCCCACCGCCGGTTTGACCACGACCTCGCCGGCCGGCAGCCGCACCGGTTCGCCCGGGGCGAAGAACGCGCTGGGCACCGTGGGCACGCCTGCCGCGTCGAGGTCGGCGAGATAGTGCTTGTCGGTGTTCCAGGCGATCACCTGCGGCGAGTTCAGGACCCGCGGCACCCGCCGGGACCACGCCAGGAACTCGTCGAGGCGTTCGATGTAGTCCCACGTCGCGCGCAGGATCACCAGGTCGGCGCTCAGCGTCGCCGGGTCGTCCCAGGACAGCCACCGGGCGTGCAGCCCGCGGTCGCGCAGGGCGCCCACGAGTCCCGCGTCGTCCCCGTCGCCTTCCGGCAGCGCCGGGCACCCGGCCAGCACGATGCGCGGGTGGAAGAGGTCCGGGCGGGCGAGTTTCATGATCGGGTCAATGTATCCGCAGAGGGCATGATGTGACCTATGTACGCGATCGAAGTCGCCGAGACCGGCGGACCGGAAGTCCTCTCCTACATCGAGAAGGACCGGCCCTCTCCCGAGCCGGGTCAGGTCCTGATCAAGGCCGAGGCGATCGGCGTGAACTTCATCGACACCTACTTCCGGTCCGGCCTGTACCCCAGGGACGTCCCGTTCGTCGTCGGGACCGAGGTGTGCGGCACCATCGAAGCGGTGGGCGACGACGTAGCCGCGCTCAACGTCGGGGACCGCGTGGTGACCGCCCAGGCGTTCGGCGCCTACGCCGAATACTGCCTGGCGCCCGCCGATTTCGTGGCCTATGTGCCCGACGGGGTGGAGCCCGACGTCGCCGCGTCCTCGTTGTTGAAGGGCATGACGGCGCACTATCTGATCAAGTCGACGTACCCGGTGCAGCAGGGCGACGCGGTGCTGATGCACGCCGGGGCCGGCGGCGTCGGGCTGATCCTGACGCAGTGGGCCACCAGCCTCGCGGTCTCGGTGATCACGACGGTGTCGACCCCCGACAAGGCCGAGCTGTCCCGGCGGGCCGGCGCGGTCGAGGTGCTCGACTACCCCGACGACCCGAAGGAGTTCGGCGACCGGATCCGGGCGCTGACCGACGGCGACGGCGTCGCGGCGGTCTACGACGGCGTCGGCGCCTCGACGTTCGAGGCCAGCCTGGCCAGCCTCGCGGTGCGCGGGACGCTGGCGTTGTTCGGCGCGGCCAGCGGTCCGGTGCCGCCGTTCGACCCGCAGCGGCTCAACGCCGCCGGCTCGGTGTTCCTGACGCGGCCCAACCTCGCGCACTACACCCGCACGCCCGACGAATTCTCGTGGCGGGCCGGTGAACTGCTGACCGCGATCGCGGACGGAACGCTGACGGTCACCGTGAGCAACCGCTACGCGTTGCGCGACGCCGAGCAGGCGCACCGCGACCTGCAGGGCCGCAAGACGGTGGGTTCGGTGGTGCTGGTGCCCTGACCCTCGCGGTCAGAGGTGCAGCAGCGTGGGCAGGTCCAGCGCCGAGTCGACCGCGAGCGCGCAGAACACGACGGCCAGGTAGTTGTTGGACTGCAGGAACAGTCGCAGCGGTTTGACCGGTTCGCCGCGCCGCACACCGGCGTAGAGCTGGTGGGCCATCACCAGGAACCAGGTGCCGGCCACGATGGCCACTGCGGCGTAGAGCCAGCCCGTGGCCAGGGCCAGCGCGAGCGTCGCGGCGACCGTCAGCCAGGTGTAGATCAGGATCTGCTTGGTCACCTGCTGCTCGGTGGCGACCGCAGGCAGCATCGGCACACCGGCCGCCTTGTAGTCCTCCTTGTACTTCATGGCCAGCGCCCAGGTGTGCGGCGGTGTCCAGAAGAAGATGATGAGGAACATGACCAGCGCGGGCCAGGAGATCGTGTCCGTCACCGCCGACCAGCCGATCATCACCGGCATGCAGCCGGCCGCGCCGCCCCAGACCACGTTCTGCGAGGTGCGGCGCTTCAGCAGCAAGGTGTAGACGAGCACGTAGAACGCGATCGTGGCGCCGGCGAGATGGGCCGAGAGCATGTTCGTCGTCTGCCACAACCAGAAGAACGATGCGACCGACAGCGTCAGGCCGAACACCAGGGCGTGGCCGCGGGGCACCGTCGCCCGGGCCAGCGCCCGGCGCTCGGTGCGCTTCATGACCTTGTCGATGTCGGCGTCGGCCACGCAGTTCAGCGTGTTGGCGCCCGCGGCGGCGAGCAGGCCGCCCACGAGGGTGTTGAAGATCAGCAACGGGTCCACGGTGCCGCGGTGCGCGAGCAGCATGGCCGGGATCGTGGTGACGAGCAACAGCTCGATGACGCGCGGCTTGGTCAGGCCCAGGTAGCCCAGGAGCGTGGTACGGATTCCCCGCGAGGGCCCCGCCGCCCCGCCGGCGCTGTCGCCGACGAGATGGCCTTCGCGAATCCTCACGCAACCAACTCCTTAAAGACGGCGTGCGCCGTCGGCGCCTTCTACTACAGACGATGGTAGACCGCGGGGTCCGGCCCCCGAAATCGCAGGGTGGTTTACCTCTATGACGCGACGGGGATGAGCCCTGCGTCGCTCTGGCGTTCCCCACTAGGGTGGTCAATGCGGACCGACACGCCCCCGCCTAGTCAAGGAGTGCGCCTCGTGACCACGCTCGAAGAGATCTCTTCGCTGACCCGACCCAACCATCCGGACGACTGGACCGAGCTCGATTCGCGAGCCGTCGACACCGTCCGGGTGCTCGCCGCCGACGCAGTGCAGAAGGTGGGCAACGGCCACCCCGGCACCGCGATGAGCCTGGCCCCGCTGGCCTATACGCTGTTCCAGCGGCAGATGCGCCACGACCCCAGTGACGTGCACTGGCTGGGCCGCGACCGGTTCATCCTGTCGTGCGGGCATTCCAGCCTGACGCTCTACATCCAGCTCTACCTCGGCGGGTTCGGCCTCGAGTTGTCCGACATCGAGTCGCTGCGCACGTTCAAGTCCAAGACCCCCGGCCACCCCGAGTTCCGGCACACGGCCGGCGTGGAGATCACCACCGGACCGCTCGGCCAGGGTCTGGCCTCGGCAGTCGGCATGGCGATGGCGTCGCGCTACGAGCGCGGCCTGTTCGATCCCGACGCCGCCCCGGGCACCAGCCCGTTCGACCACTACATCTACGTGATCGCCTCCGACGGCGACATCGAGGAGGGCGTCACCAGCGAGGCGTCGTCGCTGGCGGGCACACAGCAGCTGGGCAACCTGATCGTGTTCTACGACAAGAACCAGATCTCGATCGAGCACGACACCAACATCGCGCTCTCCGAGGACGTCGCGGCCCGCTACCGGGCGTACGGCTGGCACGTCCAGGAGATCGAGGGCGGTGAGAACGTCGTCGCGATCGAGCAGGCCATCGAGGAGGCCAAGAAGGTCACCGACAAGCCGTCGTTCATCGCGCTGCGCACCATCATCGGCTATCCCGCCCCCAACAAGATGAACACCGGCGGGGTGCACGGTTCGGCGCTGGGCGACGACGAGGTCGCGGCCACCAAAAAGGTGCTGGGCTTCGACCCCGACAAGACGTTCGAGGTCAGCGACGAGGTCATCGAGCACACCCGCAAGCTCGTCGACCGCGGCCGCGAGGCGCACGAGAAGTGGCAGCCGGGGTTCGACGCGTGGGCCGAGCGCGAGCCCGAGCGCAAGAAGTTGCTGGACCGCCTGCTCGCCCAGGAACTGCCCGACGGCTGGGACGCCGACGTCACGTACTGGGAGCCCGGCTCCAAGGCGCTGGCCACCCGCGCGGCGTTCGGCCAGGTCCTCAACGACGTCGCCCCGAAGCTGCCCGAGTTGTGGGGCGGTTCGGCCGACCTCGCCGGCAGCAACAACACCACGATCAAGGGCGTGAAGTCCTTCGGGCCGCCGTCGATCTCGACGGCGGACTTCGAGGCGGACTGGTACGGCCGGGTGCTGCACTTCGGTGTGCGCGAGCATGCGATGGGCGCCATTCTGTCGGGCATCGTGCTGCACGGGCCGACGCGGGCGTTCGGCGGGACCTTCCTGCAGTTCTCCGACTACATGCGGCCATCGGTGCGCCTGGCGTCGCTGATGGACATCGACACCATCTACATCTGGACCCACGACTCGATCGGCCTCGGCGAGGACGGCCCGACCCACCAGCCGATCGAGCACCTCGCCGCACTGCGGGCGATCCCGAATCTGTCGGTGGTGCGCCCGGGCGATCCGAACGAGACCGCCTACGCGTGGAAGAGCATCGTGGCGCGGGGCAACGGCAGCGGCCCGGTCGGTTTCATCCTGACCCGTCAGGGAATCCCGGTGTTGGAGGGCACCAGCGCCGAGGGCGTGGCCCGCGGCGGGTACGTGCTCGGCGGCGGCACGCCCGCCGACGACGCGGATGTCATCCTGATCGCGACCGGCTCCGAACTGCAGATCGCGGTCGAGGCGCAGAAGATGCTGGCGGACAAGAACATCTCGACCTACGTGGTCTCGATGCCCTGCGTCGAGTGGTTCGAGTCCCAGCCCAAGGAATACCGCGATGCCGTGCTGCCGTCCACCGTGTCGGCGCGGGTCGCGATCGAGGCCGCGGTGGCACAGAGTTGGTACAAGCTCGTCGGCGACACCGGCGAGATCATCTCGATCGAGCACTACGGCGAGTCCGCCGACGACAAGACGTTGTTCCGCGAATTCGGGTTCACCCCGGAGGCAGTGGTGGCCGCGGCGGAACGCAGCATTGCGAACTGAGGAAGAACTGAGGGAATCGACATGACCCAGAACGAGAATCTGGCCGCGCTGTCGGCCGCGGGTGTATCGGTGTGGCTGGACGACCTGTCCCGCGAACGCCTGCAGACGGGCAACCTCCAGGAGTTGATCGACACCCGATCGGTGGTCGGCGTGACGACCAATCCGTCGATCTTCCAGGCCGCGCTGTCGAAGGGCAACGCCTACGACGGCCAGGTCAAAGAACTCGCCGAGCGGGGCGCCGACGTCGACGCCACGATCCGCACGGTCACCACCGACGACGTGCGCAACGCCTGCGACGTGCTGGCGAAGGTCCACGAGCAGTCCGGCGGTGTGGACGGCCGGGTGTCCATCGAGGTCGACCCGCGACTGGCGCACGACACCGACAAGACGATCCTGCAGGCCATCGAGCTGTGGAAGATCGTCGACCGGCCCAACCTGCTGATCAAGATCCCGGCCACCGAGGCGGGGCTGCCGGCGATCACGGCCGTGATCGCCGAGGGCATCTCGGTGAACGTGACGCTGATCTTCTCGGTGGAGCGGCACCGCGCCGTGATGGACGCCTACCTGGCGGGTCTGGAGAAGGCCAAGGAGGCGGGCCACGACCTGTCGAAGATCCACTCCGTCGCGTCGTTCTTCGTGTCGCGCGTCGACACCGAGGTCGACAAGCGGCTCGAGAAGATCGGCTCCGACGAGGCGCTGGCGCTGCGGGGCAAGGCCGGCGTGGCCAACGCCCGCCTGGCATACGGCGCCTACGAGGAGGTCTTCCTCGGCGGCGACCGGTTCTCGGCCCTGGGAGCCGACGGCGCCCGCGTGCAACGGCCGCTGTGGGCGTCGACCGGCGTGAAGAACCCCGACTACTCCGACACCCTCTACGTCACCGAACTGGTCGCGCCGAACACGGTGAACACCATGCCGGAGAAGACCATCGACGCCGTCGCCGACCACGGCGTCGTCACCGGCGACACCGTCACCGGACGGGCGGCTGAATCGCAGGAGGTCTTCGACAAGCTCTCCGCGATCGGCATCGACCTCACGGACGTGTTCCTGGTGCTCGAGAACGAGGGCGTCGACAAGTTCGAGAAGTCGTGGCAGGAGTTGATGGAAGCCACGCAGGGCCAGCTCGACGCAGCGAAGAAGTGACCCGGGCTGCCGCGATGATGGTGTGTGCCGCGACGAGTGCTTGCGCGAGGAGCCGTGGATGAAGAGCAATCTACGATGACCGAACCGTGGCGTAACCCGTTGCGGGACAAGCGCGACAAGCGCATGCCCCGCATCGCGGGACCGTGCAGCGTGGTGATCTTCGGCGTGACCGGCGATCTGGCGCGCAAGAAGCTGATGCCCGCGATCTACGACCTCGCCAACCGGGGGCTGCTGCCGCCCTCGTTCGCGCTGGTGGGGTTCGCCCGTCGGGACTGGGCCGACGAGGATTTCGGTCAGGTCGTCTACGACGCGGTCAAGCAGCACGCGCGCACGCCGTTCCGCCAGGAGGTGTGGGACCGCCTCGCGGAGGGATTCCGGTTCGTCCAGGGCACCTTCGACGACGAGAAGGCCTTCGGCAATCTGGCCGAGACGCTGGACAAGCTCGACGCCGAACGGGGCACCGGCGGCAACCACGCGTTCTACCTGTCGATCCCGCCGAAGGCGTTCCCCGTCGTCTGCGAGCAGCTGCAGAAGTCCGGGCTGGCGCGCCAGCACGACGGCAGCTGGAGCCGCGTGGTCATCGAGAAGCCGTTCGGCCACGACCTCGGCAGCGCCCGGGAACTCAACGCCGTGGTCAACAGCGTGTTCCCCGAGGAGTCGGTGTTCCGCATCGACCACTACCTCGGCAAGGAGACGGTGCAGAACATCCTGGCGCTGCGGTTCGCCAACGAGCTCTACGAACCGATCTGGAACAACAACTACGTCGACCACGTGCAGATCACGATGGCCGAGGACATCGGATTGGGCGGGCGCGCAGGCTATTACGACGGTATCGGCGCCGCCCGCGACGTCATCCAAAACCACCTGCTGCAGCTGCTCGCGCTGACCGCGATGGAGGAGCCCGTCAGCTTCAACCCGCACGAGCTGCAGGCCGAGAAGATCAAGGTGCTCTCCGCGACCCGGCCGCTGCAGCCGCTCGACGAGACCACCGCACGCGGCCAGTACGCGGCGGGGTGGCAGGGCAGCGAACGGGTCCCGGGCCTGCTCGAGGAGGATGGCTTCTCCCACGACTCGACCACCGAGACGTACGCCGCGATCACCCTCGAGGTCGACACCCGGCGGTGGGCCGGTGTGCCGTTCTTCCTGCGCACCGGAAAACGGTTGGCGCGCAGGGTCACCGAGGTGGCGCTGGTGTTCAAGCGGGCGCCTCATCTGCCGTTCGACTCCACGATGACCGAGGAACTCGGCAAGAACGCGCTGGTGCTGCGGATCCAGCCCGACGAGGGCATCACGACGCGGTTCGGCTCCAAGGTGCCCGGCAGCGCGATGGAGGTCCGCGACGTCAACATGGACTTCTCCTACGGTTCGGCGTTCGCCGAGGACTCCCCCGAAGCCTACGAGCGGCTGATCCTCGACGTGCTGCTCGGCGAGCCGTCGTTGTTCCCGGTCAACGCCGAAGTCGAATTGTCTTGGGAGATACTGGATCCCGTGCTGGACAACTGGGCTCACAACGATGAGGCATCGGCACCCTTGGAGCCCTACGACGCAGGGACCTGGGGGCCGTCCTCGGCGCAGGAGATGGTGCACCGGCTGGGCCGGGAATGGAGGCGGCCGTAGTGATCGTCGAACTGTCCAACACCAGCACCAGCGAGATCAACAAGAGGATCACCGGGCTCCGCGAAGAGGGCGGCGCCATCACGCTCGGCCGGGTGCTGACCCTGGTCATCTCCGTCGACGGCGAGGAGTCGCTGGAACCGGCCATCGACGCGGCCACGTACGCCAGCCGTGAGCATCCGTGCCGCATCATCGTCACGCTCGCCGGCGACCGCGGAGCCGGCGACGCCCGGCTGGACGCCGAACTGCGGGTCGGCCGCGACGCCGGTGCCGGCGAGGTCGTGGTGCTGCGTCTGTCCGGTGAACTCGCCGGGCACGCCGACAGCGTGGTGCTGCCGTTCCTGCTGCCCGACACCCCGGTGGTGGCGTGGTGGCCGACCGTCGCACCGGCCGATCCGTCGCAGGATGCGCTGGGCAGGCTCGCGATCCGGCGGATCACCGACGCCACCCGCGCCGAGGAGCCACTCGCGGCGATCAAGAGCCGGCTGCCCGGATACGCCGCGGGCGACACCGACATCTCGTGGAGCCGCATCACGTACTGGCGCGCACTGCTGGCGTCGGCCATCGACGAACCGCCACACGAGCCGATCGAGTCGGCGGTGGTCTCCGGGCTGCAGTCCGAGCCCGCCCTGGACCTGCTGGCGGGCTGGCTGGCCAGCCGGATCGACGGCACGGTCACCCGCGCGGTCGGCACCCTGAAAGTCGAGTTGAACCGGGCCAGCGAGACGGTGACGCTCAGCCGCCCGCAGGAGGGGGTGACCGCGACGCTGAGCCGCACGTCGCGTCCTGTCGCCCTGCTTCCGCTCGCACGCAGAGACGTCCCGGAATGCCTCGCCGAAGAACTGCGCCGGCTGGATGCCGACGAGATCTACCGCGAAGCGCTCGCAGGTATCGACAAGGTGGTCTACCGATGAAGCCGATCGTTGAAACATATTCCGACGCAGACACTCTGGTCGCCGCAGCCGGGGACAGGCTGGTCGCGGCGATCACCGCCGCGATCGAGGCGCGGGGCACCGCCAGCATCGTGCTGACCGGTGGCGGCACGGGTATCGGCCTGCTCAAGCGGGTCGGTGAGCGCGGCGGCGAGGTCGACTGGTCGAAGGTGCATGTGTTCTGGGGCGACGAACGGTTCGTTCCGCACGACGACGACGAGCGCAACGACAAGCAGGCCCGCGAGGCGCTGCTCGACCACATCGACATCCCCGCGGCGAATGTGCACGCGATCGCCCCGAGCGACGGTGAGTTCGGCGACGCGCTCGACGCGGCGGCCGAGGCCTACGCGCAGGTGCTGGCCGAGGCCGGAGGCGGGCAACTCACCCCGGCGTTCGACGTCCATCTGCTGGGTATGGGGCCGGAGGGACACGTCAATTCGCTGTTCCCCGACAGCGCAGCGGTCAAGGAGACCGAGCGCACGGTCGTCGGTGTGACCGACTCCCCGAAGCCGCCGCCGCGGCGGATCACGTTGACACTGCCCGCGGTTCGGCGCTCGCGCGAGGTCTGGCTCGTGGTGTCCGGCGAGGGCAAGGCCGACGCCGTGGCCGCGGCGATCGGCGGGGCGAAGCCGGTCGATGTGCCCGCGGCCGGGGCCGTGGGAACCGATGCCACGGTGTGGCTGCTCGACGAGCAGGCGGCATCGAAGCTCTGACCGCCCAGGATCGCAGCGTTCCAGCGGGTCAACTCAGATCAGCCGACGACGATTACGCGCAGCGTGCGCGGGCCGTGCACCCCTTCGACGCGGTCGAGTTCGATGTCGCTCGTCGCGCTCGGCCCGCTGATCCATGTCAACGGGCGGACGTGCACTCCCGATTCCACCAGTCGGGCAACCGCTTCGGGCACGTCGTCGACGATCTGGCCGGCCCTGACGACGCAGACGTGAACGTCGGGAACCAGGCTCATCGCGCGCCGCCCCTGGCCCGGGCCGTGGTCGAGGACGAGGGTTCCGGTGTTGGCGATCGCGACGGTCGCGGTGGTGACCACCGCGTCCACCGCGTCGAGCTGATCTGCCGTCAGGTCCGCACCGGCCACCCAGCGGGCACTGTCCGGCCACGCCTGCCGGACCGCATCGTCGGCGACCACGTGCGTGCATCCCCGTAATGCCGCAGTGATCGCCGCGCCGATGCCCGGCTCGTCGATCCGCTCGACGTCGGCGCGGTAGTCGGTTACGCGCTCGACGAACCGCGCGACCAGGTCGACATCCCCGGTGCCGACCGCCCGCCCGTAGACCCACGGCACGTCGGGCACCTCGGGCCGGTCGGCGAGCGCGTGCCGGATCCTGTCGAGGATCTGCTGCCGTGCGTCACTCATCACAGCCCCCCGTCCGCTCCCACCACGCCCGGAACGACTCGGCCGGCGGCACCGGCGCATCCCGGGCGCCCGACCAGGCGCTCGCCGGCCACGGCAGCGAGCGCAGGGCGTCCTTGCCGCCGAACAGTCTGCTGCGCAACGCTTTTCCGCCGCCCGCGGCAGCCTTCTCGGCCGCCTGCCACCGTCGGTGGTCGCCGAACAACCAGCCGGCCGCCTTCATCGCGAGACCTTCAGCAGACGGCAGACCACCCCGGTTCTCGTCGACCACCCGGGTGCGCATGTGCACCAGCATCGACGGGATGTCGATCCGGACGGGACACACGTCGAAGCACGCGCCGCACAGGCTCGAGGCGTACGGCAGCGACTTGTCGATGTCGCTGCCGATCCCCCGCAGCTGCGGGGTCAGCACGGCCCCGATCGGGCCGGGATACACCGAGCCGTAGGCGTGTCCGCCGGCCCGCTCGTAGACCGGACACACGTTCAGGCACGCCGAACAGCGGATGCACCGCAGGGCGTCGCGGCCCTTGGCGTCGGAGAGCACCCCGGTGCGCCCGTTGTCGAGCAGCACGATGTGGACGTCGCGCGGTCCGTCACCGGCCGCGGGCCCGGTCCAGATCGAGGTGTACGGGTTCTCCCGCTCCCCCGTGCTGCTGCGCGGCAGCACCTGGAGCATGACCTCCAGATCGCGCCAGGACGGCAGGATCTTCTCGATGCCGACCACGGAGATCAGCGTCTCCGGCAGCGTCAGGCACATCCGCCCGTTGCCCTCGGATTCGACCACGACGAGGCTGCCGGTCTCGGCGATCGCGAAGTTCGCCCCCGACACCGCGACCCGGGCTCGCAAGAACTTCTCCCTCAGGTGCAGCCGGGCGGCCTCGGCAAGCCGGCGTGGTTCGTCGGTCAGATCCCCGGGTGCGGGGCGGCCGACCTTGCCCATCTCGCGCAGGAAGATCTCGCGGACCTCGGCGCGGTTGCGGTGGATCGCGGGGACCAGGATGTGGCTGGGCCAGTCGTCACCCAGTTGCACGATCAGCTCCGCGAGATCGGTTTCCCACGCGGCGATCCCGGCGGCGTGAAGTGCCTCGTTGAGCTCGATCTCCTGCGTGGCCATCGACTTGACCTTGACCACTTCCGAAGCGCCCGTCCGCTGCACCAGACCGACGACGATGCGGTTGGCCTCCTCGGCGTCGCGCGCCCAGTGCACGGTGGCTCCGGCGGCGGTGGCGTTGGCCTCGAAGGTCTCCAGGTGCTCGTCGAGGCGGTGCAGCGCCGCGTCCTTGATGGCTTCGGCGGCCAGCCGCAACTGCTCCCAGTTGTCGAGTTCGCCGACGACGGAAGCCCGTTTGGCACGGATGGTGCCGGTGGCGTGGGCCAGGTTGGCGCGCTGCACCGAATCGGCGAGCGCGGACCTGGCGGCGACGGGAAAGGAGGGAAGGCCGAGAAAGGCACCCGTGACCCCGACGTGGGGGTGACCGCCTGTCATGCCGGCGCCTGCTCGGTACTGGCCAGGACCTCGGCGAGGTGCATCACCCGCATACCGCTGCGCTGCCGAGACAGCAGACCACCGATGTGGGCGAGACACGAATTGTCACCCGCCACAAGCACTTCAGCTCCGCTGTCGTGGGCTGCGGCGGCCTTGTCGAAACCCATCGCCACCGAGGTGTCGGCGTTCTTCACCGCGAACGTGCCACCGAATCCGCAACACTGCTCGGCGCGGGGCAGGTCGACGAGGTCGATCCCGCGCACCGCCTCGAGTAGCCGGCGCGGCCGGTCCGCGACGCGCAGCATCCGCAGCGAGTGACACGTCGGGTGGTAGGTCACCCGGTGCGGGAAGTACGCCCCGACGTCGGTGACGCCCAGCACGTCGACCAGGAACTCGGAGAGTTCGTAGACGAGGGGTGCGACGGCGTCGACGGCTGCCTGCAACCGCGGATCGGCGGCACGCGCGGCGATGTCGCGGTGCTGATGACGTACGGAGCCGACGCACGACCCCGACGGTGCGACCACTGCGTCGTATCCGGCGAAAGCGGCGGTGAACGCGCGGACGGCGGGGATGGCTTCACCGGCGTACCCGGTGTTGGTGAACGGCTGCCCGCAGCACGTCTGGGCGACCGGGAAGTCGACCTCACAGCCGAGGCGGCGAAGAAGCCGCACAACGGCTTTGGGCGTCTCCGGCCACATCAGGTCGTTGTAGCAGGTGGCGAACAAAGCCACCCGGACGTTCATGCGAGCATCTCCAACACCGTAACCGAGCCTCGGCGGGCACGTCATACTTGCCCGATGGTTGATAAGAGCGGCAGACCCGTCCGGACCGGTCCCGAGCGGATCAGGAAACTCGCGAAGGCCGCGCTGAACGCCGACGTCACCGTGGAACAGGTCGACACCATCCTCGAAGGCCTCAGCGAGACGCTCGAGGACCTCAACAACTCGACCGGCAACCTCGACGCCACCCTCGAGCGGTTCAACGACACCATCAGCCGCATCGACGAACTGGCTCCCCGCCTCATCGGGGTGGTCGACCGGCTGGAGGGCATCGTGACCCGCGTCGAGCGCATCGTCGGCATCGGCGAGTCGGTGATCCTGCCGCTCGGGGTGGCCGAGCACGCGATTCGCGGCGCCCTCGACAGGGTGCGCCGCACCACCGGCCTCTAAGGGACGCCGTCGCGACAGCGACAAAGCAGCCGCCGTCGCGACAGCGACAAAGCAGCCGCCGTCGCGACAGCGACAAAGCAGCCGCTGTTGCGCAGCGACAATTCAGCCGCCGTCGCGACAGCGACAATTCAGCCGCTGTTGCGCAGCGCGGTGGCCAGCCCGCTCATCGTCAGCAGGATGCCGCGCTGCACGAGTTCGTCCTCGTCACCCGAGCGGTAGCGGCGCAGCAGTTCGACCTGCAGGTGATTGAGCGGCTCGAGGTACGGGAACCGGTTGAACACCGACCGGGCCAGCGCCGGGTTGTCGGCCAGCAGGTCGTCCTGGCCGGTGATCATCTTGTACATGCGGATCGTGCGCTCGTGCTCGTCGGCGATCTTGTCGAAGACCCGCCGCCGTAGCGCCTCGTCGTCGACGAGTTCGGCGTAGCGCGCGGCCAGCCCGAGGTCCGACTTGGCCAGCACCTGAGCCATGTTCGACAGCACGGTCGCGAAGAAGGGCCAGCGCCGGTAGAGGTCGCGCAGGACCTCCAGCCGCGCGTCCGGGTCGTTGCCGTCGTCGATCCAATGCTCGAACGCGGTACCGGTGCCGTACCAGCCGGGCAGCATCACCCGCGACTGGCTCCACGCCAGCACCCACGGGATCGCCCGCAGGTCGGAGATCGACGTGGTCGGCTTGCGCGACGTCGGCCTGCTGCCGATGTTGAGTGCGCCGATCTCGCTGACCGGAGTCGAGGCCTTGAAGTAGTCGACGAATCCCGGTGTCTCGTGCACCAGTTCGGCGTAGGCACGCTGCGCGCGCTCGGCCAGGTCGTCGAGCACCTCGTAGGCCGGCCCGGCCGCATCGCCGAGCCCCTCGACGTCGAGCAGGGTCGCCTCGAGCGTCGCGGCGAGCAGGGTCTCCAGGTTGCGGTGGGCGATGCGCGGCTCGGCGTACTTGGCGGCGATCACCTCTCCCTGTTCGGTGATCCGCAGCGAGCCCCGCACCGCGCCGGGCGGCTGGGCCAGGATCGCCTCGTAGCTCGGACCGCCGCCGCGGCCGACGGTGCCGCCGCGGCCGTGGAACAGGCGCAACCGGATGCCGGTCTTGCGGGCCGACTCGACGAGATCGAGCTCGGCCCGGTACAGCGCCCAGTTCGCGGCCAGGTATCCGCCGTCCTTGTTGGAGTCCGAGTAACCGAGCATCACCTCCTGGCTGTCGCCGCGCGCGGCCACGACCGCGCGGTAGAGCGGAAGGTCAAGTGCCGCTTCGAGAGTGGCGGATCCTCGCTGGAGGTCGTCGATGGTCTCGAACAACGGCACGATGCCGACCGGTGCGTACGGAGTCTCCGACGAGGCGTCGAGCAGGCCGGCCTCCTTGAGCAGGATCGCCGCCTCGAGCATGTCCGACACCGACCGGCACATCGAGATGATGTAGTTCGGCACGGCCTGCGCGCCGAAGACGTGCACGGCCCGTGCCGCCGCCGACACGATGTCGAGCTCCTTGCGCGCGAGTTCCGACAGTCCCCCGCACGCGGGCGGGACGCCCACCGCACCCGGGCCCGTCAGCGGCCGCCGGGTGGCCAGCTCCGCGGCCAGCAGATCGACCCGTTCCGGCTCGGACAGCGACATGTAGTCGGTGTGCACCCCGGCCCAGGCGAGAAGCTCGGCCACGACCTCCTCGTGCACGTCGGAGTTCTGTCGCATGTCGAGTCCGGACAGGTGAAACCCGAAGACACGGACCGCTTCTCGCAGGCGGCCCAGCCGGTCGTCGGCCAGGACGGCGCTGCCGTGGCCGCGCAGCGAGGCGTCGATGACGTCGAGGTCGGCCAGCAGCTCGGCCGGCGCCTCGTAGGCCTCCATGCCGAGGTCGAGCTCGTGCTCGGCTCGGCGGTCGAGGATCTGCCGGGCCGTGGCCGTGAGCCGCGCGTGCACCACGCGCAGCGCGCGGCGGTACGGCTCGTCGGCACGCGCCGGCTCGTGGCACGCGTCGGCCAGCGCGGCCAGGGCGTCGGTGATGTGCACCAGGCGCACCGACATCGACAGTTCCTGTTCCAGCGCGGTCAGCTCGCTGAGGTAGTGCGCGAACGCGGTGTACGCCGCGCTGCCCGTGGCCAGCCGCACCACGTCGGCGGTGACGTTGGGATTGCCGTCCCGGTCCCCACCGATCCACGAACCGGGCCGCAGGATCGGCTCCTCGAGCAGGCCGGCATCGGGCCAGCGTGCCTGCAGGGCCGCCCGCACCTGGGCGTTGACCTCCGGGATCACGTCGAAGAATGCCGCGGGGTAGTACCGCAGGCCGGTCTCGATCTCGTCGGAGATCTTCAGCCGGGACAGCCGGATCAGCGCGGTCTGCCACAGCGTGAGGATGTGGCGGCGCAGTTCCCGCTCGAGGTCGCGGCCGTCGTCGGTCGTCGTGTGCCCGTGCAGGCGCAGGCGCATCAGCTCGGTGATCCGGTGCTGGGTGTCGAAGACCGTGCGCCGCCTGGTCTCGGTGGGATGCGCGGTGATGACGGGCGCCACGAGCGCTCCGGTGAGTGCGTCGGCGACGGTTGCGGCGTCGAGGTCGGCGCCGTCGAGCTTCAGGTAGGTCGCGGCCAGGCTGCTGTTCTGCGGTGGTTCGCCGGCGGCCTCGTGGATGGCCCGGCGCCGCTCCCGGTGGATGTCCTCGGCGACGTTGGCCAGCAGCGCGAAGTGGGTGAACGCGCGGATCACCGGGATGGCCTCACCGACGTCGATCCCGTCGAACAGCGTGGCCAGCTCGGACCGGTCGATCTCGGACCGGCGCACCCGGAAGGACTCGACGCGGGCACGCTCGACCAGGTCGAAGGTCTCCTCGCCGTTCTGCTCGCGGACCGTGTCGCCGAGGATGGCTCCGAGCAGGCGGATGTCTTCGCGCATCGGCTCGGTGGCTTCACGCCCTCCCTGCGTCCGCTGTACGGAGCCGATGGGTGCGAGGTCGGATGTCTGAGCCATTGGTCAAGTATCGACTCGCCGTCCGGTCGGCGCATGGCGGGCCGTCCGGGGCCCTTGCGTGTGTACCGTGGGGCCACGCGAGGAGGCGGGTGAATGGTTGCTGAAGAGGCCGAGGTCCTCGTGGTGGGCGCCGGGCTGGCCGGCCTGCGCTGCGCCGGCGTCGTGGCGGCCGCCGGGCGGGACGTCCGGGTCTGGGAAGCCGGCGACGAGGTCGGCGGCCGGATCCGGACCGACGTCGTCGACGGCTTCCGGTGCGACCGCGGTTTCCAGGTCCTCAACCCCGCCTATCCGGAGCTGGCGCGCAGCGTGGACATCGCGAACCTGCGACTGCAGCATTTCGGAGCCGGCGTCGGAGTGCGGCGCGAGGACGACGCCGTCATCCTGGCGCATCCGCTGCGCCGCCCCACCCGCGTACCGGGCATGCTGGCCAAGCGCGCTGTCCGTCCGTCCGATGTCGTGGCGCTGGTTCGCTGGGCCTATCCCGCCCTGCGGCCGTCGGCGTTGACGGCCAACACGGGCGGCGACACGACGCTGCTCGCGGCACTGGACGACGCCGGACTGCGCGGAGAGTTGCGCCGGGTCGTCGACCGCTTCCTGGCCGGGGTCCTCCTCGACGACGGCGGATCGACGTCGAACGCGTTCGCTCTGCTGCTGGTCCGCATGTTCGCCCTCGGGGTGCCGGCGCTACCGGCGGCAGGCATGCAGGCGCTGCCGCGACAGCTGGCCGGCCGGCTGGGCGACCGGGTGTCCACCACGCGCCGGGTGGTCGAGGTCTCCCGCGACAGCGCCGGCTGGCGCGTCACCGCCGAAGACGGCGCGGTGGCGCGGGCCCGCCACGTGGTCGTCGCCACCGATACGCGCGCCGCGGCCGCGCTCGCAGGCACCGACCCGGTGCCGACCCACGGCGTCGTCACCGACTGGTGGGCGTCCGATCGGGAGTGGCCGGGCCCGCCGATGCTGTTCGTCGACGGCCGCTCAGGCTCCCGCGGACCGGTGGTGAACACCGCGGTGATCAGTGCGGCGGCGCCGACGTATGCCCCGGCCGGGCGTCATCTCGTCCAGGCCTCCGCGCTGTGGGGACCCGGCCGTCCGGAGCCCGCGGAAACGCAGATGCGCGCACATGCGGCCGAGATCCTCGGTGTCGACGCCGGCGGGTGGCAGCCGGTGATCCGCCATGTCGTCAGGGACGCGCTGCCCGCGCAGCCGCCACCACTGCGCACTCGTCGCCCGAACCGCGCCGGAGCGGGGCTGTGGGTGTGCGGCGACCACCGCGACACGGCGTCGATCCAGGGCGCTCTGGTGAGCGGGCGACGGACGGGTGCGGCGGTGCTGCGCGCGCTGGGTTAGCTGTACTTGATCGACAGCGCCATGCCGATGATCGACACGACCCAGATGCCGGTCACGAACAGCGTCAACCGGTCCAGGTTCTTCTCGACCACGGTGGAGCCGGACAGGCTGGACTGCACACCGCCACCGAAGAGGCTGGACAGGCCGCCGCCCTTGGCGCGATGCAGCAGGACCAGGAGGACGACCAGGACACTGGTCACGACCAGGATGATCTGCAGGGTCAATTGCACGGCGGCCAGCTTACCGGTTGTCGGAGCGGCAGCGATCGCCGGTCACGGAAGCGGCCCGCCCGCGGCGATGGCCGACAGCGTCGCGAACTGCTCGGCGTCCAGGGATGCGCCGCCGACCAGGGCGCCGTCGACGTCGCCCTGTCCGACGATCTCGCCGACGTTCTTGGCGTTCACCGAGCCGCCGTAGAGCACGCGCACGCCCGCCGCGAGCTCCGGGGACGCGAGGTTTCCGAGTTCGTCGCGGATCGCCTTGCACACTTCCTGCGCATCCGCGGCGCCGGCGACCCGGCCGGTACCGATCGCCCACACCGGCTCGTAGGCGATCACGGCCCGGCCGATCTGGTCGGCGGAGAGCCCGGCCAGCGAGCCGCGCAGTTGCGTGACGTTGTAGTCGACGTGGTTGCCGGCCTCACGGACGTCGAGGTGTTCGCCGATGCAGATGATCGGCGTCAGTCCGTGCTTGAACGCCGCGGCCGCCTTCGCGGCGACCAGCGCGTCGTCCTCGCCGTGGTACGTGCGCCGCTCCGAGTGCCCGACGACGACAAACGAGCAGCCCAGCTTCGCCAGGAACGCGCCGCTGATCTCGCCGGTGTACGCGCCGGAGTCGTGCTGCGAGAGATCCTGCGCGCCGTAGGTGAGCCGCAGCTTGTCGCCGTCGACGAGCGTCTGCACGCTGCGCAGGTCGGTGAACGGCGGGATGACGGTGACATCGACCTTGTCGAAGTACTTATCCGGCAACGAGAACGCGATCTTCTGCACCAGCGCGATGGCCTCGAAGTGGTTGAGGTTCATCTTCCAGTTGCCGGCGATCAACGGCTTACGGGACATCGACGGCCCTTTCAGGACTCGAGAACGGAGATGCCGGGCAATTCCTTGCCCTCGAGGTATTCCAGCGACGCGCCGCCGCCGGTGGAGATGTGGGAGAAGCCGTCCTCGGGCAGCCCGAGTTGGCGAACGGCGGCCGCGGAATCGCCGCCGCCGACGACGCTGAACGCGCCTTTCCCGGTCGCCGCGATGATGGCCTCGGCGACGCCTTTGGTGCCCGCGGCGAATGCCGGGAACTCGAACACGCCCATCGGGCCGTTCCAGAAGATGGTCTTCGCGTTCGACAGCAGCGCGGTGAACCGCTTGACCGACTCGGGGCCGATGTCGAGACCCATCTTGTCGTCGGGGATCTTGTCGGCAGCCACCGTCTCCGCGGGCGAGTCCGCGGCGAACTTCTCCGCCACCACGATATCCACGGGCAGGTGCAGCACGTCGCCGTAGTCGTCGAGCAGCTTGCGGCAGGTTTCGACCATCGACTCCTCGAGCAGCGAGCTGCCCACCGAAAGACCTTGCGCGGCGAGGAATGTGAAGCACATGCCGCCGCCGATGATGAGGCTGTCGGCCTTGTTCGCCAGATTCTCGATGACGGCCAGCTTGTCGGAGACCTTCGAACCGCCGAGCACCACCGCGTAGGGCCGCTCGCCTGCCTGCGTGAGTTGAGCGAGCACCTTGACCTCGGTGTCGACCAGGGTGCCCGCGTAGTGCGGCAGCAGGGCGGCGACGTCGTAGACCGAGGCCTGCTTGCGGTGCACCACGCCGAAACCGTCACTGACGAACGCCCCGTCGTCACCGACGAGTTCGACCAAGGCCTTGGCCAGCGACGTGCGCTCGGCGTCGTCCTTGCTCGTCTCGCGGGGATCGAAACGGATGTTCTCCAGAAGCAGGATGTCGCCGTCGGTCAGGCCTTCCGAGCGCGCCAGCGCGTCGCTGCCCACGACGTCGCCGGCGAGCTGAACGTGCCGGCCGAGCTTCTCGCTCAGCGCCTTGGCCACCGGCGCCAGGGAGAACTTCGGATCCGGCTCACCCTTGGGCCTGCCGAGGTGCGCCGTGACGACCACCTTGGCCCCGGCGTCGCTGAGCGCCTTGAGCGTCGGAACCGAGGCGATGATGCGCCCCGGATCGGAGATGTGGCGATTGTCGTCCAGCGGGACGTTCAGGTCGGAGCGCACCAACACACCGCGCCCCGAAACCCCCTCGGAGAGAAGGTCGGAGAGTGACCGTATAGACGATGAAGCCATCGCTCTAGAGGGACTTGCCGACCAGGGCGACGAGATCGACGAGGCGGTTGGAGTAGCCCCACTCGTTGTCGTACCAGGAGACGACCTTGGCCTGGTTGTCGATCACCTTGGTCAGGCCCGAGTCGAACAGCGAGCTGTGCGGGTCGGTGACGATGTCGCTGGAGACGATCGGCGCGTCGTAGTACTTGAGGATGCCCTTGAGCGGCCCCTCGGCGGCGGCCTTGAACGCGGCGTTGATCTCGTCGACCGTGCCGGGCTTGCTCAGTTCGGCGGTCAGGTCGGTGACCGAACCCGTGGGGATCGGCACCCGCAGCGCGTAGCCGTCGAGCTTGCCCTTGAGCTCGGGGAGGACCAGGCCGATGGCCTTGGCGGCGCCGGTGGAGGTCGGCACGATGTTGATCGCGGCGGCGCGGGCGCGGCGCAGGTCCTTGTGCGGGCCGTCCTGCAGGTTCTGATCCTGGGTGTAGGCGTGCACGGTGGTCATCAGGCCCTTGACGATGCCGAACTCGTCGTTGAGCACCTTGGCCAGCGGGCCGAGGCAGTTCGTGGTGCACGACGCGTTGGAGATGATGTTCTGGCTGCCGTCGTACTTGTCGTCGTTGACGCCGAGGACGATGGTGATGTCCTCGTCGGTGGCCGGTGCGGAGATGATGACCTTCTTGGCGCCGGCGTCCAGGTGGCCCTTGGCCTTGGCGGCGTTGGTGAAGATGCCCGTCGATTCGACGACGACGTCGACACCGAGGTCGCCCCAGGGCAGCGCGGCGGGGCCTTCCTTGACCTCGAGCGCCTTGATCTTGTGCTCGCCGACGACGATGGTGTCGTCGCCCTCGAGGCTGACCTCGTAGGGCAGGCGGCCGAGGATCGAGTCGAACTTCAGCAGGTGCGCCAGCGACGCGTTGTCGGTGAGGTCGTTGACGGCGACGATCTCGATGTCGGTGTTCTTGCCCTCGGCCTTCTGCGCGTCCAGTGCGCGGAAGAAGTTGCGCCCGATACGGCCGAAACCGTTCACGCCTACCCGGATCGTCACTTGTCTCTCCTCTTGATCGAGATCTGTTGAAGTCTTCGCCACAGCTCGGCGACCAGCCTAGTGGTAGGCCGTCCGGCTGCGCGCGGTTGGCCCAAACGGTGTCACACCACGCCGAGCCCCTGGTCGGAATAGGGGTTCCCCAGCCACCTGCGGCGCAGACGCTGCAGGGTGCCGTCGGCTTCCAGTTCCGACTGCGCGACGGCGATGCGGCTCAGCAGCTGCTGGTCGTGCTCGGCGACGGCGACACCGACGTGCTCGGTGGACAGCCCCGTCTCGACCACCTCGACGCCGTCGAATTGCCTTGCCAGCGCCCCGAGTACCGGCGCGAGCTCCAGGACGGCGTCGCATTCTCCGGCGGACAGGGCCGACAGCGCCGCGCGGACGCCGCCGTCGCCGTACGTCACGACGGTCCCGGCTCTGCCCTGGGCGACGAGCTCGCCGGCCAGCGATGCCGCGGTGCCGCCTGCCTGAACGCCGAGGGTCAGGCCGCGCAGATCACCGACCGATCCGACGTCGCGGTGCCGTTCGGTGTCGACGGCCAGCGCGTGGCCGGTGATGAGGTAGGGCGGCGCGAAGGCGACCGCGCGTTCGCGCTCGGGGGCGGCGGCCAGTCCCGCGGCGCACGCGAGGGCGCCGGAGGCCAGTCCGTCGGCGACGTCGCCGGGAGATCCGGCGACGACGAACTCGACCGAGTCCCCCAGCTTCTCGGCGATCGCCGTCATCAGGTCGATGTCGAGGCCGCTGCCGTCGTCGCACAGCGGCGGACGTCCGCCGATGACGCCCACCCTCAGGATGTCCATACCCAAGACGCTACTGAGCGGACACCGGCGCAGCGATACTCGACCGATGACCGACTGGGTGATCCCGGCCATCACCGCCTCCGCGAGCCTGCTGGGCACGATCGTGGGCGGCCTCGCCACGTACTGGACGTCGAAGAAGACCCACGAACGCCAGAGTGCGGCCGAGGAGGAGCGCGAGAAGTTCGATCTGCTGCGCGACGCGACGATCCGCTTCGTCGCCGCGATGACCGAGATCTCGGTCGCGAGTGCGGGCCTCAAGCAGATCTCCGGCGAATGGACCGCCGTCGTCGACAAACTGTCGCATGCCGACAGCCAGCAGGAGCTGATCACGATGGCGCGCGAGATCGACCCGTCCATCCCCGACAACCTGAATCGGCTGGCCGTGCTGTTCCGCCTGGTGCGGGTGACCGGCGTGCTCGAAGACGACATCAAGCGCGCCATCACGCTGCTGACCGAACTGCGGCTGGTCGCCCCGAGCGACATCGCCGACAGCGCGCAGCGGGTGATCTACTGCGCGTTCGCCCAGGAGCTCACCTCGGCCGTGTCACCGGACAAGCGCAATGCGGCGACCGAGGCGTTCAACAACGCGATCAACGATTTCGTCAACCGCGTCCGGCACTACATGCACGTCGAGGACCACGACTTCGACACGATCGACCAGCGGGCGCTGGAGACCCTGCTCGACTCCTAGGCGAGGCGTCGGTCAGGCGTCCTCGAGCAGATCCGGCGTGACCGCGGACTCGGTGTCCGGGATGCCGTCCTGTTTGGCTTTGCGGTCGGCCATCGACAGCAGCCGCCGGATGCGGCCCGCCACAGCGTCTTTCGTCATCGGCGGGTCGGCGAGGCGGCCGAGTTCCTCGAGCGAGGCCTGGCGGTGGGCGACGCGCAGGCTGCCCGCCGCGGCGAGATGGTCGGGCACCGTGTCGCCGAGGATCTCCAGTGCCCGTTCCACGCGTGCGGCGGCGGCCACCGCCGCACGCGCCGAACGGCGCAGGTTCGCGTCGTCGAAGTTGGCGAGCCGGTTGGCGGTGGCGCGGACCTCGCGGCGCATGCGCCGCTCCTCCCACGTCAGCCGGGTGTCCTGCGCGCCCATCCGGGTCAGCAGCGCCCCGATCGCCTCGCCGTCGCGGACCACGACACGGTCGCTCCCGCGCACCTCGCGGGCCTTGGCGCTGACCCCCAGCCGCCGGGCCGCGCCGACGAGCGCGAGCGCGGCCTCCGGTCCCGGGCAGCTGACCTCCAGCGCCGAGGACCGGCCCGGCTCGGTGAGGGAACCGTGCGCCAGGAACGCTCCGCGCCAGGCCGCCTCCGCGTCGGCGACGCTGCCGCCGACGACCTGGGCCGGCAGACCCCGCACCGGCCGGCCGCGCAGGTCGAGCAGACCCGTCTGGCGCGCCAGGGCCTCACCGTCCTTGGCGACCCGCACGACGTAGCGGGTGCTCTTGCGGATGCCGCTGGCCGACAGCACGTGCACGACCGCGTTGTAGCCGTACAGGTCGTAGATGTCCTTGCGCAGCCTGCGGGCGATGATGCCGAGATCGACCTCGGCCTCGACCACCACCCGGCCCGACACGATGTGCAGCCCGCCCGCGAAGCGCAGCAGAGAGGCCACTTCGGCGCGGCGAGCGCTCACCGAATTGACCACCAGGCGGCTGAGCTCGTCTTTGACCTCGGCTGTCATCGCCACGGGTCGTCACCTCTCGGTCCGTTGACTGTCGGTGTCGGCACAGTCGGCGGTATGGCCTGCGCTGTGCCGGTGGGCGCGATGCCGCGCCGGAGAACCCCCTCCAATGCCGCGGCCAACCTCGCCGGGTCATGTAAAGGTGTACCAGGTCTGGACACGTCAGCAAACTGAACCGCAGCATCGAGAATGGTGGCGGTGCGGCGCAACTGCTCGCGCTCGCGGTCACTGGGCACCCTGGCCGAGTCGACGATGATGTCGTGCACGGTGAAGTCCGGCGCGTGCTGCGCGAGCACGTGGATGTGACGCTCGACGGAGAAGCCCGCCGTCTCGCCCGGCTCCGCCACCAGGTTGAGCACCAGAGCGCGCCGCGCCGTCGTCGCCCGCAGCGCCGCGCCGAGCTGCGGCACCAGCACGTGCGGGATCACACTGGTGAACCACGAGCCGGGCCCGAGGACCACGAGGTCGGCGTTCATGATCGCGTCGATGGCCTGGTGCGTGGCCGGCGGATCGCCCGGTAGCAGCCGCACCCTGCGCACCTTGCCCACGGTGGTGGCGATCGCCACCTGACCGCGGATCGCCCGGCTCACCCGCGGATCGGAGTCCAGCCCCACGACGTCGGCCTCGATGGACAGTCCCATCGGGCACATGGGCAGCACGCGACCCTTGACCCCGAGGATCCGGCCCAGCTCGTCGAGTGCGGCCACCGGGTCGGCGAGCAGCTCGTTCAGCCCCGCGAGCATCAGGTTGCCGATGGGATGGCCTGCCAGCGCGCCGCTGCCGCCGAAGCGGTGCTGGATGATGGTCGCCCACAACCGGCCGTGCGGACTGTCGGAAGCCAACGCCGCCAACGCCATTCGCAGGTCACCCGGCGGGACGACGTCCAGCTCGCTGCGCAGCCGGCCCGATGATCCGCCGTCGTCGGCGACGGTGACCACGGCGGTGACGTGCGGGGTGATCCGGCGTGCTGCCGACAGTGTGGCGTAGAGCCCGTGGCCTCCGCCGAGGGCGACGATGCGCTGATTCATTCGCGGCCCAGATCCCGGTGCAGCACCCGCACCGTCAGCTTCGAGTCCTGCAACCGGTCGGCCAGCGCTTCGGCCATCGCGACACTGCGGTGCTTACCGCCCGTGCACCCGATGGCTACGGTCATGTAGCGCTTTCCCTCCCGGCGGTATCCGTCGATCACGACGTCCAACAGGTGATGGTAGGAGTCCAGGAACTCGACGGCGCCCGGTTGGCCGAGCACGTAATCCCGGACGTCGGGATGCTGGCCGGAGTGCGGCCGCAGATTGTCCACCCAGTGGGGATTGGGCAGGAACCGGACGTCCATCACCGTGTCGGCGTCCATCGGCAGCCCGTACTTGTACCCGAACGACTCGACCGTGACGTTGGTGTGCGCCACGGTAGCACCGGCGAACGCACGCTCGATGCTCTCCCGGAGGCCGTGCACGGACAGCGAGGAGGTGTCGATCACGAGGTCGGCGACGGCGCGCACCGGCGCCAGCAGGTTCCGCTCGGCCGCGATCCCCTCCGCCAGTGTCTGGGTGCCCTGCAGCGGGTGGCTGCGCCGGTTCTGTTCGTAGCGGCGCACCAGGATGTCGTCGGAGGCCTCCAGGAACAGCACCCGCGGGGTGATGCTGCGGGTGGCCAGCTCGCTGCGGACGAAGTCCAGGTCACCGGTGAAGCCGCGGGAGCGCACATCCATCACGACGGCGAGCTGGGTGATCCGCGATCCGGCGGCCAGGCCGAGCTCGACCATGCGCGCGATCAGCTCGGGAGGCAGGTTGTCGGCCACGTACCAGCCGAGGTCTTCGAGCACCTTGGCGGCGGTGCCGCGCCCCGCGCCCGACAGGCCGGTGACCAGGAGCACGTCGATTCCCTCGGCTTCGAGGTCTTCCCCACCGTTCGCGCCACCACGCACATCCCCACGCATGCCCTGCTCTGTCATCCCGATGCCCTGTTCTGATCATTGCCGATAACCGCAGCGGGCGCTTCCGAAACGGACGGCGCCTCTTCCGCGGGCTCGACCGGAGCGCCGAGCGCCTCGAGCACCGCCCGGGCGGTCGCCTCCCCGATGCCGGGTACCGACGTGATCTCTTCGACGCTGGCCTGCTTCAGCCGGGCCAGCGAGCCGAAGTGGGTGACCAGCGCCTTGCGCCGGTGCTCGCCGAGCCCTCGCACCGAGTCCAGCGCTGACGCCGTCATCCGCTTGGACCGTTTGCTGCGGTGATAGGTGATCGCGAAGCGGTGCGCCTCGTCACGGACCCGCTGCAACAGGTACAGACCGTCGCTGTTGCGCGGCATGATCACCGGGTCCGGCTCGGACGGCACCCACACCTCCTCCAGCCGCTTCGCCAGCCCGATCACCGCGACGTCGGTGACGCCGAGCTCCTCGAGCACCGCGGCCGCCGCGTTGACCTGAGGCGCGCCGCCGTCGACCACGAAGAGGTTGGGCGGGTAGGCGAACTTGCGCGGCCGGCCTTCTGGAGCCGCCCCGGCGGCGACATCGGACACGGCCATCATGTCGCCGGGCTGCTGGGTGTCGCGCAGATGGCGGTAGAAGCGCCTTCGGGTCACCTCCGCGATCGAGGCGACGTCGTCGGAGCGACCGCCGCCGGCGGCCTCGCGGATCGCGTAATGGCGGTAGTCGGACTTGCGCGGCAGGCCGTCCTCGAACACCACCAGCGAGGCCACCACGTCGGTGCCCTGCACGTGGCTGATGTCCACGCACTCGATGCGCAACGGCGCGTCCTGGAGACCCAGGGCGTCCTGAATACTCTGCAGCGCAGCGCTTCTGGCGGTGAAATCACCGGCCCGCTTGAGTTTGTGCTGGGTGAGCGCGTTGGCCGCGTTGCGCTGCACCGTTTCGGCGAGGGCCCGCTTGTCGCCGCGCTGAGGGACCCGCAGCTTCACCCGTGAGCCGCGCAGCTGGCACAGCCAGGTCTCCAGCTCCTCGGCGGTTTCCGGCAGCACCGGGACCAGGACCTGCCTGGGCACCGGGTTGGTCGCTTCGTCGCCGCCGTCGTCGGCCGCGCCGCCGAGGGCGGCCTGGTCGCCGTAGAACTGGGTCAGGAACTGTTCGACGAGGTATTCCTGGGTGGACTCACCTGGTTCGCCGGACTTTTCGATGATCCAGCCTCGCTGACCGCGCACCCGGCCGCCCCGGACGTGGAACACCTGGACCGCCGCTTCGAGGTCGTCGTCGGCGAACGCCACCACGTCGGCGTCGGTGCCGTCACCGAAGACGACCGTCTGCTTCTCCATCGCCCGGCGCATCGCGCCGATGTTGTCCCGTAGCCGGGCGGCCCGCTCGAAGTCGAGGTCCTCGGCCGCGGCGTTCATCTGCTGTTCCATCTGGCGGATCAGCCGATCGGTCTTGCCCGCCAGGAAGTCGCAGAAGTCGCCCACGATGCGTCGGTGCTCCTCGGCGCTGACCCGCCCGACGCACGGGGCCGAGCACTTGTCGATGTAGCCCAGCAGGCACGGACGGCCGATTTGACTGTGCCGCTTGAAGACTCCGTTCGAGCAGGTGCGTGCCGGGAACACCCGGGTCAGCAGGTCGAGGGTCTCGCGGATCGCCCACGCGTGCGAGTACGGACCGAAGTAGCGCACCCCTTTGCGGCGCGGGCCGCGGTAGACCTTGAGCCGCGGGTACTCCTCGTTGAGGGTGACCGCCAGCACCGGGTAGGACTTGTCGTCGCGGTAGCGGATGTTGAACCGCGGGTCGAACTCCTTGATCCAGTTGTACTCGAGTTGCAGCGCCTCGACTTCGGTGTTGACGACCGTCCACTCCACGCCGGCGGCGGTCATGACCATCTGCCGGGTGCGCGGCGCCAGGCCCGACAGATCGGCGAAGTAGGAGTTGAGCCGGCTGCGCAGGCTCTTGGCCTTGCCGACGTAGATCACGCGGCCGTGCGGGTCGCGGAAACGGTAGACGCCCGGTTCGACGGGGATGGACCCGGGAGCGGGTCGGTACGTCGCTGGATCGGGCACGGACCCAGGTTACTGCCGCGTCCCGACGGGCGACCTCGCCCGGGTCCCGGTCACGGGCGGCGGCCGTCGACCCCGTTCACCTGATAGCGCGCCAGCACGGCGCGCACCTCGTCCATGGACTCCACCGCCCGCGCCTTGTCCACCGCCTGGATCGCCATCACGGCCACGTACTCGTCGTCGGGCAGGTCGAGGCGAGCCCAGCGGGCGCCGGGATGAAACGACACCCCGACGACCTCACTCCACGGAAAGAGGCGGTAGCCGAACAGGTTTCGCACCGCGACTCCGGCCGCGCCGGCGCGCAGCCGGGGCCTGGCGAACAGGCACACGAAACCCGCGATCACCGCGCCCAGCATGGCGATCGCCACCTGGTCCGCGGTGCGGAAGTAGACGCCGGTGGACCCGACCTTCAAGAGCAGTCCCACGGCGACGTGCGCGGCGAGGATCAGCGCCGCGGCGCCGTAGGCGAAGATCGGCGTCCGGTGGGGCCTGACCTCGACGTCCCAGTCCCCGCGGTCGCCGCTCATGATCGGAGCTGACGCAGCGTCAGCGCCGTGGACAGCGCCGCGGCCGCCGCCTGCGCCCCCTTGTCCTCGGCCGAACCCGGCAGCCCGGAACGATCCAGTGCCTGGTGTTCGGTGTTGGTGGTCAGCACACCGTTGGCCACGGGCGTGGACGCATCGAGCGACACGCGGGTCAGACCCTGGGTGACGGCGTCGCAGACGTAATCGAAATGCGGTGTCTCGCCGCGGATCACGACACCCAGCGCCACCACGGCGTCGTGCGTCTTCGCGAGTGCCTGGGCCACCACCGGGATCTCGATGGCCCCCAGCACCCGCACCACGGTCGGGTCGCTGATCCCGGCGTCGGCGGCCGTCCTGCGGGCTCCCTCGAGCAGGGCGTCGCAGATCGTCTCGTGCCACGTGCTCGCGACGATGCCGAGCTTCACCCCTGCGGCGTCGAGCTCGGGCAACTCCGGCACGCCTGCGGCAGGGCTCATTTCCGCGCTCCGCCGTGGGTCCGGGAGGCGCTCATACCGCTCCCCCGAACTCGCCGGGCAGCGCCTCGTCGTAGTCCTCGAGACCGACCAGGTCGTGGCCCATGCGGTCACGCTTGGTCATCAGGTAGCGGATGTTCTCGGCATTGGCGCGCACCGGCAGCGGTACCCGCTCGATGATGTGCAGGCCGTAGCCGTCCAGGCCGACCCGCTTGGCCGGGTTGTTGGTGAGCAGCCGCATCGACCGCACACCGAGGTCGACGAGGATCTGCGCGCCGGTGCCGTAGTCGCGGGCGTCGGCGGGCAGCCCGAGCTTGAGATTGGCATCGACGGTGTCGTCGCCGGCGTCCTGGAGCTGGTAGGCCTGCAGCTTGTGCATCAGGCCGATCCCGCGGCCCTCGTGTCCGCGCATGTAGAGCACGACACCGCGGCCCTCGCGGGCCACCATCGCCAGTGCGGCGTCGAGCTGCGGGCCGCAGTCGCAGCGGCGCGATCCGAAGACGTCACCGGTCAGGCATTCCGAGTGCACCCGGACCAGCACGTCGTGACCGTCGCCGTGCGGGCCGGCGATGTCGCCCTTGACCAGCGCGACGTGCTCGACGTCTTCGTAGATGCTGGTGTAGCCGACGGCCCGGAACTCGCCGTGCCTGGTCGGGATGCGGGCCTCGGCGACGCGTTCGATGTGCTTCTCGTGTTTGCGCCGCCACTCGATCAGGTCGGCGATCGAGATCAGCGCGAGGTCGTGTTCGTCGGCGAAGATCCGCAGCTCGTCGGTCTGCGCCATCGCGCCTTCGTCCTTCTGGCTGACGATCTCGCAGATCGTGCCCGCGGGCTGCAGGCCCGCCATCCGGGCCAGATCGACCGCGGCCTCGGTATGGCCGGGCCGGCGCAGCACGCCACCGTCCTTGGCGCGCAGCGGCACCACGTGGCCGGGCTTGGTGAAATCGTCGGCCACGGCGGTCGGATCAGCGAGCAACCGCATGGTCGTCGCCCGGTCCGATGCCGAGATACCGGTTCCCACACCGTTTCTCGCATCGACGGTGACGGTGTAAGCGGTGCCGTGCTTGTCCTGGTTGACCGCATACATGGGCAGCAGCCCGAGCCGGTCGCAGATCTCGCCGGACAGTGGCACACACAGATAGCCCGAGGTGTAGCGGACCATGAAAGCGACGAGTTCGGGAGTGGCCTTCTCGGCGGCGAAGATCAGGTCGCCCTCGTTCTCGCGGTCTTCGTCGTCGATGACGACCACGGCCTTGCCTGCGGCGATGTCAGCAACCGCACGCTCGACCGAATCCAGCCTCGTCATCCTCACCGCCCTTGCCGGTTCCCGGGGGGAACCACGTGTCATCCCTGGTGGATCTGCCTCTCAGTATGAACCAAAGGCGGGCGTCGGTTATTGCCCCGGTCGGACGGCTGCCGCGGGGCGCGCTACAGGCCTGCCGAGTCGTCGGAGGAGCGCAGCAGCCGCTCGACGTACTTGGCGATGACGTCCACCTCGAGGTTGACGTGAGCTCCCACCTCGGCTCGACCCAGCGTGGTCATGTCGAGGGTGGTCGGGATCAGCGACACCTCGAACCAGTCGGGGCCCAGGCCCGACACCGTCAGCGACACACCGTCGACGGTGATCGAACCCTTGAGCACGACGTAGCGGGACAGCGCCGGCGGCAGTGCGATCCGGACGACGGTCCAGTGCTCCGACGGTGTGCGCGAGATCACGTGCCCGGTGCCGTCCACGTGGCCCTGCACGATGTGCCCGCCGAGCCTGCTGCTGATCGCCGCGGCCCGCTCGAGGTTCACGCGCGCGCCCACATCGATGCCGCGCAGGCTCGACCGGTTCAGCGTCTCGTCCATCACATCCGCGGAGAAGGAGCCGTCGGCGAGCACGTCGACGACCGTCAGGCACACCCCGTTGACGGCGATGGAATCGCCGTGCCCGGCGTCCGAGGTGACGATCGGACCGCGGATGACCAGCCGCGCCGCGTCACCGAGGCTCTCCTTGCCGACCACTTCGCCCAGCTCTTCGACGATTCCGGTGAACACGCCGCCCAGCCTAGATGGTCGATGCCGAAAGCCGAGCTCAGCAACCGGAAGCGCGCTGGGGCGCACTCCCCGGCCACGTCCCCGGTACACGCGCACCCTCTACGATGCAGGCATGCGAACCCGCCTGTTGGCAATGTTGGCCGCTCTCTTCGCCGTTGTCGCCCTGGTCGCGGGCTGCTCGGGCTCGTCCTCGGAGAAGTCCGGCAAGGAACTCCCCGACCCGACGACGCTGCTCAGGGAGTCGGCCGAGACGACGAAGGCCCAGACCAGCGCTCACCTCAAGCTCGGGGTGCAGGGGCAGATCGCCGAGCTGCCCGTCGAGTCGCTCGAGGGCGACCTCACCCAGAAGCCGGCGACGGCGGCCAAGGGCACCGCCGACATCGTGTTCCTGGGCCAGCGGCTCCAGGGTGTGGAGTTCGTGGTCTCCGGCGGTGACCTCTACGCCGCGCTCACCTCGGGCGGCAAACTGTCGAACTTCGGGCCGGCCTCCGACATCTATGACGTCGCGGCCATCCTGAACCCCGACGTCGGCCTGGCCAATGTGCTGACCAACTTCTCCGACGCCAAATCCGAGGGTCGCGAGACCGTCGAGGACGCTCAGACCGTGCGCATCACCGGCAACGTCAGCGCCGACGCCGTCAACAAGATCGCGCCGCAGATCGACGCCAAGGGTCCGGTCCCCGGCACCGCGTGGGTCACCGAGGACGGCAATCACGAGCTGATGCAGGCGCGGCTGGAGCCCAGCCCCGGCAACAGCGTGACGATGACGCTGTCGAAGTGGGGCGAACCGGTCACCGTCGACAAACCGGCGGTGTGATGCACGGGTCGGACGTGGCCCCGGCGTCGGCCTTCGGGTCGACGACGACCAACCGCCGGATCGCGATCAGCGCGGGCAGCCTCGCGGTGGTGCTCGGCGCGCTGGACACCTACGTCGTCGTCACGATCATGACCGACATCATGCGTGACGTCGGCATCGGCGTGAACCAGATACAGCGCGTCACGCCGATCATCACCGGATACCTGCTGGGTTACATCGCGGCGATGCCGCTGCTGGGCCGGGCCTCCGACCGGTTCGGTCGCAAGCTGCTGATCCAGGCCAGCCTCGCGGGATTCGCCGTCGGGTCGGTCATCACAGCGCTGTCGAGCGACCTCGACGTCCTGGTCGTCGGCCGGGTCGTGCAGGGCACCGCCAGCGGCGCCCTGCTGCCGGTCACCCTCGCGCTGGCCGCCGACCTGTGGGGCGCCCGCAACCGCGCGGCGGTGCTGGGGGGCGTCGGCGCTGCCCAGGAGCTGGGCAGCGTCCTGGGCCCGGTGTACGGCATCACCCTGGTGTGGTTGTTCACGCACTGGCAGGCGGTGTTCTGGGTCAACGTGCCACTGGCCCTGATCGCGATGGTGATGATCCACTTCAGCCTGCCCAGCCGGCAGGCGACCGAAGAGCCGCAGAAGGTCGACGTCGCCGGCGGGCTGCTGCTGGCCGTCGCTCTCGGTCTGGCCGTGGTGGGGTTGTACAACCCGAAACCCAACGGCAAGGAGGTGCTCCCGAGCTGGGGTGTGCCGGTGTTGATCGCCGCGGCGGTGGCCGCCGTCGCGTTCTTCGTGTGGGAGAAGTTCGCCCGCACCCGGCTCCTCGACCCCGCGGGCGTGCGTTTCCGGCCGTTCCTGGCGGCCCTGGGCGCCTCGCTGACGGCCGGCGCCGCGCTGATGGTGACGCTGGTCAATGTCGAGCTGTTCGGTCAGGGCGTGCTGGGTCAGGACCAGAACCACGCGGCCTTCCTGCTGTTGCGCTTCCTGATCGCGCTGCCGATCGGCGCGCTGCTCGGCGGCTGGCTGGCCACCCGCGTCGGCGACCGCATCGTGGCATTCGCCGGCCTGCTCATCGCGGCCGGCGGTTACCTGCTGATCTCGAAGTGGCCGGTCGACCTACTGGCCGCCCGCCACGACCTGGGCCTGTTCACGCTGCCCACGCTGGACACCGACCTGGCCGTCACGGGCCTGGGCCTCGGCCTGGTCATCGGCCCGCTGACCTCGGCGACGCTTCGGGTGGTGCCGTCAGCCCAGCACGGCATCGCGTCGGCAGCGGTCGTCGTCGCCCGCATGATCGGGATGCTCATCGGTATCGCGGCGCTCTCAGCGTGGGGCCTGTACCGGTTCAACCAGCACCTCGCCAGCCTGCCCGAGAGTACGGGGGGCAACACCCTGGCCGCCCGGCTGGCGGCCGAAGCGCACCGCGTCCGCGAGGCCTATGTGCTGCAGTACGCGGAGATCTTCACGATCACCGCGATCGTGTGTGTGGTCGGCGCGGTGCTCGGCCTGTTCATCAGCGCCCGGAACGACCACGCCGACGATCCGGAGCAGCCCGCGCCGGAGCCTCAGCAGCGTTCGAGGCCGCGGCCCATCAGCTGAGGCCCGTCGGGCGTCTTCTCGTCGTGGTCAGAGGTCCGGCCCCGGAAGGCGTCCATGAGAACGGCCTTGATGTCCAAGGGCTTGACCGGACTGATGCTGAGCCAGTCCTGCAGAGCAGTCATGCTCGTGTCCTTTGTTCGTGCTCACCCAAGCGCAACTCGTCGGTGAAAGCGCGATATTCCCGCCGGGCCTCGTTGACTTGAGCCCGACGCTCGACCGAGTGTAGCGAGATCGGGCCGGCGACACCGCGCGTGGCGCACCCGCGCGCCGCTGTGAGACGTACCACGCCGGCGCCGCGGTGACCGTATGAAAACGATTGGATAACAAGACGATCACGGCATCAGGCGGGAATCAGGCTGAGCAGGACGTCGGGCCCGACGGGGTCCATCCCGTCGAAACGCCACCGCTGGGCCTGCGCGATGCTGAGCACGCCGACGTCGTCGACGGCGGTGATCGGCCCGCCGAGCAGGATCGGGGCGACGTAGGCCAGGATCCGGTCGATCACCCCGGCCCGCAGGAACGCGCCGGCTAGCGTCGGACCGCCCTCGAGAAGGATGTCGGTGCGATCCGACAGTGCCTTGATGACCTCGTGGGGGTCGCGGGTGCGGATCACCATGGTCCGCGAATCGTCGTTGAGAACCGTTGCGTCGGGCGAGATCTCGCGCCGGCCCACCACCACTCGCAGGGGCTGGTGGTCGGCCAGGCTGCCGTCGGGCAGCCGGGCGGTCAGCGCGGGATCGTCGACGAAGACGGTGCCGGTACCGACGACGATGGCGTCGGCCGCCGCACGGCGACGGTGCACGTCGGCGCGGGCCGCCTCACTGGTGATCCACTGACTGCTGCCGTCGGCCGCGGCGCTTCGGCCATCCACGCTCGTCGCGAATTTCCATGTCACATGCGGCATTCCGGTGCGTTGTTTGTGCAGCCACTCCCGCAGCGGCCCGCCGGTGACGGCCTGGGCCAGCACGCCGGCACTCACCCGGACCCCGGCGTCAGCCAACCGCGCCGCTCCCCCGGCCGCGACCGGATTCGGGTCGGCCACCGCGAAGGCGACCTCGGCGACACCGGCGGCCAGCAGAGCGTCCACGCACGGCGGCGTGCGCCCGAAGTGATTGCAGGGTTCCAGCGTCACCACGGCGGTGCCGCCGGACGCCCGGTTCCCGGCCCGCCGCAGGGCCAGCACCTCGGCGTGCGGCCCGCCGGCCGGAGCGGTCGCCCCCACGCCGGCGATCTCGCCGCCGGAGTCCAGGATCACCGCTCCCACAGGGGGATTCGGATACGTTTTGCCCTTGACCTTGTCAGCGTGTTCGATGGCCGCCCGCATCGCGGCGTCGAGGTTCACAGCGTCAGATGTCGGGATGCGGTCGCGGCGCGTTCCCGCAGCGACCGCACGGCCGCGGCGGGGTCCTCGGCGCTGTAGACGGCCGACCCCGCGACGAAGCAGTCCACGCCGGCCTCGGCGGCCGCCTCGATCGTGTCGGCGTTGATGCCGCCGTCGATCTCGATCAGGATCGTCAGCTCACCGGCCTCGACGAGGCGGCGCGCCGTCCCGACCTTGGGCAGCACCTCGCCGATGAACTTCTGCCCGCCGAAGCCCGGTTCCACCGACATGACCAGCAGCGTGTCGAATTCCCGCAGGATCTCCAGGTAAGGCTCCAGGGGCGTGCCCGGCTTGATCGCCAGGCCCGCCTTCGCGCCCGCGGCGCGGATGTCGCGGGCCACTCCTACCGGGTTGTCGGTGGCCTCGGCGTGGATGGTGACGTTGTAGGCGCCGGCTTCGGCGTACGGCGGGGCCCAGCGGTCGGGGTTGTCGATCATCAGGTGGCAATCCATCGGGATGTCGGTGACCTGGAGCAGGGATTCCACCACCGGCATGCCGAGCGTGAGGTTGGGCACGAAGTGGTTGTCCATCACGTCGACATGCAGCCAGTCGGCGCCTTTCACCGCGGCCGCCTCGTCGGCGAGCCGGGCGAAATCGGCGGCCAGGATCGACGGAGCGATCAGCGGAACGTGGCGTGCGGGCTGTCCTGGCATGCAGTTCACCCTATCGCGGGGCCGGTGACGCGAAAGGCGGCGGCGAACATCGCGTCGGTGCCGTGCCGGTGCGGCCAGAGCTGCACCGATGTGGTCTCGCCGGTGTCGGCGGCCGGTTCGAACAGCTCGCGGGTGTCCAGCGCGGTCACCGGATGTTTGCGCAGCGCGTCGGCCACCACCCCGGCGGTCTCGGCCAGGTGCGGCGAGCAGGTCGCATAGAGCACCACTCCCCCGGGTCGGGTGAGCCGGATCGCCGAGGCCAGCAGCTCGCGCTGCAGTTTGGCCAGCGGCGGGACGTCGCCGGGCTGCCTGCGCCAGCGCGCCTCGGGCCGGCGGCGCAGCGCGCCGAGGCCCGTGCAGGGCGCGTCGACCAGCACCCGGTCGAATCCCGGTGTCAGGTGGGGGTCGCGGCCGTCGGCGCGGACGATCTCGACCGACAGTCCTGCGGTGTTCTGCTCCACCATCTCGGCGCGCCGCGGAGCCGGTTCCACAGCCGTGACCGCCGCTCCGCTCGCGGTCCCGATCGCCGCCAAGAGCGCGGTCTTGCCGCCCGGACCCGCGCACAGATCCAGCCACCTGCCGCCGTCGGGGCCGTCCAGCGGTGCGAGTGTCAGCGCCCGGGCGACGAGCTGGCTGCCCTCGTCCTGGACGAGCGCCTGGGCGTTGCGCACCGGCGCGAGCGCCCCCGGGTCGCCCTCGGGCAGGTAGACCGCGTAGGGCGAGTACCGGCCCACCGTGCCGCCGACCTGCCCGGCGAGGTCGACGGCCGAGAGCACACCCGGACGCGCGGCGAGGTGGACCTCGGGGCGGGCGTTGTCGCTATCGAGCAGGGCACTCAGTTCGTTCGCGCGCGCGCCCAGCGCGTCGGCGAAGGCCTGAGCGATCCACCGCGGATGCGCGTGCACGAACGCCAGGTGCCCCACCGGGTCGCTCACCCTGGGCGGGGCGAGCTCGGCGATCCAGTCGTCCGCCTCCCGGCGGGAGATGGTCCGCAGCACACCGTTGACGAAACCCGCACGCGCGGTGTCGAATTCGATACCGGCCTGCTCGACCGTGGTCGACACAGCCGCGTGGTCGTCGACGCGGGTGCGCAGAAGTTGGTAGCTGCCGAGCCGCAGCAGGTCCAGCAACACCGGGTCGATTCGGTCCACCGGGCGACCCGCGGCCGCGGCGATGACCGCGTCGAGCAGGCCGCGGGTGCGGCAGGTGCCGTACGTCAGTTCCGTGGCGAACGCGGCGTCCCGGCCGGTGATCTGGCGGTCGCGCAGGATCGCGGGCAGCGCGAGGTTGGCGTAGGCGTCCTGCTCGGAGACCGCGCGCAGCACGTCGAATGCGGCCCGGCGGGCCGGGTCGAGCGGTGTGCGCCGGGTCGGCCGCTTCCTGGCGGGACGCGTCATCGGGCCTGCCCCGCCTGCAGGCGGGCGCCGCGCGCCCAGTCCGCTGCGTTCATCGGCTTCTTGCCCGGCGGCTGCACCGTGCCGAGCAGCACGGGATGCGATCCGGTGCCGACGCGGACGTGACGCTTCTGCGCCGAGATCTGCCCCGGCGCAAGGGTTTCGTTGTCACCATCGGCGAGGGTCACCGGTCCGATCTTCACGCGCGAATCACCGATCATCGTCCACGCTCCCGGATTCGGCGTGACGGCCCGGATCCGGCGGTCCACCACATGGGCGGGCAGGTCCCAGCGGATGCGGGCGTCGTCGACGGTGACTTTGGGCGCGACGCTGACGCCCTCGGCCGGCTGGGGCACCGCGGCCAGCGTGCCGTCCTGGATGCCGTCCATCGTCGCTTCGAGCAGCCCGGCGCCGGTGTCGGCGAGCCGGTCGAGCAGGTCCCCCGCGGTGTCGGTGGGCCGGATGGTCTCGGTGACCACGCCGAACACCGGGCCCGAGTCCAGGCTCGGCTCGATCTGGAAGGTGGTGGCGCCGGTCAGCGTGTCACCCGCGGCGATCGCGGCCTGCACGGGCGCCGCGCCCCGCCAGGCCGGCAGGATCGAGAAGTGCAGGTTCACCCAGCCGTGCGGGGGCACGGCGAGCAGCCCATCCCGGAGCAACGCCCCGTAGGCCACCACCGCACAGCAGTCCGGGGCCAGCGCGGCCAGCTCGCCGACGAACTCCTCGGAGTTCGGACGCTGCGGGCGCAGCACCGGGATGGCGTGTTCGGACGCCAGTTTCGCCACCGGCGACGGGGCGGGCCGGCCCCGCCGGCCTGCTGCGGCGTCGGGCCGGGTGAGTACCGCGACCACGTGGTGGCGCGGCGAGTCGATGAGCCGCTGCAGGGACGGCAGGGCCGGTTCCGGTGTGCCGGCGAAGACGAGACGCACCGGGCCAGTCTAGGAAGCGCCGACCGGCGGGCGTCAGCGCGGCGTCTGGTAGTACTCCTTCTCGTCGACCTTCGTCAGCGGCGCGACGAACATCCACGGCATCGTGGTGAGCAACCGGTTCAGCGTGGCGACCGCGTCGTTGTAGTACTGCCGGGCGAAGGCCAGCTTGTCCTCGGTGTCGGAGAGGTTGCGCTGCAGGTCGAGGAAGTTGTTCGACGAGTTCAGCTGCGGGTAGGTCTGCCCGAGCGCCAGCAGTGGCGTCAGCGCCGCGTCGAGTTGGCGTTCGGCCGCGCTGCGCTGTGCCACCGAGTTGCTGCCGGTGGCCGACGTCAGCGCTGCGCGGGCGTCGGCGACGTGATCGAGGATCCCCTTCTCGTGCGCGGCGAAGGTCTGCACCGTGTGCACCAGGCTGGGGATCAGCGACGCCCGGCGGGTCAGCTCCACGTCGATACCCGACAGGGCCTCGGCGACCCGGACGTCGGCGGACCGGATCTTGTTGTAGCCGGTGACGAATCCGACCAGCACGAGCACCGCCACCACAAGCACGACGACCAGCACGAAGCTCACCACGATCCGCCTCCTCCTCCGCCGCCACCGCCACCGCCCCCGCCGCTGGAGAATCCGCCGCCCCCGCCGGACGACGACGAGGAGGACGACTGCGACGCGGTGTAGGCGCCGATCGATGACGACAGCGCCGATTCGAAACTGTCGAAGTCCGTATCGCCCGTCCCGCCGGCGGCTCCCCACCGGGTCGACGACGTGTCCGAGGTTCCGTACCACTCCGGTTGCGGCGCAGGGCTTCCCGTGAATTCCTGGTATTTCTTCGCCCACCGGGCGGCGACGCCGGCCGCCACCGCGAAGGGCACGTAGGTGACGTAGAGGTCCTTGCGGGCCGCGAAGTCGAACCGCGTCTCAGCCGAGTCGGTGGCCAGCACGCGGTGGAAACCGCCTGCCCGCGAACACAATTCGCGGCCTGCCGCGGTGCGCCTGGTGCCGACGCCATCGCGCCACGACCCGGCCGACAGCAGGAAGAACACCGCGAACGGCAGTGCCCACATCGTGGCGGGCGCACCCCAGAGGAAGAAGGCGCACAACATCAGGACGAACGATGCCGCGTTGGCGACCCGCAGCCACAACTCCTTCTTGCGCGCCACCATCAGCCCGGAGTCGGTCGCCCACTTCTCGACGGCCTGGCGCATGTCCAGTTTGGCCTTGTTCAGCTTCTCGCCGGACTTGACGGTCTTCTTGGCTTCGAACTCGGCGCCGCGGCTGGTCACCTTGAGTCGGGTCGCGACCGCGAGGCTGACCGGGTCGATCCCGAGCCACTGGTTGCGCTCGGCGATGCCACGGATGTTCCACTGCTTGTCGTTGACCTGCTGCAGCGTGATGAGGTCGCGCTCGGCGAGGTAGAACAGCGTGGCGGTGAGCCCGTGCCTGGGCACTGCTTCGGTGCGGATGTATTCGTTCTGCACCGGCCCGAGCCCCGGAGGCGGCGCGTACTGCAGCGGGAAACCGGGGGGCTTCTCGAGCACGGAGCGGAACCACAGCACTGCGGCGACCCCGAACGCCACGGTCAGCACGGCCACCCACAGCACGCCGTCGAGTGACTGCCCGAGAACGCGGTCCCACGCGGGAGTCCAGAAAAGGCTGTCGCGAGCGGGCGTCGGCACGTCGATTCCGGCCCTCAGTGTCACCGGTGTCCGCGGCGGCAGCGACGACGCCGAGAGCTCGACGCGGTCGCCGCGGACGGTCAGATCGCCGCAGGGGCTGCCGACGCCGTAGCCGACCGAGCACTGCGCGGCGCCGACCGGACCGGGCAGTGTGACGGTGATGTCGGCTCGCCGGATGCGGTTGTTCCAGGAGGGGGCGATGACGTTCCAGAAGAAGACCGACGGCGGAGCCGTCGATTGGGCTGCAGACGGCGGAGCCGTCGATTGGGCTGCCGACGGCGGAGCCGTCAATTGGGCTACCGAGGGGGTGGCGCTGGACGTTGCGGTGCTGGCCGCGAAACGCTTGCCGGCGCCCGCGTCCCCGGGCTCGAGCACGCCGGGAATGGTGTAGCGGATCTCGAACACGTGCGTGCCGTCGCTCAAGGTCCGGTCCGGGTCGCCGATCTTGGCCACCCGGAACCGCCTGCCGTCCTCCCACAGCATCTGATAGGTCACCGGCGCTCCGTCGAGGAGGACGGACGTCACCTCCGGCTTCTGCCGGATGTGGGAGTCGTTCTGGTTGGCCAGATCCCAGTACCGGAAGATGCCGTGGCGGTCGGTGCTGTAGAACTCGGTGGTGATCGTCTCCACCGCGGTCATGTCGCCGGCGCCGTCGACGGTCATGTCGACGCCGTAGTGCGCGATCACCACCGGGTCGTCGGCGGGCGCGGCCGCGGAGCCGC